>CAZKVF010000274.1:0-12569 GCA_964556085.1 uncultured Solibacteraceae bacterium
CGACGGGGTTTCGAGGATGGTCCGGCACGAGATGGAAAACGTGCGTGAGCTAAAGGTGCCGCTGGCTGTTGACGTGGGCGTCGGGGACAACTGGCGCGACGCCAAGTAGTAGCACGCGCCTCCTGGCCTGTCAACGCTAAGGTGGGCCAGGCGCTTTCGCCTGGCCACCCTACCAGTACTTCCAAACACGCGGCGCCCGGCGTTAGGCCATCCTCCTGCGCTATCCTTTTCTTTTCGAGACCACTTCATGCGGTTTCCTAAGACCGTCCTCGTTTTTATCGGCGGCATCGCCCTGGTCGGGGGCGTTTGGGGATTCCAGCGCCCCTGGCGTCAGTATCCAGGAGTGGAGTACGAAAATTTTCCGGTCCCGCCGGACTTTAATGAAAAAACGGAATGGGCGTTCGCCCGCCTGATGTATCCTCCGGTTCCCGGGTTCGGCTATCGCTATGGGCGCAATTGGAAAGACGGTTCATCGAACTGGACCATCGATTACCCGCGTTCGGACCGGCATCTCTCCGCAGCCATCCGCCGGCTGACCCGGATTCATGCCCGGTCCGTGGAACAGCCAGTGGATCTGGACGAAAACGAACAGTGGGATTGGCCCTGGCTTTATGGCGTGGAGGTCGGTCATTGGGACCTGACCGATTCCCAGGTGAAGGCGCTTCGCGAGTTTCTACTGCGCGGCGGCTTCTTCATGTGCGATGACTTCCACGGCACGCAGGAGTGGGCGGTCTTTGTGGCCAGCATGAGCCGCGTTTTTCCCGATCGGCCCATCGTGGAAATCCCCAATCCCGATCCCATCTTTCACACGGTCTACGACCTGGACGATCGCTACCAGGTACCCGGCGCGCAATATCTCTACTCGGGCCGGATCTACGAGAAGGACGGCACGGTGCCTCACTGGCGTGGCATCTATGATGACAAGGGCCGCCTCATGGCTGCCATGACGTTCAACATGGACTTAGGCGATTCCTGGGAGCACGCCGACAACCCGCAATACCCGCAACGCTTCTCCGCCCTCGGGCTGCGAATCGGCGTGAACTACATCACCTACGCGATGACGCACTGAAGGCGTTCGAATGTGCGACAGGCGCTTCCGCCTGTCAACTTATAGTTTTCTCCCGACCACCGCATAATCCAGCCCATCGAAAAATGCCGTGCGAAACTCGTTGGGGAGCGTGCTGAGCGACGGCATGGAATCCACCGCCGGCGAGAGCCGCTTCACCTCGATGTTGCCCACGCCGAATTCCTCCAGGTAAAACATCAGCAAGGCGTACGGCACGGGACGGGTGTGGGTGGGATCGAGATAAAAATGCGTGGCGAAGATCGCCAGGCACTCGGGGTTGGGCGTCTCGATTGCAATAATGCCGCCGGATTCGAGGGACCGGGCTGCCAGCCGGATTAGCTCAGGCAGGCGCTCGGGAGGCAGGTGTTCCACGACTTGGGCGCAAAAGATGCCGCTCAGGGAGCCTTGGGGTTGCGCGGCGAGGTAGGTGAACAGGTCGGCCACTTCCGCATCAAGACCTTTGGTGCGGCAACGAGTCACCGATTCGGCGCTAAGATCGATCCCACGAGCTTCCACACCCGCGTCGCGAAGCAACTCCAGAAACTCGCCGCGACCGCAGCCCAGGTCGAGCACCCGCGTGCGCCCCGCGAAATAGGGAACGTAGACCTGTTGGCCGGCCTTGACGTACTCTTCCGAGCCGCGGAAGCGCTCAGCGAACGCGGCGTAATCGAAACCGCTGACTGACAACGCCGGCTCGGGAACCAACACCGGCCCGCTATCATCTGGGATCACTTGTGCAAACTCAGCCCGCTGGCGGATCAAACGCAGCTCGGTATGAATCAGCCGTTCGAACTCCCGGCGCGTGTGCTCCATCCCCTCTCTGAGCACTGCCGCGAAATCGGCATGCTGGCTGCGGGCAGTCTCGCGGAAATTTTCGTCCATAAGGGTCACCCGGTGCTGAAAGGCCGCGTGCAACTCGCCCACATTGCGCAGGTAGTGCGCCTCGGTCTCCCGCAGCTTGATCTCCCAGCCGGCGCGCCACTCGGCCCAATGCCGGCGAATGTCCTTCAACTCCACGGCTTCCAGGCGCAGTTCCTCCGATTGCTGCCTGAGCGCGGCCAGTTCGGTGATAGAGCGATTGTTTTCGTTGAGCGCTTCGATGGCTGCGTCGAAGCAGTCGATGACGCGCCGGTTAAAAACCACTTGTTCGCGGATGTGCCAGTCGAGAAGGCGAGCTATCAGTCGCTTCCAGGCCTGAACCAGGGCGTTGACGGGTCCGCCCCGGCGGGGATTCACTAGCCCGATGGAGGCTACCTTGCCCAAGGCCGCGTCGCGGGCCTGCACCAGCGGCATGAGATCGGCCAGTGGCACGTTGCCCGGCGCCGAGGTTTGCGGGTGCCTCGCACGAACTCGATCGCGCACCGCCTGCAAGACGGCGATCAGCTCAGCGCTTTCCACGACGCGCCTTCCCTTGGGTCCGGTTCCAGGTGGCCGTTACCACGGTCGACAGGCCGCCGCGCGGGCTGAAGTCGCCGGTCACGGTAGCCGTGACCGGATTGGCTGCCCGTACCACGTCCTCCAATACCCGGTTCACCAGGTTCTCCTGAAAGATGCCCAAGTCACGGTAGGCAAGCAGGTACATCTTATAAGACTTCAACTCAAGGCAACTGCGGTCTGGCACGTAACGCAGCGTGAGACGGCCGAAATCCGGTAGCCCGGTCTTGGGACAAACCGAAGTGAACTCCGGCATTACGATTTCGATCTCATAATCGCGGTACTGGTTGGGCCACGTCTCGATTTCCGGGAGCGGTGTGCGTGTGCCGGCAGCCGCATGTTCATCAGTATAGGCGCGCTTCATCGAACATCCTCTGGTTGGCAGGCTGAATCCGGGGCGGATCCAAAAACCGGGGCGCCTGCCCCACTTCCAACCAGAGATTTCGCGAGTAAATCCAGGAACAGTCCCACGTCCGTCACCACACCCACCGCCTGGCCCGTGCCCCGGTCACTGACTTTCGTAGCCACGGCCGGGTTGATATCCACGCACACGATTTTCACCCAGCTCGGCAACATGTTGCCCGTGGCAATGGAGTGCAGCATCGACCCGAGGCACAGCACGAGGCCCGCGCCCTTCAGTTCGGCGGCATAAGCGTCCTGGGCGCAGTTCATATCGGTGATGGTGTCCGGCAGCGGACCATCATCGCGCAGGCTGCCTGCCAGCACGAAAGGCACCTCGGCGCCGATGCACTGGTACAGGATGCCGGAGCGCAGAAATCCGGATGCCACCGCCGCCCGGAGGGAGCCGGCATGGTAAATGGCATTGATGGCGCGCATGTGGTTGCGGTGGCCGTGCTCTTCCTGGCGGCCGTCCGACAGGCGCACACCGAGGGAGGTACCGAAGAGTGCGGCTTCCACATCATGCACGCCCAGAGCGTTACCTGCCAGCAGCGCGTGTACCCAGCCGTTGCGGATCAGAGCTGCCAGCGGCGTTGCACCACCCGTGTGCACCACCACCGGGCCTGCCACCACTACCACCTTTTGCCGTTGCTCTACTGCATGGCGCACCAGGGCCGCGGTCTGGCGCACAGCGGTCTCCACTTGCCGCTCCGAAGAAATGCCATTGGCCATGAAGGCGAACGCCAGCCGGTCGCGCTCCTTGGATTCGGGGATCACGCGGATGCCTCGCAGGCCCACCACGATCCGGTCCCCCCGCCGCAGGTCGCGCAGGCGGCGGCACACGGCGCGGCCCTCGTGCACCACAATCATGGCATCCATGCGCTGATTTTCGACTTCAACCCATCGTTGGCCGTGACGCACGTACGTGCGGTGGTTGGTGGTGGAGTAAAAATCCTCAGGAGCACAGCGGTCGCGTTCTACTTCGCGCAGTATCGCGTCGCCGCCCTCGGTAGGAGCGCATCCCAGACCTAACAACTCCTCCAAAAGGTGCTCGAGCACCGCCTCTTCCGGCGCCTCCACCTTCAGGCGCAGATATGAAGGTTCGCTGTTGGTGCGGCCGATGCGGAACTGCTCCACCTCGAAGCGGGCGCCATGCGCCACAACCTTGTCAAAGATGTTCTCCATGACATGGGAGTCGATCAGGTGGCCCTCCGCCTCGACAACTTCCTGAAATGACATAGAAGCTCTATTGTACGGGATCGGAAGAAAGGCTCTTGATACGAGTTCCTAGAGCTGCGCTAATACCTGCACTCCTCCAGACGGGAGCTTGCAGAAGTCAATTGCGGCTTGAAATCGCGTATCGAGGAAGCATTACCATTCGAGCCTCTTGACTCCGGACACGACATCGAAATGGCGGTCGCGGCTCACAAGAGGCATCGAATGCTGCCCGCGCGACTGGGCAATTCCTAGCCGATACTCCCCTAACACAATGACAGGAACCACGGCCTCGCCATTCCCACTCAAACACGCTACAATGGTGGTGAGGTCGGACCATAGAAGTGGGCGAAAGCCCACTTTTTTGTTGGCCTGTAGTTGCAACAATGGCAGGAACCGTAGCGTCCAAAATTGAAGTGATCGCGCAGCGGGTGGTCGAGTCGGAAGGCATGGAACTCGTCGAAGTCGAGGTTAAAGGTGGTGGGAACCAGCGTTTCGTGCGCATTTCTATCGACAAGCCGGACGGCGTCAGCCACGCCGATTGCGAACTCGTCTCCCAGCAGGTAGGCACCATTCTGGATGTAGAAGATGTGGTTCCGGGCGGTCACTATACACTCGAGGTCAGTTCGCCTGGCGTAGAACGAAAGCTTTTGAAACCGAAAGATTACGAGCGGTTCCAAGGCAAGAAAATCAAAATTACGCTGCGCGAGCCCATCGAAGAACGCCGCCATTGGGAAGGCACCCTCGCCGGGTTCCGGGAGGGCCTCGTCACGCTCGAGGCCGCGCCCGGAAAAACCGTACCGATCCCGTACGAACTGATACAGAAGGCCAACCTCAAGTTTGAGTGGTAAACCCGCCGGGGAGACGCAACCAGCCGAAAAATCAGGCAGGAAGAAGGCACTTTGGAGACAATTTTTCAATCCATCGAAATACTGAGTAAGGAAAAAGGCATCGATCCGCAAATCGTGCTGGACGCGGTCAAGGACGCCATGTTGATCGCCGCGCGTAAACACTACCGCAGTAATGAAGATTATGTCGCCGATATGGATCCCAAGACCGGGGCCATCGCGCTTTATGCGGTAAAGAAAGCCGCCGAATCCGTCACTGATCCCGTGCACGAGATGACGCTGCCCGAGGCGCGCCGCATCGACCCTTCCGCGGAAATCGGTTCCGAAGTGCGCATTCCCAAAAACACGGACGCCCTGGGGCGCATCTCCGCCCAGACGGCCAAGCAGGTGATCTTCCAGAAAGTGCGGGAAGCCGAGAGGGAGACGGTTTTTCAGGAGTATTCCGGACGTTCGGGTGAACTGGTAAATTGCACCATTAAGCGTGTCGAGGGCCCGGATTACGTTCTGGATCTCGGCAAGACCGAAGCCAAGCTCCCCAAGAAAGAACAATCCCGCCTGGAAAGCTACTCCGCCGGGGATCGCGTGCGCTGCATCATCCGCCTGGTGGACAAATCGAGCAAAGGTCCCGGTGTTCTGGTCTCGCGTGCCGCTCCGGAGCTGGTGATGCGCCTGTTCGAACAGGAAGTGCCGGAAATCTACGATGGCACCGTGGCCATCATGGGTTGCGCGCGCGAAGCCGGCGAGCGCACGAAGATCGCGGTGCAGAGTCGCGATCGCGATGTGGATAGCGTAGGCGCCTGCGTCGGGATGAAGGGCATGCGCGTGCAATCGATCATCCGCGAACTGCGCGGCGAGAAAATCGACATCATCGAATATTCCGATGACCCCGTGGTTTTCGCGACACATGCACTGAGCCCCGCTAAGGTGAGCCGGATCACCATCCTTGATCCCATCGAAAAACACATGGAAGTAATTGTTGACGATTCGCAGCTCTCGCTGGCCATCGGCAAAAAAGGGCAGAACGTCCGGCTTGCCGCCAAGCTCTTGGGCTGGAAGATCGATATCAAGAGCGAAGAAGAGAAGCGCCAGGAGGTCGAGTCGGCGATGGCCGCGCTGGTGGCTCCGGGAGCGCCGGTTTCCGTCCTGCTAGATTACGGTCTCGAGGAACCTGTTGTCGAGCGTTTGGTGGAGGCCGGCGTCGGCACCATTGAAAAGCTGGGGGGCATGACCCCCGAAGAACTCGAACGAATCGAAGGCATCGGCAACGCCCTGGTAGGGCGGATCCAGCAGACGGTTAATGCCTATTACGCGCAATTCGAGGACACCGGCGCTGAGGCGGCATCGCCGGCCGAGCCCGCCGCGGTCGACTCCGAGGCCGCCCTGGATGACACTTTGGAAGTAGAGGTCGTCCCGGAGGACGCGGCGGAACCGGAGCCAGGTATCGAAGAGCCCGAATCCGTCCCGGCCGTCCAAATTGAGGAACCGGAAAGCCCGGAAGACTCCTCCGATTCGGGTGAACAAATGGAAACGAAAGAGTTTGGACAGTTTGATAGGATAGAAGACGCGGGTTCCCCTACTCACGATCATCTCGAAGGCTCGGGGCCAGAGGATACCCCGAAAGAGGGTCGAAGCGATTAGTGTTGATTGGGCGATCCTCGTATGACTGAAACTGCTGTTTTTATGAGAAAGATTCGCATTAACGAGCTGGCTCGCGAGCTGGAAGTGAAGGCTCACGAAATTTTGGAGCTGCTCCCGGAATTGGGAGTTGCTGAGAAAAAGACCCACTCCAGCTCGATTGACGAAGATGTCGCGGTCAAGCTGCGCCGGCACTACGGTCACGAAGTACCGGATCTGGAACCCGAGGCCGAACCGAGTGTCGAACATCACGAGGAAGCGCCCACGGCGAGCGCACCAAGAGTGAACCCCGTGGCGGAAGTGGCCCAACCACTGCCCGGGCCTGTGCCGGTAGAGAGCGTCGCGGTGGCGTCGCCGCCCGCGCCTGTCAAAGAAACGGAGCCATCCCGGCCCGCGGTCGAAGAGCATCGGCCTGCGGCGCCCATCCGGCCGCCATTAGCCGGCCGCCCGGTGCACCCTCCACTGAGCGGAGCCCCTCCGCCGCCGCCGCCTGCCGCTGTAGCTCCCGGACCGCGGCCGGCAACTCCCCAAGCGCCGCCGGCGGTTGTTTTCACCCCGGGGAAGCCCGCGGGAGCTCCCGGCAGGCCCGTGCCTCAAGCTCCTTTCCCTCCGCCCCGTCCAGGCCAGGTTTTGTCGGGACCACGCCAGCCGCTTCCGGGAACTCACACAGAAGGCGTTGTGGGGACGCCCGGAGCAGTGGGACCAAGGCCGGCGGTGGTACCGCGTCCGGCGCGGCCAGCGGAACCTGCCCGGCCTGCTTCCCCAACCGTCGCTGCTCATTCCGGCGCGCCGGCTCCCGCGGGTCGTCCGCTCGCCGGCCAGCCTCAGGTGAGGCCTGTAGTTCCCCCGCGCCCTGATTTGGCTGCTAAGCTCGGGGCGCCTCGTCCGGCAATGCCGGCTGCGCCCGCTCCCGCACGGCCAGGAATACCCAAGCCACAGGGTGCACCCGTACCCGGGCAACCGATCTACCGCGGGCCGATTCGGCCTGGCCAGCCTCTGGTGGCCAAGACCGGCGTGCGTCCGGCGCTGCCAGGCGCCCGCCCTGCAGGTCCGAGGCCACAGCATCCCACGTCGCGGGGTCGCTTGGAGCCCGGTATGGCGCCGCCCATTGTCGAGCAGCCGCGTGGCCGCGCCGGAGAAAAGCGTCCTGCCCGGCCGGTTCGGGAACGCATCGAAGAAGAGAAAATCCTGCGCCCCGACCGCCGCCGCCAAGTGGAAATGGGGCCGCCGCCCATCAACCGCGAAATCACTATTTCCGAGGGCATCACCGTCAAGGAGCTCTCCGAAAAACTGGACGTCAAGGCCAACCTCGTTATCAAGAAGCTCCTGGACCGCGGGATTTTCGCCACCATAAACCAGACGCTCGATTCCAAACTGGCCACGGAAGTGGCTCGCGATTTCGGTGCTTCCACTGCCACTGTGACCTATGAAGTAGAAGCCATGCAAGCCGTGGAACTGGCGGAGGACGCCAAGGACCAGCAAAAGCGTCCGCCGGTGGTCACGGTCATGGGCCACGTCGATCATGGAAAGACATCGCTACTGGATGGTATCCGCGAAGCCAACGTAGCAGCGCGCGAAGCGGGAGGCATCACCCAGCACATCGGCGCGTACCAGGTGGAGATCCATAACCGCAAAATCGTCTTCATCGACACGCCTGGCCATGAGGCCTTCACCCGGATGCGCGCACGCGGCGCCAAAGTGACTGACGTGGTGGTGCTGGTGGTCGCGGCCGACGATGGCGTCATGCCGCAAACCATCGAAGCCATCGATCACGCGCGCGCGGCCCGAGTTCCCATCATCGTTGCCATCAACAAAATCGACAAGGGCGACGCCCAGCCCGAGCGTATCAAGCAGCAACTGGCCGATCGCGGCCTGCTGGCTGAAGATTGGGGCGGCGAAACCGTGATGGTGCCGGTTTCGGCCAAGACTCACCAGAATCTTGAACTGCTGCTGGAAATGATCCTGCTCGTCGCCGATTTGCAGGATTTGAAAGCCAACCCGAACCGCCCGGCCATGGGCACCGTTATCGAAGCGCAGTTGGACCGCGGCCGCGGGCCGGTCGCCACCGTGCTGGTCCGGAACGGGACGTTGTCTGTGGGCGACTCTTTTATCTGTGGCGCGGTGTTCGGTAAGGTGCGCGCTATGCTGGGCGATCGCGGCCTGCCGGTCCGCAAAGCCGAGCCCTCAACCCCCGTCGAGGTGCAAGGACTGGATTCGCTGCCGGAAGTCGGAGATGATTTCCAGGTCGTAACCGATACAGCCAAGGCCAAGCAGATTGTTAACTTCCGTGACCAGAAGGCGCGCGAGGCGGCGCTGGCCAAGTCCAGCCGGCTCACCCTCGAGCAATTGCATCAGCAGATGGAAGCCGGGGAAGTCAAGGAACTGCCCATCATCATCAAGGCAGACGTCGGCGGCTCGGCCGAAGTCCTCTCCGAGACTCTCCAGAAGCTCTCCAACGAGAAAATCAAAATCCGCGTGCTGCGGGCCGCTGTGGGCGCTATCAACGAATCCGACGTGCTGCTGGCTTCCACGTCCAACGCCATTGTCATCGGGTTTAACGTTCGGCCGGAGCGCAACGCCGCGGCGCTGGCGGAGCAAGAGAAGGTTGACATCCGCCTCCACACGATCATCTATAACATCACCGATGAAATTAAGCGCGCCATGCAGGGCCTGCTCGAGCCGGTCTTCCGCGAAGTCTACAGGGGCCGCGCGGAGGTGCGCGAGACCTTCCGCATTTCCAAGGTCGGCAGTGTGGCCGGATGTATAGTGCAGGATGGCTCGCTTACCCGCGATTCCGAGGTTCGCCTGCTGCGGGATAACGTGGTCGTTTATACGGGTAAGGTATCGTCCCTGCGGCGCTTTAAGGACGATGTGAGTGAAGTGAAAACGGGTATGGAGTGCGGCGTGACCCTGCAAAATTACAGCGACGTCAAGCAGGGCGATATCATCGAGGCGTTTGTCACCGAGCGCGTCGCCAGCGAAGTTTTCGCGTGAGGAGAGTTGCAGCGTTCAGCGATCAGCTTTCAGTCAGCTGAGAGCTGACGGCTGATAGCTTTATGGCTGTCATCGGCGTACTGACGCTGGAATTGCGTTTGGAGAATTCGCATTCGCTTAAGGACAAGCGTAATGTGGTGCAGAGCCTGAAAAACCGCCTCCGCCACAAATTCAACGTGTCGGTGGCGGAGATCGACGGCCAGGATCTGTGGCAGCGGGCGACCGTCGCGGCGGTGACCGTTTCCTCCAGCCACCAGTTCGCCGAAAAGGTATTGCGGTCGGTGGAGGATGAGGCCGCCGCCGTGCTCGGCCCCGAACTGGCGGATGCCACCGTGGAATGGCTGTGACACCTATCAGCAGTCAGCCATCAGCCCTCAGCTAAAGCGTTTTGCCTAAAGCTGATAGCTGATGCCGGCTGCCAAGATCTTTTTATGGACGAGCGCCGAACATTGCGCGTATCGGAGGCGGTTCGCGAGGAACTGGCCGAGATCATCTCCTTCGAGCTGGACGACCCCCGCCTCCTGGATGTCACCGTCAGCGAGGTTCAAGTCAGCCACGATGGGCGGCACGCCCATATCCGCGTGTCCTCGCGTGGCGATGAGCGGCAGCAAAGGGCCTCCCTCGCTGTCCTGGAACACGCCAGCCATTATCTGCGCCACCAACTGGGGGTCCGGCTAAGCCTCCGGCATGTTCCTGAGCTGCATTTCGAGCTGGATCGCTACCCGGATGCCGCCAGCCGGATCGAATTCCTCATAAAACGCGCGAAAAAATCGCGTGGGCGGACCGAAAATCAGCCCTAAGTCAAACACTTTGTGTTAGTTTTGTTCTGATTACCCATGCGCGTGGCTCCCATGACAAGCCGCTTTTTGGACGCGTGCCGGCGGCGGCCGACCGATGTCCGGCCGGTGTGGTTTATGCGGCAGGCGGGCCGCTATCTAAAGGAATACCGCCAGATTCGGGCCCGCCACGGCATCCTGGAGATCTGCAAACGAGCGGATTTGGCGGCCACGGTCACGCTGCAGCCGGTTGAGCTGCTTGACGTCGATGCCGCCATCGTCTTTGCCGACCTGCTGCTGCCGGTTGAGCCTATGGGCCTGCGCCTGCGTTTTGCAGCCGGCGAAGGGCCCATCATTGACAACCCGGTCCGCAGCTCGGACGATGTAGACTCGCTCTCGACCACCAACACCGACGACCTTGGCTATGTCGGCCAGACCATTCAGAATGTCGTGCGCGCCTTGGCCGGCAAAGCCCCTGTCATCGGGTTTGTCGGTGCGCCCTTCACCATGGCCAGCTACATGATCGAAGGTGGCGCCTCGCGCAATTTCATCCGCACCAAGAAAATGATGTACAACGACGAAACCCTGTGGCGTCGCTTGATGGGGAAAATCGTGGATGTCATCGCACCGTTCGCCCATCTCCAGGTCTCCGCGGGTGCCCGGGCCATTCAGGTGTTCGATAGCTGGGTGGGAGCGCTGGGCTCGGACGATTACGTCCGCTTCGCCGCGCCTTACTCTCGCGCGCTCATCGAGCGTATTCGCTCGACCGGTGTGCCCGTGATTCATTTCGGCACCGGTGCGTCCGGCTTTTTCCGCGAATTGCACGCAGCGGGCGGCGATGTTATGGGCGTAGACTGGCGCATTAACATCGACCAGGCATGGATGGATATCAGTTACCGGTCGGCTATCCAGGGTAATCTCGATCCCGTGGCCCTCTTCGCGCCGCTGCATGAGCTGCGTGCAAAGGTCCACGAACTGCTGAAGCGCACAGGCACCAGGCCGGGCCACATTTTCAACCTTGGTCACGGTATTCTGCCTGAAACGCCGGTAGAAAACGTCAAGGCCGTGGTGGAGATGGTTCGGGAATTCCGGCCATGAAGCGCACAGACCGCGACCCGCGGCGCCATCAAACAGAAAACCGGTTGCAGAGATGGCTGTGGGCGCGGTCCGCTGTGCGCAACTTGCCATGACGCAGGGTGTGCTTCTCCTTGCTCACGGGGCGCCGGAGCGGGTGGAAGACGTTGAAGCCTACCTGAGTTACGTCCGGGGCGGCCGGCCGGGATCGGCACATGTGCTGGAGGAAGTCCGGAACCGCTACGCCGCGATTGGCGGCACTTCACCCTTGCTCGCCTGGACAAAGCAGCAGGCCAGCGCGCTCGCAAAGCTTCTAGAGCTCCCCATCTTCTTCGGCATGCGCAACTGGCATCCTTTCATCGCGGAAACCATGGAAAAGATTCGCGAAGCCGGCATCGAGCGGTTGGCGGCCATTTGTCTCACGCCGCAATTCTCGGAGGTCAGCGTCGGCCTGTACATCAAGCGAACCGAAGAAGCCCGGCAGTGGGCCGGCATGGATACGGAGATCGTTTGGGCCAAAAGCTTCTACGACGAGCCGCTGTTGATCGACGCGTTCGCGGAGAGACTCGCGCCCGTTGCCCAGGGGAAGCGCGTGTTGTTTACTGCCCACAGCTTGCCTGCGAAAGCGCTGGCCAACGGCGACCCCTACGACCGCGAGGCGCGCACGACTGCCGCGGCTGTGGCGGAACGCTCGGGCGTTCGTGATTGGGGGTTTGCTTATCAGAGTCAGGGAATGACAGACGAGCAGTGGCTGGGCCCAACCGTGGAAGCCTGCCTGGATCAGTATGCTTCCGAGGGTGTTCGCGAACTGGTGGTCGACCCCATCGGGTTTGTCTGCGATCACGTCGAAGTGCTGTACGATATCGATATTCTGTTCAAGGGATACGCGGCCGGGCGCGGCATCTCCCTCACGCGGCCCGAGTCTTTGAATGGTTCGCCCGCTTTTACCCGGGCACTGGCCGAGGTGGCGAAGAGGTGTCTGGGCTAAGGTGGGGCAGGCTTTCAGCCTGCCAAGAGTCTGGTTGTGACTAAGGTCCTCATTATCGGCGGCGGCATTACCGGTCTTTCGGCCGCTTATTACCTGGCGAAACGCGGCATCGGCTCTACCGTTTTCGAGTCGCGCCCGCG
>CAZKVF010000275.1:0-6320 GCA_964556085.1 uncultured Solibacteraceae bacterium
GCAGGATCGCGGCGCACCGTGCCATCGGAGGCGAAATGAATGCCGCATTCCTTATTGCTCTGCTCCCACCACCACCGCCCGGCGCGCTCGTCCTCACCAGGCTGGATGGCCCGAGTGCAGGGGGCGCATCCGATGGAAGCAAAGCCGCGGGCGTAAAGCGGATGAACCGGCAAAGCATGCTCGCGGGTGTAGTCTTCGACCTGGTCGGCGGTCCAGTCAGCGAGGGGGCTGAGCTTAACCAGGCCGTTGACTTCTTCGACCTTGGGGATTTGAGAGCGGGTCGGAGACTGTTGCCGCCGCAGGCCGGTGGCCCAGGCGCGCAACCCAGCTAGTTTTCGCGCCAGCGGACGCGTTTTGCGCGTGTCGCAACAGAGGTGGCGCGCTTCCTGGCTTATATAAAAGAGGTTAGGCCCTTGAGCCGCGACCATCCTCTCCACTTCTTCGCGGTCAGGGAAAACGGTTTCAACGGCCAGACCGTAGCGACGCCGCACTTCCTCCATCATGTGATAGGTCTCTTCGTGCAAACGCCCGGTATCGAGGCTAAAAACGCGAACCTGACCCGCCACGCGGGCTGCGATGTCGAGAACCACCAGGTCTTCCTTCTGGAAGCTGCAGGCGATGGCGAAATCCTGACCGTAAGTCGCGATCACCCACGCCAGCAGGGATTCCGCGGACTCATTTATCAAATCGCAGTAGTCGGTCAACTGTTCAGTATACCGGAAGGTTGAGGGCTTTCAGCGATCAGCTAACCGTGCGCTTCGCGCTGATGCAACTGCCGCTCAGGGGCACACTTATCACCCCTGGGCGGCAGCCAGGCAGCGAGACACCGGAAGCGGTTTTGTTTCAGCGGGCCCGGTAAGCGAACTCCGCCCTTTCCTCGCGCAGCCGCTCAAGATCGAGTTCTTCGGCCGATGAGAGGTCGAGCACGAGGACGCGAAGACCCTCACGCAATTCCTGGAGCCGCACATCGCGCCCGTTGCGAAAACGTACGGCATCGCGATAGGTGTGTGCGGCGGCAGAAATCTGCTTGAACGTGACGCGCTCGACGGGGCCAACAGCCAGTTCCTGCTGCAGGCGAGCCGGGACATCCCGCAACTCCAAGCGGGCCCCCGGTGGAATGCAAACAGCCGGGACGGGCTCGGGTTTGGGTGGATTAAAGAATTCTACGACCTGGCGCCAAACGGATTTGCGCGCCGGGGCCGGCGGGTCGGTGATGCGTTTCAGGTCCGCTGGTGAAGCTAGACCCAGCGACCCCGTCGGGAACCGGTGGGTAACCAGTTCCTCCCCTTCTCGTGCCAACCGGTTGGGCACGGCCATAAGCGAATAATCACACATTTTTTCCTCCCTATGCGGTTCGCTACCTGGCGGACTTCGCTTCTTCGTTGATATACGAGTCCGCGATCGTAGTCAACTTCTGGTCAGTTTCCTTTTCTTCCTGAAGGGTTTGCTGAAGCAGCCGCGCCTGGTCTTCGAACCCCAACCGGCGAGCGTAATTGCGGATGGTCCCATAGACCGCCATCTCATAGTGCTCGACGCGCTGCGCGGCCGCGATCAGAGCGGCGTCGCAAACGGCCGGGGGCACGTCCTCGTCTTTGATTGCTTCTTGGCCTTCGTCAATAATTCCCTCGAGGCCTTTGCATTTTTGACCCTTGGCGGGCTCATCGAGTTTCTGAAAGATTTGTTCCAGCCGGTCCACATGCCCCCGGGTCTGCTCCAGGTGCTCTTCGAAAGCCGCGCGCAACTCGGGGGAACTCGCGGTTTGAGCCATCTTGGGCAGTGCCTTTAATATCTGCTGCTCCCCGTTATATATGTCTTTTAATTCATGCAAGTAAAGTTTATTCAGCGAATCGAGCTTCATCATGGCGCCTCTCCTCCTAATCTGAGTTTCATAAGGCTCGAGGGAATGGTCAAGAAGGAGCATGGGCGCGGTGGTTCTTTAGCGGACAGACGCAGGTGGCAAGGCGCCCGGAGATGAGTATCCGGTCACAAAGGACACCACAACCGGCCTTCGGTCGCTCAGGCCGGGACGCCTGCCTCACACGTCGTCGTAACACACCACTTGCGCGGGGGCGGCATTTCGGGTATGATTGAAAAGTTTCGCGAGAAGTTTCCTGCTCCTGTGCTACCACTCGCCTGTTAGGCGAGTCCGGCCGGGGGTGAGGCCCCGAGGTTCCGCCGGTAATCGCGCCGGCGCGGACATGGGCCTGTCCGGAGCCACCAAGCCCTGATGGGGTTGGGCCAACTCACTGAGTTTCGTTCGCGAAGAGGGAATCTGTGCCGACGTTCAATCAACTTGTGCGTAGAGGGCGAAAGCCGCCACGGTGGAAAACATCGAGCCCGGCGCTCGATAGCTGTCCGCAGAAGCGCGGCGTGTGCACGCGTGTGTACACGCAGACGCCCAAGAAGCCGAATTCGGCGCTCCGAAAAGTGGCGCGCGTACGCCTCAGCCACGGAATCGAAGTCACTACTTACATTCCGGGGGTAGGCCACAACCTGCAGGAGCACTCGATCGTATTGATTCGCGGAGGGCGCGTCAAGGATTTGCCGGGAGTGCGCTATCACGTGATCCGCGGGGCGCTGGATACAGCGGGCGTGGGCAATCGGAAACAGGGCAGGTCGAAGTACGGGGCCAAGAGGCCCAAATCGTAGGGATTTATGCCGCGCAGAAGAAGAGCCGTTGTCCGGGAGATTGTCGCCGACCCCGTTTACAATTCCACGCTAGTCGAGAAATTTGTCAACTCGATGATGTGGCAGGGCAAGAAGACTGTGGCGCAGGGCATTTTCTACGACGCCATGGACAAGCTGAGGCAGCGCACGGACGACGATCCATTGAAGGCCTTTAAAAAGGCTGTGGAGAACGCCAAGCCGCTGCTGGAGGTAAAGACCCGGCGCGTGGGTGGGGCCAACTACCAGGTGCCGATCGAAGTGCCGCAGAACCGCCGGACCTCGCTGGCCATCCGCTGGATTATCACAAACGCGCGCGGTCGGCCGGAAAAGGGCATGTCCGAAAAGCTGGCGAACGAGTTGAATGACGCTGCCAACTTGCGCGGCGGCGCGATCAAGAAGCGCGATGACGTGCATCGCATGGCTGAGGCCAACCGGGCCTTTGCGCATTACAGGTGGTGAGAAACAGGCTGTCAGCGATCAGCTTTAAGCTTTCAGTCCGCGTGGCTGGAGGTTGAGGCCGAGGCTGAGTAGGCAAGAGGACAAACCAAGGGAAACGGGACTAATCGCAGTGGATCGGCTGATGGCTGACCGCTGATAGCTGAAAGCTTTTTATGCCAAGAACGACTCCGCTGGAAAGGATGAGAAACATCGGCATCGCCGCTCATATCGATGCCGGTAAGACCACCACAACCGAGCGGATCCTGTACTATACCGGCCGCACGCACAAGCTCGGTGAAGTGCATGAGGGCACGGCCATCATGGACTGGATGGAGCAGGAGCAGGAGCGCGGCATCACGATCACGTCGGCGGCGACTACCTGCGAATGGCGCGATATCCAGATCAATATTATTGATACGCCCGGCCACGTTGATTTCACGGCGGAAGTCGAACGCAGCCTGCGCGTGCTCGACGGAGCAGTGGCGGTATTCGACGCTGTGGCGGGTGTGCAGCCGCAGTCGGAAACCGTATGGCGTCAGGCGGACAAGTATTCGGTGCCGCGCATCTGTTTCATCAACAAAATGGATCGGGTGGGCGCGGATTTCGCGCACTCCGTGGAAACCATCGTGAGCCGTTTGAAGTGCAAGCCGGTGCCGATTGAGCTTCCGGTGGGCAGCGAGGACCAGTTCAAAGGCGTGGTGGATCTCGTCACGATGAAGGCGATGTTGTGGCACGACGAGACGCTGGGCGCTAAGTTCGACACGGTGGACATTCCGGCTGACCTGGTCGAGCCGGCAAAGGAAGCCAGGGAAAAGATGATCGAGGCGGTGGCCGAGCACGATGACCACCTGTTCGAGAAATTCATCGAGGGGCAGCCGGTTACCGAGGAGGAGATCCGGGCCGGCATCCGCAAGGCAACCATCGCGCTCAAGATTTTCCCGGTGATCTGCGGTTCGGCGTTCAAGAATAAGGGCGTGCAGACCATGCTGGACGCAGTGGTGGACTATCTGCCTTCGCCGCTGGACATTCCGCCTGTGGAGGGCAGGGATATCGATGATCCGGGTAAAGTGCTGACGCGGAGCGCCTCGGATGACGAGCCTTTTGCAGCACTGGTTTTCAAAATCATGACGGATCCTTATGTCGGTCAGCTCGCGTTCTTCCGGGTCTACTCCGGGACGCTGAAGACCGGCGACTCGGTTTACAACGTGGCCAAGCGCCGCAAGGAGCGGATTGGCCGCTTGCTGCGCATGCACGCCAACAAACGTGAGGAGATCCAGGAGATCCGCGCGGGCGACATCTGCGCCGCGGTCGGATTGCGAACGGTGGCTACGGGTGACACCATTTGTGATGCGGATCACCCGATCGTGCTGGAGTCGATCGAGTTTCCGACGCCTGTCATCCAGCTTGCAGTCGAGCCCAAGACGAAGGCCGATCAGGAAAAGCTGGGGATGGCGATTCAGAAGCTCGCCCAGGAGGATCCTACTTTCCGTGTGAACACGGATCCGGAAACAGGGCAGACGATTCTGTCGGGCATGGGCGAACTGCACCTGGAAATTATTGTCGACCGCATGATGCGGGAGTTTGGCGTAGGCGCGAATGTGGGCAAGCCGCAGGTAGCATACCGCGAGACGATCCGGCAGAAGGCGGAGGCCGAAGGGCGGCACGTGCGGCAGACCGGTGGCCGTGGTCAGTACGGCCACGTTAAGATTCGCGTGGAGCCGCTGCCGGTAGGGGGCGGGTTCGAGTTCGTCAACGAGGTATTCGGCGGGACGGTTCCGAAAGAATACATCGGGCCGACGGAAGTTGGCATCAAGGAAGCCCTGGAAGGGGGCATTCTGGCGGGCTATCCGATGTCCGATGTGAAGGTGACCCTCTACGACGGGAGCTACCACGAGGTGGACTCTTCGGAAATAGCCTTCAAGATTGCGGGTTCGCTGGCCATCAAGGAGGCCGCCAAGAGGGCCAAGCCGGTACTGCTGGAGCCGATCATGGCTGTGGAGGTAGTGGTTCCAGAGGAGTACATGGGCGACGTGATCGGAGACCTGAACTCCCGGCGCGGGCGCATTGAAGGCATGGAGCTGCGCGGCACGACCCAGATCATCAAATCGTCGGTGCCGCTTTCGGAAATGTTCGGCTATGCCACTGAACTGCGTTCGCGAACGCAGGGACGGGGCAGCTTCACGATGCATTTTGGCCGGTACGAGGAAGTGCCGGGCGGTCTCGCAGAGGAGATCGTCAGCAAAGTTCAAGGCAAATTAACGAGATAAGGAGAGAGTGTTGCTCTTATGGCAAAGGAGAAATTCGACCGCAGCAAGCCGCACGTCAACATCGGCACCATCGGTCACATTGATCATGGCAAGACCACGCTGACGGCGGCCATAACCAAGGTGCTGGCCAAGCACAATCCCAAGGTGAAGTTCCGCAGCTTCGATTCGATCGACAACGCGCCCGAAGAAAAGGCGCGCGGCATCACGATCGCAGTGGCGCACATCGAGTATGAGACGGCCAACCGGCATTACGCACACGTGGACTGCCCGGGACACGCCGACTACATCAAAAACATGATTACCGGCGCGGCGCAGATGGACGGGGCTATCCTCGTCGTCGCAGCCACGGACGGGCCCATGCCGCAGACCAAGGAGCACGTGCTGCTGGCCCGCCAGGTGGGTGTGCCGTACATTGTGGTCGCGCTGAACAAAGTAGACATGGTGGACGATCCGGAACTGCTCGAGTTGGTGGAGCTGGAAGTCCGCGATCTTCTCACGAAGTATGAGTTCCCCGGCGACGCCACGCCGATCGTACGTGTATCCGCACTGGGCGCGCTGAACGGCGAAGCTCAGTGGGAGAAGGGCGTAGACGAGCTGATGGCGGCCGTGGACAGCTACATCCCACTCCCTCCGCGCATCAAAGATAAGCCCTTCCTTATGCCCATTGAAGATATCTTCTCGATCCAGGGCCGGGGTACGGTGGTGACGGGCCGTATCGAGCGCGGTATCTGCAAGGTCGGCGAGGAAATGGAAATCGTCGGCTTCCGGGACACCCGCAAGACGGTAGTCACGGGCGTCGAAATGTTCAAGAAGCTGCTCGACGAAGGCCGCGCGGGCGACAACGTGGGCCTGCTGCTGCGCGGCGTGGAAAAGGACGAAGTGGAGCGCGGGCAGGTAATCGCCAAGCCGGGGTCGATTACGCCGCATACGAATTTCAAGGGTGAAGTG
>CAZKVF010000276.1:0-6332 GCA_964556085.1 uncultured Solibacteraceae bacterium
GCTTACATTCTGCTCCACCATTGCATGGGTGGCGTGGCCGGCCACCGGGGGCTGTGGGGATTCGTGCGTGGCGGCATGGGCGCGGTCTCGGACGCCATCGCAGCCTCGGCGCGGGCCAAAGGCGCGGTGATTCGGACGCAGGCGATGGTTGCGAAGGTTCTAGCGCGCGACGGGCGCGCCCGCGGAGTGGTGCTAGAAGGTGGCGAGGAGATCGAGGCCGGCGCAGTGGCCTCCAACCTCGATCCCAAGGTGACGTTCTTGCGGCTGGTTGATGGGCGCGATCTTGATCCCGATTTCGTGGCGGCGATCCAACACTTCCGTATCGAAGGGACCAGCGCCAAGATGAACCTGGCCCTTTCCGGCCTGCCGGAATTCCGGGCCGTGCCCGGTGCGCCCGGGCCGCAGCACCGCGCCACCATGCACATCTGTCCCGATATCG
This sequence comes from uncultured Solibacteraceae bacterium, assembly GCA_964556085.1. GTDB lineage: Bacteria > Acidobacteriota > Terriglobia > Bryobacterales > Bryobacteraceae > PSRJ01. Next base: position 440 of record CAZKVF010000276.1, read on the forward strand.
AGTACGTGGAGCGAGCCTGGGATGACGCCAAGTACGGGCGGCCGTCGGTCCGGCCGCTGCTCGAACTCACGATTCCGACTATGTACGACTCGTCGCTTGCCCCGCCCGGCCGCCACATCATGGGGATCTTTCTGCAATACGCCCCGTATTCGTTGCGCGAGGGCACATGGGAGGAGTTGCGCGAACCGTTCGGGCAGCGCGTGATCGGCCTGATCGAGGAGTACGTGCCAAACATCCGGGCGATCATCGAGCACTGCCAGGTGCTGACGCCGCTGGATCTGGAGCGGCGCTTCGGCATTACGGGCGGCAACATCTTCCACGGTGAGATGAGCCTCGACCAGATGTTCGTGATGCGGCCGGTGGCCGGTTGGGCGCGCTACAGGACGCCGATCCGGGGGCTGTACCTGTGCGGTTCGGGGGCGCATCCGGGCGGCGGCGTAATGGGCGCGCCAGGCTACAACTGCGCGCGGGAGATGCTGAAGGGGGGCTGATGTTTCTTTGGAGCGAATTCGATCCGCTCGGAAAGGGCGTGAAGAAGTGTAGTGACAGGCGGAAGGGCCTGTCCCACTCCACTCCGCAGCCAGCCGCCCTGGGGACCTGTTATCATTCGAAAACGGCTGGCGCCGCTGGGCGCCGGCGACACACAACGTGAAGCATTCCGGAAGCGAGGAGCAACGGTTATGAGAAGAATAGCAATTCGATGCCTGCTGGTAGCCGCCGCGACCCTGGCCATCAGCGCCACGGCGCTGGCCCAGGGGCAGCCAGATTTCAGCAAAGTGGTTATCAAGACCAATAAAATCAGCAACAACTTCTACACGCTCGAGGGCCAGGGCGGCACTATCGGCGTGTTGACAGGACCGGATGGCGTGTTCATGGTGGACGATCAGTTCGCGCCGCTCACCGACAGGATTGTCGCCGCCATCAAGCAACTCTCCAACAACGCGCCCATCAAGTTCGTGGTCAACACGCACGTCCACGGCGATCACACGGGGGGCAACGAAAACCTGGGCAAGATGGGAGTGACCATCGTTGCCCGGGGAACTTTGCGGAACCGGCTGATGCATCCAGCGCCGGCAGCGAACGGCACCCCGGGCGTGCCCACCGCTCCGGTCGGGCTGCCCCTGATTACCTTTAACGAGCAGGTAGTGTTCCATATGGACGGCGAGAACGTCCAGTTGATCCCCATTCCCGCTGCCCATACCGATGGCGACACCATGGTGCGCTTCGTCAATAACGACGTAATTATGACCGGCGATTTCTATCGCTCTGTCCAGTACCCTAATATCGATCGGATCAATGGCGGCAGCCTCAACGGCATGATCAATGGCTTGGGGCAGATCATCGCGCGTTCCGGCCCAAACACCAAGATCATCCCCGGCCATGGCCCCACGGTAACCCGTGCTGAGGTGATGGCGCACCGCGACATGATTCTGGCCGTGCGCGACCGCGTGAACAAGCTGATTTCCGAGGGCAAGAGCCAGGAGGAAGTGCTGGCCGCCAAGCCGACCGCCGATTTTGACGCAAAGGTGCCCAACTCGGCCGAGACGACGCAGCGCTTTGTGACGCAGTTGTACGCGGAATTGAAGCCGGCGAGATAAGGGCCTGTAGGGGTTAGCGTAAGCCGCGCGCCTGGAGATGCGCGATGAGCGCCGCGGGATCATCCGTGATGATTCCGTCAACGTTCGCGGAGATCATCGCGTCCCAATCGCGCGGCGAGTTCACGGTCCACGGCACTAGCTCAAGCCCTGTGGCGTGAGCGGCCTCAACTTTTGCCGCGCTCACGAGGTGAAACCGGGGGGCGATCGTCTCCGCGTTCGCTGCTTCCTTCGCGGTCTCGCTGAAGCTGGCTGCGCCCGTTTCCGTGAGTGCTGACAAGCGGATCTCCGGCGCCAGCTTTCGCGTAATTTTCAAAACGCGAAAGTCGAAAGACAAGATGCTTACTCGGGCTTCGAGACGCCATTCCCGGATTTTGTCGAGCACGGACTCGACGAGCGCATCAGGGTCCGTGGGCGCGCGCCACTTGATTTCCACGTCGTAAGCAAAAGATCCCATGGAGGCCAGACCAAACACGTCATCGAGCCTCGGTTCCGGCCCGGCAACGAGAACCGGATCGTGGGAGACAACAACCTGGCCATCGCCAGTCAGCACCAAGTCCATTTCGATGGCATCCACCCCGCACCGGACCGCGTACTCAAAGCCCGCGACGGTGTTCTCGGGCATGCGCGCCCGCGCTCCGCGGTGGCCGTGAACGAGGATTCTACGAGGCGGGGCTCCGCTCACGCTCTTAGGTTTTCGTCGATCCAGCCATGGATGACATCGAAGACTTGGCGGCTGCTTTCGAGCATCATGAAGTGACCGTTGCCTAGAATGCCGTGGTCCTTCAATTGGAAATCGACGGCATTGCACCCCGCCTGCTTAAGGAAGGCGACCACGGCTAGGCCTTGCGTGCGACCGGACGATTCGGCGGTCACGTAGGCGATGGGAATGCCCTGGAGATTTTTGAGCTTGCGCGTCGGCTCGGCTTGCAGCTTATCGGGCTGGATGCCCGACCCTTCGGGCGGATTCACGGTGACGGTTTCGAGTTCCTTGGCGTCCGAAACCGGGGGGGCGAATGCGAGGGGGATATCGGTCAGACCCCATGGTGTCTGGGGCGTGAAGGGACCGCCGGCGGATCCTTCCTGCAAGAGGTAGGTAGACCAGCCGGGGCGCCCATCAGGAGTACCCATCCAATCGAGACCCTGGCCGCCACCGCCATGCACGAGCACGATTGGGTAAGGGTGCCTGATCTGGGCCGGGACCTGGTATTCGACGTACATTTGTTTGCCGTTAACTACGGCGCCGCGGGCCAGATCGACGCGCTCTACACCCACCCAAAAGAAGCTCCATTCCGCGATGTCGAGCGGCGCGGGGAATAGGGTGGGTGCGCCGTTATCCGCAGCTTGGGCTTGCGTGCTCGCGGCGAGCAAGGCGCCCGCCGCGGTCCCCACGGCCACGAAGTCGCGGCGGCTGAGGGCGTGTTCGGAAGGGGTTTTGGCTTCGTCCGCGTTCACGGGGTTCGCTCCTTGGTCTCGAGATCGGCTCACACGAGCATATATGAGTCGCGAGGGTGTGTAGAGGTGGGACGAGGCGAGGAAGCCCAACTGGTTGGCTAAAACTCCGGCGCGCGGCGGCTGCTACGCTGCCGTGCCGGGGCGGGGGAGGGGACTGCGGCTTCCCCGGCTGAATGGGAGAGATACATCAGGGCCTGACGGGCGAGTTCCGGGAGGGTCGGATCGGAGTGGCGGAGCAGCGCCAGGAGCATGCGGATCCAATGGAGTTCTTCGGGGCTGATCCCGATTACCGCGGTGGTTTGGGCCATTGACGCGTTCCTGACCATTCTCATCGGCGGAAGGCGACGTTTTATTGGCCGGCAGGTGATCACTTATTGCCGGCCAGATCATTTGCCGCTGGTCCCGTGCCCGCGGGATCGGTTCGGAAAGGCACTAAACCAGGCAGCCACGGGATTGCGCGAAAAAATCTGCCTCATCGGGCGATAAGAAGGTCAGGATAGGAAATCCGCTTCTTTGGTGGTCCTATTCGAAGGAGCCCTTATGGATGTCACGGCGATCAATCGTAACCTGGAGCCGCTGGTTGCGGCGGCGGCAGTGGCTCCTGTGGAGCAGCCACTGGAAACGCGGGATATCGTGCAGGCGGTCAAAGCACTGAATGCGACCGAAATGTTCGGGGATAACGAACTCGTATTCCAGATGGACCGGCAGGCCCGGCGCATGGTGATTCAAGTGATCAACAGCAAGACCAAGGAAGTCCTGACCCAGGTGCCCCCGGCTTACGTCTTGCGCTTGAGCGAGGATCTGAAAAAACCCGAAGAATAGGTCCGTGGGTTCAAGAGAGCTGCACGCGAACGATAAGGAATTACAGGAGAACAAGATGTTCCAAAGCTCATATGACGCCTACCTGGAAAGCCGAGTGCTCTCGGCAACCCCCCTGGAACTGGTGCACTTACTTTACAGGGGAGCCATCGGAGCGGTGCAGGATGCACGGCACCACCTGGCAGACGGAAAGATTGCGGAGAGATCGCGTGCGATCTCCAAAGCGTGCGCCATTCTGATTGAGTTGTCGGCAACTCTGGATCACAATGCGGGCGGAGAACTGCCGGGCCGGCTGTCGGCGCTCTATGATTACATGCAGCGCAGACTGCTGGAGGCGAACCTTCAGCAAAGCGATCCACCGTTAGGGGAGGTGCTGAGCCTGCTTGTGACGCTAGCTGAGGGATGGGCGGAAATCAGCAAAGCCGCGCCGCCGACAGGGGCCCAGGAGAATCCGTGGAACCAGCCGGTACCCTCCGAGCCGGCATGCGCTTATGGCGCGGGAAGCTGGAGCCTGTAGTCCCGCGAGCGCCAGGCTCGCTGCGTTTGTGGGGACGTCACACCGGTGTGAAAGCGTTTGGCTACGGTCTATTTCAACGGATGAGGCGGGCACGGGACGAGCCCTACTGGCGGGATTCGAGTCCTGAGGAAATGAGCCCCGCCAAGCCCAGACCGCCATTACGGGACAACAGCAACGCCAACTGCTGTTCGGCAAAATCGATGGCGCTCTCGCCGGTGGCATCGCTGCCGGTACCCAGCCAGCCATTGCCGCTTTCCCGCTCCGACCGCATGATCTCGGCCAGAAGGAGCGCTTCGAATTGCTGCGCCGCATCCCGAGCATTTGCAGGGTGCGGCCCTGCGAGAGCCAGAGTGCCCATTCCGGATACTGGCGTTGCCGGCAACGAAGGAGCTTCCACTCAGATCACCTCGACTTCGGCGTCGAGCGCGCCGGCACTCTGCAGGGTTTGGAGAATGGCAATGATGTCCCGCGGAGTCGAACCGATTACTGCCAGGGCATGAACCAGCTCTTCGATGGTGGCGCCCCGCTGTAAAATCACACTGCGAGCCTTCTCCTCCTGGGCCCCCACGCTAGTCTGCGGAGCGGTCGTGGTCGTGCCGCCCGCGAGCGGGGCGGGCTGCGAGACGTTCAGCGTGGTTTGGATCTCGACGTTCAGATTCCCGTGCAGAATCGCCACGGGCCGTATGTGAACTTCCTTGCCGAGCACGATTGTACCGGTGCGCTCGTTAATGACGACGCGCGCCGGGCCATCCGCATCGACGGAGAGGTTCTCGAGTTCCGCGAGAAATTCCGTCACTTGGGAGGCGTAGTCCGGGGGAATTGCCACGGTGATCAGGCCTGCACTTTCGGCCTTTGCGGGCGCGAGTCCGGCGCCCGAATACTTGTGGTTCACAGCTTCCACGATGCGTGCCGAGGTGGTGAAGTCGGATTGCCGAAGCTGGAGCCGCACGGCCGACTTGGGAGCAACCGAGGGGGCCGGCCGCTCGACCGTCGCGCCACTGGGGATCCGGCCTACCGTGGGGTGATTCACGCTTTGTTGTGCACCGGCGCGCCCGGCGGCGAATCCACCGGTGACCACCGGGCCTTGGGCGATCGCGTAGACTTGCGAGTCGGCGCCGCGGAGCGAGGTCAGCACCAGGATCCCACCTTGCAGGTTGGCTGCATCCCCGATGGAGCTGACGGTGGTATCGATGGACATGCCGGGCTGGGCGAACGCGGGCAGGGTAGCGGTGACCATGACGGCGGCGGTATTTTTCACGCGAGTGGCCGTGGGAGAAACGGACACCCCCATGCGTTCGAGGATGTTGGCCAAGCTCTGGTAAGGAAATATGGTCTGCTGGCGGTCGCCGGTCCCTGCCAGGCCAACAACGATGCCATACCCGATGAGCTGGTTCTGGCGGACGCCTTCGATCGTTACCAGATCTTTGAGGCGGGCGGCGGATAGCGGTGCGGCTAACATCGCGATCAGTCCGAGAATTCCAGTGGCGCTGCGCATATCAGAATGGCA
>CAZKVF010000277.1:0-19526 GCA_964556085.1 uncultured Solibacteraceae bacterium
TCGCAATATTTTCCTGGTTTACCCCGCGCGGCGCGCGCTCAGCCATGCCGCTAAGGCGTTTCTGGAATTGGTAGGGTGACCTTTGCGTATAATGTTGTGTTCCTGCGGGAGGAAGGACCAGAGAGGGCCAAGAAGGAAGGACAGGGAAGATGAGCGGAGTTCAGGCTGGTGCATGAGGTGTTGGAGAAGATGCTTGTGGGGCTTGCTCTATGCAGAAGCCGCTACGTGGCTAAGGTTGTTATGGTCCTTATCCCAGTGCTCCGTCAGGGCATTATTGGCATTCCAGCACTTCACCCGTAATTGTTCCAATTTATTAAGTCCCAACCTAAAGTCCTCTCCAACCAATCCTGCCATATCCCGCATGGCCAATGCGTATAGCTTAACCGCAGCCTGGTAGTCACTAAACAGGTCGTTGCAGGTTTGACAGCCCATAACTGAACCCATCTCTATCCTACCGCTTTGGGAGATACTATAAAGCCGTAATGCATGTCGCTGATCTGCAAGAGCTTGGGGGAGAGATTATCCTCGATGGAGTGATTTTGGTAGCTCGGGGTGGTCTTGACACCAATGCTCCATCAGAGCATCATCCGCCTGATCGACCTCAATTCGCAAATGTGCCAGTTTCTCCGACCTACCATCGTCCCCAATCGCTCCAGTTAGGTTCTGCACAATGTTCCTGAAGAGGCTGACTCGGTTTCTGTACTGGGCGATTAGAGCCTCGCACTTCTTGCTTTGCATACCAGCACCGCAAGGTATGATCTACCAAGAATCAGAGCAAGAAGGGCACCATTTCACTCCCTTGGGGGGAAACGGCTCGGGAAGAGGCCGCTTTTGCGGGAAGGCTGCTATGCTCCGGACACTCCGCAAGTAGCGTCTTTCTTTGTTAAAGTTTCTCAAGGGTCTTTTCCATAGCGAGGGAGTAATCTCCTCTCTGAGTGATCGTGGAAAAGCCCCCAATTCGACTGATCTGGCGGTGTTTAATGACCCTCTATCTGAAGCCCACTTGAACCACCTGTCGAAAAGCCAGGAGTTTCCTGCGTGAACAGGGCGCTGCGTTTGAAGAGGTAGATCTAAGCAAGGGACTTTCCGCCGCCGAGCTGGATAAGCTGATCGGTAAACGCGATTACCTCACCTTTCTGAATCCTCGGAACGAACTCTATCGCGAACGCGGCATGCGTGAGAAGCCGCCGTCGCGCGATGAAGCTCTCAAGCTCATGGCGGCGAATCCCAACCTGATCAAGCGGCCGATTCTGGTGAAAGGGCGGAGCATGTTGTTGGGGTTCGATCAAGAGGAGTGGACCAGCGTTTGAGACGGCCGGTGGGGCAGGCGCTTCCGCCTGCCAATTCTCACCAAGCCGCCTACTTCCCGATCGCCTGCCGCAGATCCGCAATCGTCACCAGGCGTCCGTGGAGCGGCGTGATTTGCTGAACTTCCAGCTTCAGCCGCTCGATGTTCTCGTATAAGTTCACATTCTCCCGCACTACCGGACCGGCCGGTGCGCCCGCGGCGGCCGGCGTATACACGTCGGCCTCAATGAGCACCTTCTCCCGCGGAAGATAGCCGATCAACATAGTTGCCGCGTGATCGCTCCCCTGCAGATGATAAATCTCCAGAGTTCGCGTCCCGTCCGTGATCACTCGTTTGTCAGTTACGCCCTCGATCACTGGCTTGGCGGCTTTCTTCGCCATAGAATCGGGAGCTATCGAATGCGGCATCGCCCAAATTTTTTCGTAATACGGCTTGTTATCCGCGTGCGTGATGACCGTCGCTCCCTCGGCCGCACACGCGCGCAGCCCGCCCAGATGATCGAAGTGGTGATGCGTATTGACCACGTAGCGGATCGGCTTATTCGGTATGTTCTTTTTGACCGCGTCGATCACGGCCAGGGCGCGCTCGTCGTTTAGCGGGCACTCGACAAGCGCGACATAGTTCCGGAATTCGACGGCCACGCTGTGATGTGTGCCGCCCGTCAGGTACCAGACGCCGTTTGCGACTTTCTGCGCTTCGACCTTCACGGGAGCAGGCGACTGTGGCGCCTTCTCGACACTCTCGGGCACCGGGAAGATGACGTAAGGATTATTGGGATCGGTCTTGGTGATGGTCAAGTCCAGCACCGGATAGCCGCCCTGTTTTTGGACGATGTGCGTGGGGAAAAAGACGTCGCTCGTGATCTCACCCAAATCCTTGTAGTCCGAGTACGTCGTCTCCGTTGTCGTGTCTCCCAGCACTGGGTTATCCGCGCGGGTCTCGACACGCTCCACCTGGTTCTTAGCGTTGAGGGTCGCCTTCATGGTGATGCCCGCCAACGGGCCCGAAAGTGGGAAAGTGAGGATCGTGTTTCCGCCTTCCACCGCGACCTTGGTATTGGCGCCGGCCCGCTCGGCAGCCTTGAGGGCGCCAAAGGGCGTGGTCCACAGTTGCAGAAGCCGGTCATTGGCGGCCCCGGGCGCGGGCGTTGCCGTCGTGCCTGGCGTAAGGCCGGCGCCCGGAGTGGATTCATTCCAGGCGAACTGACCGCTCACGACTTGTATCTGGCGCTGCGGCGCGGCCAAAGGCAGCCCGCCGCCGCCCTGTATCGGCGGGTCCGGATTGGAGCGAGTCACGTCCACGCGCATCGCGGGTATGACATAACTTAGGCTGGCGTGGTATTCCACCTTGAAGGGCGGCCATGGCATGCCCGGCTGGTACGCCTGGCCGAAGGCGTAAGTGTGTCCCGTGCCCCAGTATTCTAATGTAGCGATGGCATCGATTCTTCTGGGTCCGCGGATCATGCCCAAGGCATATTCCGCATCTTTGATCTTAGCGGCCGCGTCCTGGGCGCGGGCGGGTTGGGGATGAATCGACAACAGCGTTACGGCTGCAGCCGGCATGAGAAAGCAGCGTTTCATAATGTTCCAATCCTGCGAAAGAGCCGGACGCAAGACCGCCGGCGCCACCGGCGCTAGCGTTAGTGATGCTCTTTTGTCACGAGGTGGTGAAGGTCGCGCTCAATACAAGGTAGTGTTTCCGGTAGCATGGCCTTGGGATCGGGGTTGAGTTTCAGCGTTCGCGGGTTCATCGTCCATGGCTTCAGCAGCACGTCGGGGTCTTCCACGGTCGCCTGCCAGCTGAGCGTGCTCCCCTCGCGCCGAACTCTTTCGATGACGTGCATGTTCTCGCTGTGAAAGTAGCCGCCGATATCGATCCAACTGGCGTCGGTGAAACCGATGCTGTCGATCACCATCGTGTCTCCGTCCCAGTGCCCGATCGATTCGCCCTTCCAGGTTCCATCCAGATCCTGCAAAGGCGTGTGCGGACGTCCGTCAGTCGGAATGACGCGATATTGATCGCCCCATCCTTGCGCCCCGCCGCTTACATAAAGGAAGATCAGCTCGGTGGGCGTCTGCACGATTTTGGCCGGCGGCCCCATGCGCGGCACGCCTCCCGGAACACATCCAAATGAAGGATCTTCGGAGTTACCGTTCTGATCGAGATACTTCACCTTGTCCCAGAACTCGGGCTTGTACAGCGGCTTATTGGGATCGGCCCTGCGGATGATGGTGTTGTCCCGCTCGAAGTTGATCAGCGTACCGTCCCGCGCCGCCAGCAGCGCCGCATTGGGATCCTCGGCCTTGATATAGGGTCCGTTATTGGCGCCATTCCAGACCCCGCTCAGATCGGGGTGGCCGTCCGCCGTGCGCGGTGTAGCCTGCGCATTCAGCCGCAAGGATGCTAGGCACGAAAACACCAGAGCGGCCACAGTCATCCAAAGAAGGCGGCGCGGTACCAAGTGTTCATTGCGCATTGGGATCACCGGTCCAGATGGTGAACACGCGTCCGTCCGAAAGCTTCACGTCCTTGAGCAACCCAAAGTTGGTATCGTCCTTGGCCAGGATTCCATCGACGGTGACTGTGTCGCCCGGCTTAATGCCACCCCGGTCGGCGCGGCTCATTCCGGCCCGGCGCAATGCGCCTGGCCCGGCCATTTCGAAAGCCCAGTTCTTCACTTTTCCGGCGTCATCTTTCACATCGAGATATAGGTAGGCATGCGGATTGATCCACTCCACCTTGGTAACCACTCCCGTCACGGTCACCGGCTTCTTCAGATCGAATTCCGCCTGCACCGAGTGATGTGCCCAGACAAAGGCTGGCACCCCCAGCAACGCAAGAATAGTCAAAGCACCGCCCCGCCGATACGTCATCGCCCAAACCTCCATATACCCGTTAACAAACGCAAGGATCGCTGTCAACCGTGTCAGCAATTTGATCGACTACAAGACTCCAGCGGCGCAGACCAGCACTTCCAGTCGCATTCCGATGGAATAGCGCTTCTTTTGAACTTCGGCGTATGGTATGGCGGGGACTACCAAGATCACGGTCACCATTCGGGATGGTCAACTCGAAGAGATTCGCGCGCTTGTCTCAGCCGGCAAGGCGAGCAGTGTTTCCGCCTTCGTGCAGCATGCGGTTGATGTCGCGCTTCACGACGCTGCTGGCTGGAAAGAGATGTTGGACGCAGCGCTGGAACAAACCGGCGGGCCTCTGACGAAGCAGGAGCGTGTCTGGGCCGACGGGGTTCTCCAATAGCTGATAGCTGATAGCCGATAGCTGAGTGCTCACAGTTTGCCCTTGCGTCAGTTTGCCCCTGCGTCAGTTCTCCACCGGCGCCAGCGCCGGCAGCTTGCGGCCGTCCGGAAGAACAACGTAAAGGGCGCGAATCTGGAAGTTGCCGTTCTTGGCGCGTCCGCCCGTTACGGAAATCCGGTCGCCGCGCTTTAGTGAGTCTCTCTTCCAGCCGAGCCGGCCCAGGATGCTCGGGCTCTCCATTTCCACCGTCCAGTGCTCGATCTCCGCGTCCTCGCCGCTGATGTCCATGTAAATATGTACATGAGGATTCTCCCATTCAAACCGCGTGACCTCGCCCGCGATGATGGTTCCGTGCACCAGGTCGTAAGGGGCCGTGGAGTGGTGGGCGAGCGCGATTGGTCCAAGCGAAAGGAGCAGAACTGTGATGCGGAACGGAAACACAGGCGGGCCTATTTGCTGCCCAGGCCGACGAAGAATACGCCCAGCAGGATCAACCCGAGGCCAACAAATTTCTGGCGCGTAAACGCTTCGCCAAAAAACAGCCGCGACCAGAGAAGCGTCCAAATGTACCCGAGCGAAACCATGGGATAGAGAACCGACAATTCGCCGCGGCGAATGCCCAGGATGAAGAACACCGACGACAACAGGAAAAGAGCCACTCCCGCGGCGAGGTGAAGGTTAAAAATTCGCCAGAAACCGTCCTTCAGCTTCGCGGATCCTGACTTAAGAAACACCGCTCCGAACGAACCGATAATTGAGCCGACAAACACCAACCCCACGGAACTGAACGGCGTGGTCACTTCTTTTTTCCCCGCCCGAGCACGGCTACGCCCGCAACAATAACCGCCACTCCCGCCAGTTTTATGGGATTGATGTGTTCGTGCAAGACAACGACTGATAGAAGCGTGACCCACACGTAAGTCAACGCAATCACCGGGTACAGCAGCGAGAGTTCGCCATCTCGCAATGCTAGAACCAAGAGCACGGTGCTCACGCCGTATAGCGAGAGCCCGGCAAGCAGGCTCCCGTTTGTAATGATCCCGAAGGGAGTCGGGTGAACCAACTGGTTGGCGCCGCTCTTGAGCAGAAGCTGCGCCGTGGCGCCCAGAAGCGTGCAGCAAAATACCAGGCCGACCGCTCTGCGGGGCGCTTTTGCTTCGGCTTTACGCGCCGCGGTGACTGTCGCAGTGTTCAATCCTACACAGCATAACAGGCTTTCCGCGATTCCCCTGGCCGCACCCTAAAATTCCCGCTCAACAGGTCCGGCTAATCTGTCCGTTCGCACAAAAAATTCCAATTTGGGCGTCAACGGAATAGAATGAAGTCCTGGTGGATGAACACGAAGTAGCTGTTACGAACGAAGTAGCCGTTACCGAAGATAGTCCGGCTGATTTGTCCAAGGGCGTACGTCCCGAGCGGCAGAGGGGCTTCCTCGCCGAATGGACAGTTACCGCTATTCTGCTGCTCTTCGGTACCACCACCCTGGTGCAGGCGTTCGTAATTCCTACCGGCTCCATGGAGAACACGCTCCTGGTAGGAGATCATCTGCTGGTGGACAAACTGTCCTATGCCCCCGGCAGCGGCTTCGGCCAGCGCCTCTTGCCCTACGATTCATTGAAACGCGGGGACATCATCGTGTTTCGGTATCCGGTGGATATCAAGCAGACTTTCGTAAAGCGGCTGATCGGGCTGCCTGGCGACCACATCCGTATGGCGCAAAAGCGGCTCTTCGTGAACGGAAAGCCGGCCGAAGAACCATACGCCTATCACGGCACCGATTATATCGACTCGTTCCGCGACAATTTCCCCGGCGTGCCCAATCTGGCGTCCATGCCATCGGGGCAGGATATGCTCGCACACCACGTACGGAACGGCGAAGTCATAGTGCCGCCCGGTTTCTACTTCGCGCTGGGCGATAACCGCGATTTCTCGCTGGACAGCCGCTATTGGGGCTTCGTGCCGCGCGCCAATATCATCGGCAAGCCTTTGCTGATTTATTGGTCCTACAATGCCCCGACTGCCGAGTTCACCGATTCTTCGATCGGCTTGCGCCACTTGACCGATATGGTGCTGCACTTCCCGGCAAAAACCCGCTGGGAACGCACCTTCCGTCTGATCCGAGGGTATCCGCTGAACTGAGAGTCAGGTCCGCGGGTTTTTTGAAATGCCCAATTCGCACTACTACGGACTCATTTTGGCCGGCGGGCGGGGCACGCGTTTCTGGCCGCGCAGCCGGAAGCGCCATGCCAAGCAGGTGCTAAACGTCTTCGGCGAGCGTACGCTGATCCAGGGAACCATAGACCGGCTGGCCCCCGTAATTGCGCCCGAGCGCCTCTGGGTGCTCACGAGCCGCGACCTGCGGGATGCCATCGTCAGCCAGCTCCCGGAGATCCCCAAGAGCCAGGTTTTGGCGGAACCGGCTCAGCGGAATACCGCGCCCGCAATTGCGCTGGCCGCACAGATCCTCAGTGCACAGGATCCCGACGCGGTGATGGGCGTGTTCCCGGCCGATCATCTGGTCGCCAAGCCGCCGGCGTTCCGGAAAGTGCTTCGCGCAGCCTTCCGGGGAGCCGAGGCGGACCAGCTGATGGTGGTCGGCATCCAGCCGCGCTGGCCGGAGACCGGGTACGGATACATCGAGTTCCCGCGTGGCATCGCGGCGGGCGGGAGCGAGGCCGTTCCGGTGCGGCGTTTTCACGAAAAGCCCCCGCTGGCAAGAGCCCGGCGCTACGTGGCATCCGGCAATTTCTACTGGAACTCGGGGATGTTCTTCTGGCGGCCCCGCGTGCTCCTCCACGCGCTGCGCCGGCATCTGCCCCGCACGGCGACCATCCTGGCGGCCTTGCCGCGTTTTGGCGCGCGCAAATTCGCCGCCGAACTGGAGCGCATCTTCCCTCTCTGCGAGAACATTTCCATCGATTTTGCCGTGATGGAAAGAGCCGATAATGTCAGCGGCATCGCCGCCGCCGATTTCGGATGGAGCGACGTGGGGAGCTGGAACGCGGTCTACGAACTGCTCCCGCGTGACGGCTGCGGCAACGCCGTCGCGCCCCAGTCCATTTGCCTCGATGCCCACAACAACTTCGTTGATGCGCATGGCAAAACGGTGGCTCTGGTGGGAGTCAAGGACCTCATCGTGGTGGATACGCCCGACGCCCTGCTCGTCGCCGACCGGGCACGCGCGCAGCAGGTCGGTGATGTCGTGAAGGCTCTAGAGAAGCAACGAAGGGACGAGTTGCTGTAGTGCGATGAACCCGGAACAGTGGCGCCGCGTGAAAGACCTGTTCGGCGCGGCCCTTCATATCCCTGCGGACCGGCAAGTGGCGTTTCTTGAGGATACTTGCGACGATGACGCCGAAGTCCGCTCGGAAGTGGAAAAGCTACTTTGGGGGCAGGAGCAATCGAGCGATTTCCTCAATACGATCACTCTCGCCCACCGGTGCAGACTTGTCGGAATAGAGGGTCCGGCATGGGTCGCCGGACAGACAATCGCTGGCCGCTACCGCATTGAGCGATTCATCCGCGCGGGAGGCATGGGAGAGGTGTACGAAGCATTCGACACCATGCTGGCCCAACGCGTCGCGCTCAAAACCATCAGCGGCGCGAGCGATGGCGGGCCTCGCAATTTGGAGCGGTTCAAGCAGGAGATCGCCTTGGCGCGCGAAGTGACGCATCCCAATGTGTGCCGCGTCTTCGATGTAGCCGAGCACACGGATCCGCAAACCGGTGCCGCGATGCTGCTGCTGACCATGGAGTTTCTGCCGGGCCACACGCTCGCGGAGCGCATCAAGGAACACGGCCCCATGAATGCGGAGCAGGCGCTGCCGCTGGCGCGCCAGATGGGCGCTGCCCTGGCCGCGGCCCACGAGCGGAAAATTGTGCACTGCGATTTCAAGCCCGGCAACGTCATGTTGACGCCTCCCCCGGAAGGATCTTCCGAGGGGCTTGAGCGCGCCGTGGTGACCGATTTCGGACTGGCGCTGCGCCTGCCGCTCAATCCGGCCGACCAGCCGACACGCCCTGCCGGGGAAAGCGTGATTGGCACCCCCCCGTACATGGCGCCGGAGCAGTTCGTGGAAGGCGCGCCACTCACAGCCGCTATCGATATTTACGCCTTCGGCCTTGTACTTTATGAAATGGTGACCGGCAGGCGAGCGTTCCGCGCCGTTTCCGTGGAAGGTGAAGCCTTCGAGCGATTTCATAACACTCCTGCCGCTCCCCGGGAACTCGCGCCGCGGCTGCCGGCTGCGTGGGAAAGAGCGATCCTGCGCTGCCTGGAGCGCACGCCGGAGAAGCGCTACGCGAACATCCGGGATGTCGTTTCGGACCTGGAACACCCGGCAGAAGCTGCCCATCGGCCGATCCCGCGCCGCATGGCGGTGGCGGGTCTGGTTCTGTTCGCTGCTCTCGCGGCATTTCTAGGCCGCTGGTGGTGGGGGACCCGCGGCGAGAAGCACGTGGCCGTGCTGCCCCTGACCACCATCGGCAGGGATCCTTCCTTGCAGGTGTTCTCCGACGGCCTTACCGAGACGCTGACCTCGCGCCTCTCGCAATTCCAGCAGCTCGAGCGGCGCATCTGGGTGGTGCCGGCGTCGGAGGTGCGAACCGCCAAAATCGCCTCCGTCGAGGCCTGCCGGCGTGCGTTCGGAGTCAACCTCGTAATGACCGGCAGTGTTCAGGAGTCTGCGGGAGTGCTGCGGGTTGCCCTGAATCTGGTGGACGCAAACTCCCTGCGGCAGATCGGCTCCCGCACCATCGCGCTCCCCGCCTCGCAGGCGGCGCTTCTCGAGGATACCGTTACGGGAGACACTGCCGAGCTGTTGGAGCTCACGTTAAGCGCCGAGGCGCGCCGGCAATTTCAAGCCGGGATGACACAAAATCCCCAGGCTTATCGCTTATATGAACAAGGGATGGGCTACCTGCGCCGTTTCGGCCGCGACAATCTCGACCAGGCCATCGCCGCGTTCCATCAGGCCCTGGATTTGGACGACCACTACGCTCTTGCCTACGCCCGGCTGGGCGAGGCCTACGAGCGGCGTTACGGAACGTTTACGAAAGATCCCGGGGACGCCGCTCTGGCGCGGAGCAATGGTGTTCGCGCGGCGCAACTACAGCCGGATTTGGCCGCGGTCCAGGTGACCATGGCCATGATCGAAAGCGCGGCCGGCGAATATGACCGCGCCGCGCAGTCTTACCAGAGAGCCTTGCGGTCGGATCCCACGAGCGGGGAAGCTCTTGCCGGATTGGCAACCACCTACGAGCGCCTGGGAAAGCGTGGAATGGCTGAGGCGACTTATAAGCAGGCGATCGCGGCGCGGCCCGATTTCTGGCTGCCATACAATCAGGCGGGCGTCTTCTATCTTCGCGGCGGGCAGCACGAACAAGCCGAGCAGATGTTCGCCACGGTGGCCGCACTGATACCCGATGCCACCTTGGGCCACGAGAACCAGGGTGCGCTGGCCTTGCTGCTCGGCCGCTATGACGAGGCGGAAAAAGCTCTGCGGCGCGCCATCGCCATCCAACCCTCTTCGGCCGCATACTCTAACCTCGGTTTTTGTTTCTTCCTGCGGCGCCAGTACGCGGCCGCTGTGCCCTGGTTCCAAAAGGCCACCGGGTTACAGCCGAGAGACGACAAGCTGTGGCGCAACTTAGGCGATGCTTTCAGCCGTGTGCCGGCGCTGGCGAATCAATCAGCCGCGGCGTACGGGACGGCCATCAAGCTGGCGCAGCAGCGCCTGGCTCTAAATCCGCGCAGCGCCGACGCTCTTACCGCGCTAGCCCTCTATTGCGCCAAGGCCGGTGACAAGGCGAATGCGCTCGTCACCGCGCGGCAGGCGACTGAGCTCCCGCTTAGCTCGGAGATGTATCTCCGCCTGGCCGACACGTACGAGATCCTGGGCGATCGCGACCAGGCGTTGCAATCGCTCGGGACCGGCATCACTAAGGGTCTGGGACGGAAACAGATTGAGGAGGATCCGGACCTGGAAGCACTTACCAGCGATAGCCGTTATAGAAATCTACTGCCGAAACCGGAGAGCAAATAAGCACAAGAGGACGAAAAAAATGGCAAGTATCCAAGTCAACGTTTTGCGGGAGAACGGAGTATTTAAAGATGCAATCGATCCGAATGCCCCGTCGGACACCGTTTTTTCGCACGAGGTCCATCTTAAGGACCAGATCACATGGCGTTACTGGCAGAGCGACCAGCGAGTGGAAGTCGCTTTTGAAAAGGAAAGCTCTCCTTTCGCGGCCGCAAATGGGACTTCGTGGTCGAACGAAAGAGCCACGTTCCCGGATCATCCGGCAGTCGTACACCCCAATTTCGATAAAAGCCGGCTCGGCAAACGCATCAAATATACAGTCACCTTGCTTGATGAGCCCGGCCAGCCAAAGGACGATCCCGAAGTGATCGTCGTCGACGGAGGCGACTAGCGCACTTGCCGGCGCTTGTCGCGCTCCTCGTGGCAGGAGGCGATCCCACCCATCCTCGCCTTCGCGTGCGGCTTCCGCCGGGTATATACTAGGCGCTCAAAGGGCAAATCCTGAAGGAGCGCGCGCATGAGTTTGAAACGAATAGTGTATTTTCTGACTGTGGCCGTAGCCGGCCTGGGCCTGTATTGGGCAGCTTCGCCGCGTAAGGTTGAGGCGCAACAACCCCCGGCCGTCCGCGTCGGCGACCACGACATCGGCGGCGTGGTCACCAGCAGCAAGGGACCGGAAGCCGGAGTATGGGTGATCGCCGAGACAACCGACCTGCCGACGCGGTACATCAAGGAAGTGGTTACGGACGATCGCGGCCGTTATCTGGTTCCCGACCTTCCCAAGGCCAAGTACACGGTGTGGGCTCGCGGCTACGGTCTGGTGGACTCGCCCAAGGTCGAAGCCGAGCCCGGCAAGACGGTCGATTTGAAGCCCACGGTGGCGCCGGATGCCAAGACCGCGGCGAAAATTTACCCCGCAAATTATTGGTATGCGCTGCTCAAGGTGCCCGAGAAGAACGAGTTCCCTGGAACCGGCGATTCCGGCAACGGCATCTCGACAAACATCAAAGCTCAGGATCAATGGATCCACCTGATCAAGACCGATAGCTGCGAGTCCTGCCACCAGCTCGGAAATCAATACACGCGCACCATCCCAACGTTGTTTGCCAAATTGGATTCGCCGGCCCAGCAGTGGATGCGCCGCGTGCAGTCGGGACAGGCCGGGAACGCCATGCTGGGCGGGTTGACCCAATTAGGTAAGGAGAGGGCGACGCAACTTTTCGGCGACTGGACAACCCGCATCGCCCAAGGGGCCATCCCCGCCCAGACACCGCCGCGGCCGGAAGGCGTTGAGCGCAACGTCGTGATTACGCAATGGGACTGGGCCGATGCGAAAGCATATCTGCACGACGAAATCGCCACCGACAAGCGCAACCCGACTGTGAACGCGAATGGCCTGATCTACGGCTCGCCCGAGGAAAGCCGCGACTACCTGCCAGTGCTTGATCCGGTACATAACACCATCAGCCAGGTGAAAGTCCCGTATCGTGATCCCAACACTCCCGGCCAGCCGAAGCCCTTGGAAGCATCCGCTATCTGGGGCGACGAAGCGATTTGGGACAGCCACACTACAGTGCACAACCCGATGTTCGACGAGAAGGGTCGCCTGTGGTTTACATCCCGCATCCGTGCGCGCGAGGATCCTGCCTATTGCAAGGCCGGCTCAAGCCAGGAATCGGCCAAGGCGACGCCGCTCGAAGCGTCCGGCCGGCAGCTTGCGGTTTACGACCCCGCCAGCAAGAAAGTTTCGCTGATCGACACATGCTTCAGCACGCATCACCTGCTGTTTGCGCACGACGCCAACAACACGTTGTGGACCAGCAGCGGCGGCGGCGGCGGGGCGGTCGGCTGGCTCAACACCAAGATGTGGGACCAGACCCATGATGAGCAGAAGTCGCAGGGGTGGACGGCTCTGATCCTCGACACAAACGGCAACGGCAAGCGGGACGAATACGTGGAAGCCAAGCAGGGAGTCGTCACGGCCCCCAGCGGCGAGAGCCTCGGAACTTCCGCGGCCATCAGCGGCGTGCCGGATCCGACCAAGGACACGCGCCTCAATGCGGCGTTGTATGGCATCGGCATCGGCCCGGATAACATGGTGTGGGGCAGCGTTCTCGGGTTCCCAGGCGGCCTCGTGCGGCTGAATCCGGGATCGCACCCGCCGGAGACGGCTCTCGCTGAATACTACGAAGTTCCCTGGAACAACCCCAAGGCGCCCGTATGGGGCTATTCGCCGCGTGGCATGGACGTGGACGGCAACGGCGTGGTTTGGGTAGCGCTGGGAAGCGGCCACCTCGCCAGCTTCGATCGCCGCAAATGCAAAGGCCCGCTCAACGGACCGAAAGCTATCGGCCAGCACTGCCCGGAGGGCTGGAGCCTGTACCCGACGCCCGGACCGAATTTTATGAACGTGAAGGAATCGGGCAGCGCAGATTCACATTACTATGACTGGGTCGATCAGTTCGACACCCTCGGGTTGGGAAAGAACACGCCCATTGCCACCGGCAACAGCTCCGACTCGCTGCTTGCCTTGGTGAACGGAAAATTCGCGGTCCTGCGTGTACCTTACCCGCTCGGCTTTTTCGCCAAA
Organism: uncultured Solibacteraceae bacterium; assembly: GCA_964556085.1. Lineage (GTDB taxonomy): Bacteria > Acidobacteriota > Terriglobia > Bryobacterales > Bryobacteraceae > PSRJ01. The sequence goes on from CAZKVF010000277.1 coordinate 13,199, forward strand.
GGTATGGACGGACGCATCGACGATCCCAAGACCGGTTGGAAGGGCAAAGGCGTGTGGACCACATGGGGCACGCGTACGCCGTTCCACTCCGAAACCGGCAAGGGAACTATGCCCAAGGTCGTGCACTTCCAAATGCGCCCCGACCCGCTCGCGGATTGATTCGGGACCCGTGGGGCAGGCGATCTGATCGCCTGCCTCTCGAAGACCCGCGCATGTGCTACAGCGATCGGAACCGCGCGCTGAAGTGCCGCAAGAAAGGCGGTTCCTCGACGATCTCCAAGCCGCGAATCTCTGCCTTGCGGTCGTTGACCTCCAGGATCGCCTCGACCACGTAGTCGATGTGGCTCTGCGTGTAAACGCGGCGCGGAATCGCCAGGCGCAGTAGTTCGTGTTGCGCCGCTGGGCCGAACATCACCGAGCCGATCTCCACGGACCGAATACCCGCGTGGCGATATAGTTCTACCGCCAGCGCTTGTCCCGGAAACTGGCTGCGCGGGATGTGCGGCAGCATGCGGCCGGCGTCAATGTAAATCGCATGCCCTCCTGGCGGCTCTACGATGGGCACCCCATGATCGGCGATGTGCCGCCCGAGATAGCCGGTCGAAACGATCCGGTAGCGCAGGTAGTCCGGGTCGAGCACTTCCTCCAGTCCAGCGGCGATGGCGTCCAGATCGCGGCCGGCGAGGCCGCCATAAGTGGGGAAGCCCTCCGTCAGGATCAGCAGGTTGGTCTCTTGCTGGGCCAGCCGGTCGTCATTAGTGCACAAGAAGCCGCCGATGTTTGCGAATGCATCCTTCTTGGCCGAAAAAGTGCAGCCGTCGGCCAGTGAAAACATTCGCTGCGCGATTTGCTTCGGCGACCATTCCCGGTATCCTGGCTCGCGCTCGTGGATGAACCAGGCGTTCTCGGCGAAACGGCAGGCGTCCAGGTATAAAGGGATGCCATGCTTCCAACAAACCTGGCGAACCGCCTCGATGTTGGCCATCGATACTGGCTGGCCCCCACCGGAATTGTTGGTCACGGTTAGCATCACCAAAGGGATCCGGGATGCACCCTCGGCCTCGATCAGGGCCTCCAAAGCAGCGACGTCCATGTCGCCTTTGAAGTCGAGCCTGGCTTGCGTGTCGCGAGCCTGCTGAATGGGCAGATCGACGGCCCGCGCGCCGTTGAATTCAATGTTGGCTCGCGTTGTGTCGAAGTGCGTATTGGACGGGATCACGTGGCCGGGGCGTGCCAGCACGGTGAACAGGATGCGCTCGGCGGCACGGCCCTGGTGCGTGGGAATCATGTGGCGGAAGCCGGTAAGATCGTCCACTGCGCGCTTTAGCCGGAAGAAGCTCTCGCTGCCGGCGTAAGATTCATCCCCTCGCATAACCGCGGCCCATTGTTCGGTGGACATCGCGCCGGTGCCGGAATCGGTCAAAAGATCGATCAAGATGTGGCGCGCCTCGATGAGGAAGAGATTGTAGCCGGCTGCTTCCAAATGCTGCTGCCGTTCCGCCGGCGTGGTGTGGCGAAGAGGTTCCACGCTCTTAATGCGGAAGGGCTCGATGATGGTATGCACGGAGAGGATTATACGGCCTCAGGGAGCGCTCAGCGTTCAGCTCTCAGTGCCGCGTCTGATGGCCGGCGGCCTCCCAGCGGCCCACCAGCAAATCCACCATGTTGAGCCAGGCCCGGTCGGGGTGTTCGAGCTTCTGGTATAGCGTGATATATTCCGGCTTCTTCAAGCCCACTCCGGCCAGCGCAAGAAAATACAGCGCCTCCGTATCCAAGTCGGATATCTGCTCCCGGCCCCACTTGTGCGGGTCTGCGAGTGAGGGCTCCAGGTATTTGATGACGGAGTTGAGGCCAGCGCCATTTTTGGCGCGCACGGTCCACAAATCGACGCCGTGCACTTCGGCGATCCGGCACACTAGAGTGAAGGCTTCGAGATTGAGGACTGCGTACCAGGCCGAGGGGCGCGCTTCCTCGCGGGGCGTGCTGCCGTCGGGACCGATCTGGCGCGGAAAAATGCGGTCACGGTAGTGGTCGAAAGCCAATTTTTGGACGGCGTCGTTCTCCACGAAGCTGGCCACTGCGGCCACCTGAGCGGTCCACCACGAGCCCTGGTAATTGGCGCTGGCCTTTTCCTCCAGGCCGTACTTGCTCTGAGTCAGCCAGCGAAGGTACTCCTCGAACCACTTGCGTACAGCCGCTTGGTCCTTGGGATCCCAATTGCCTGTTCGTGAAAGGAACTCCATGCCCTGCATCGCGCGAATGAAGTCCCGGCCTTCCAGAATGCCTGCGGGCCGCCCGGTATTAAGACCGCGGATAGCGCCGGCAAACTCCAGGCTAGGGTTCATACGCGTTTTGGGATTGACGAACCACGCTTGGATCACTCGCGCGGCGCGGTTCGCATAGTGGATATCGTCGAACAGGTAGGCGGCGGCGCCCAGGGAAAAGATGGTGTCGCACGTCGCTGCGAGCGCGTTGCGGTTAGCAGCGAAGCGTTCCGGGTTGGGGTGGCCGTCGCGAAGAATGTATGGTCCGGAAGGGTCGTCAGGGTTGGGCCAGTAGTATGGGGCTTCACTGTAGTAGTCGTGTAGGTCGAGAGCAATGCCGGGGGGCCGGTCAGACGTCACGCTCCAGGGACCGGAGTTCAGATGGCGGTCTGCATCGGCGCGCAGACGGCGGGCCGATTCCAGCGTCCAAGCTTCCTTGCGCCTTATGGCGCTGCGCACCGGATCCGTTTCGTCGTCGGACACAAGCGTCATTGGGGCTGGAACGGCGCCGGCCCCGCGCCACACAAACACAAGGACCAGGATTGCTGGGATCCTCATTAATGCGATTGTACCCGGGGAGGTGGCCCGTGCGCCCGTCCCGCTAGCCGGACGTTGTCTTCCGATGATAGATCGTCGGAGGCCCTCGTTCCGGCCGATTGTTCCGCCTCACGGTGTAGCCGGCTTGGATCAAACTTTTTTATGTATCGGCGCATGAGGATTTCGAGCGGGCTGAGGCCCTGGCGGCGAGCCTCTGCGAGAGCCTGCGCATTTGTCCAATGATCATGATCTATTCGATAGCACGCGATCGCCAGCCCGACCCGATCGGCACCGCGCCAGCAATGGATGAAAATCGGGGAATATTTCGGGTTTTCCATCACCGATAAGACCCGGGCAACCTGCCAATCTTTGGGTGGAAAGATACCAGAGAGGCGGAGGCTGATGTACCGCATTCCCGCGGCCTCGACCCGTCTCCGCTCTCTCGGCTTGTGAATAGGCCCGCCCCGGAGATCGAGCACGGTCTTGATCCCCATATGGGCCAGTGTTTCCCAATCTTCTTTCCTCGGCTGCGTTCCGCGATAGATGTCCTTGTCGATACGGTAGAAGCGTTTTACCTCTGCTTGGACGGTAATAGACAGCGCCAGCAGCAAAGCACAACAAGCTTTCATGCCGATCGCTGTACGCTGCAAGCGAAGGCCCAAACGAAACTCATCCAGCCGAGAGCCTGCCACAGTGGCAGTATTCAGCTCGCCTCCAGAATCCCCATCAGTTTTTCCTGGACTACTTCGGCGGTCTCGCGGTCGGGCGCGATCACCAGGATGGTGTCGTCGCCGGCGATGGTGCCCACAACTTCGGGCCACTCTTCCTGATCGAGCGCGACCGCCACGGAATTGGCGTGGCCCGGCGCGGTTTTGAGGACCACCAGGTTCTGGGCGGTGCGCACGTCGAGCACGAACTCGGCCGCAAGGAGGGGGAATGCCGGCCCTTTTTCTTCTTCCGCCATTTCCTGGTAACCCTCGCGGGTCTTGACCAGGCGGAGGTCGCGAATGTCGCGAGAAAGCGTCACCTGAGTGGCCGAAATGCCCTGCTCGCGCAATTCCTCGGCAAGGTCGTCCTGGGTCATGATTCGCTTGCTGCGCACCAGCTTGAGAATTTGTCCTTGGCGGTAATTCTTGCTCATAGTCATACCTGCTGCAACTCGAGGGCGCCGAGCCGCTCGCGCGCGGCGGCCAGCGCCATGCGAACGCTTTCCGGCCCGGTGCCTCCAGCGATCTCGCGCGATTTCATGCCCTGGCGCGGGTCGAGAAGCGCGGCGAGTTCGGCACTGAACTCGGGCGCAAAGGTGGCAATTTCAGCGGCTGTCCAGTCGCCCGGCCTTCTGCCCCGCCGCACGCTCTCGAGCACGAACCGGCCGACGATCTGGTGGGCCTGATGGAACGGCGTTCCAGCGCGGGCGAGCGCTTCGGCGAGATCGGTGGCCACGACCCAGCTTTCTTCGGCGGCGCGACTGGGCCGCTCGGGATTCAGGCGCACGGACTCGATCACGACGCGCGCCATTTCGAGCGAGCCGCGCACCTGGTCCGCAGCGTCGAACAGCGGCACCTTGTCTTCCTGCATGTCGCGGTTGTAGGTCATCGGCAGTCCCTTCATGGTTACGAGCAGGGAGGCGAGGCAGCCGGCCACGCGCCCGCTTTTACCCCGAATCAGCTCGAGCGAATCGGGATTCTTCTTCTGCGGCATCAGGCTCGATCCGCTGGTGACATCATCACCCAGTTCCATCCAGCCGAACTCCTCGCTGGAATAGAGAATCCAGTCCTCAGCGAGACGGCTGAGGTGCAGCATCGTAGTGGTGGCGGCATATAGGAAATCGAGGGCAAAATCGCGATCGCCGGACACGTCCATGCTGTTGCGAGTGATCGAATCGAAGCCCAGGTCGCGAGCGATGGCTTCGCGGTCGAGCCCGAAGCCGCTGCCGGCCAACGCGCCCGAACCCAGAGGCATCACATTAGCGCGCCGGCGGGCTTCACCGAAGCGCTCCCAATCACGGGCGAACATTTCGAAATACGCCAGCAAGTAATGTGGCCATAGCACAGCCTGCGCGCGGCGCATGTGAGTGTAGCCGGGGATCACGGCCTCCGGATAAGCACCGGCAAGCTGCAGCAGGCCCTCCATGACCGAAGCCAGAAGCCGCTGCGCCCGCTCGCATTCCTCGCGCAGCCAAAGACGGGTATCGAGTGAGACCTGTTCGTTGCGGCTGCGGCCGGTGTGGATCTTATCGGCCACGGTGCCCGCGCGTTCCTTCAATTTCCGGATGACCAGCGTATGCACGTCTTCGTCAGTAGCGCCGCTAAAGAAGCCGGGCTGGGCGGTTTCGAGGCGAATAGCCTCCAGCGCCGAGACGATGCGCTCGCGCTCATCTGCGGTCAGGATACCGGCGCGCTCGAGCGCCCGCGCGAAAGCTTGGGAGCCGCGGATATCGGCGTCAATCAGCCGGCGATCGAAATCGAGCGATCCGGAGAAGCGCTCGAAGACTTCGGAAGGGCCGGCTTCGAAGCGGCCGCCCCAGAGTTTCATTCGAACCTCTCCGTGGTTGGCAGGCGGAAGCGCCTGCCCCACCCTGCTCTAACCCCAGGTTTCACCTGACCGCTCCCTGACGGTCGCCGCTCTGAAGGGCTTTCACCTTGATGGGCAGGCCAGTCAGGTTGATGAAGCCCAGCGCATCCTTTTGGTCGTAGCTGGCGCCCATGGTGAAGCTCGCGATGTCCAGCGAGTAAAGCGAATTGGGAGACTTGCGGCTGAGCGGCTCGAGATTGCCCTTATAAAGCCGCAGCGCGACCTCGCCTGTGGTGGCGTCGCTGACCTTCTCGAAAAACGCGTCGAGCGATTCACGCAACGGCGTGAACCACAGGCCATTGTAGACCATCTCGGCGTAATCGAGCGCCAGCTTCTGCTTGTAGTGAAGCGTGTTGCGGTCGAGTGTGAGAGCTTCCAGTTCGCGAATGGCGAACATGGTCAGGGTGCCCCCGGGGGTTTCGTAGCAGCCGCGCGACTTCATGCCGACGAAGCGGTTCTCGACCAGATCGATACGGCCGATGCCATGCTCCGCGCCGATGGCGTTCAACGCTTCGAGCAGCTCGAACGCCTTCATCGATTTCCCGTTGACTGTAACCGGTACACCTCTCTCGAAGCCGATGGTGACGGTGCCCGCCTTGTCAGGCGCCTGCGCGGGGCTGCGGGTGAGCATCCAGATATCGTCGGGGGCGGCGTTGGCCGGATCTTCCAATTCGCCGCCCACGTGCGAGATGTGCCAGATGTTGCGGTCGCGGGAGTAGATCTTGGTCGTAGAGGCAGCGATCGGCACATTGCGCGCACGGGCATACTCGATGGCGTCTTCCCGGCTGACGATGGTCCATTCACGCCAGGGCGCGATGACCGGAAGATGAGGCGCGAGCGCTTTGTAGGTCAACTCGAAGCGCACCTGGTCGTTGCCCTTGCCGGTGCACCCGTGGGCCAGGCCGTCGCAACCGGTTTTGAGCGCCACTTCGACCTGCTTCTTCGCGAGCAAT
>CAZKVF010000278.1:0-9411 GCA_964556085.1 uncultured Solibacteraceae bacterium
GTCCCGATGAGTTTTATGATGTTTTCCGCCACAACCTGCCGGAGAAGATCGCCCGAGCGAAGTTCTTGTTCGCCATCGGAAATTTCGCCCGCAGCCAATTGATGAAACTGTCTCCTCCGGAATGCTGGGGGCGATTCGACGTGGTTCCGCTGGGAGTGGATCCGGCTCGTTTCGCGCCGCGGCCGGATCCAGGCGACGCCGCGCCGTTCGAGATTCTGTGCGTGGGCAGGCTGGTGCCGGCCAAAGGCCAACACGTGCTGCTGGCTGCCGCCGCGCGGCTGCACCGGGAGTGCCGCAGCATTCTCGTCCGGTTTATCGGCGACGGACCGGACCGTGCCGCGCTCGAGCGGGATGCGCGCCAGCGCGGCCTGGACGATTGCGTCCGATTCGAGGGCGCGGTGAGCCAGGATCGTATCGTCGATTTCTACCGCCGGGCGGCGATCTTCGCCCTGCCGAGTTTCGCTGAGGGCATACCGGTGGTGCTGATGGAAGCCATGGCCATGGAGATTCCCTGCGTCACTACGTTTGTCAATGGCATCCCGGAACTGATCCGAGACACCTCGGACGGGCTGCTCGTGCCACCTTCCGACGATGTCGCTTTGGCCGCAGCGATCGCATGTCTGATGGACGACGGGGCGCTGCGCAAGCGTCTCGGGGCATCCGCCCGGTTGCGGGTGGTCGAACGATATAATCTGGCGCGGAACGTGGAGCGTCTGGCCGACACCTTCCGCCGCCGTCTCGAGGTGAGCTCATGAAACGGACCTTGGCGATCCTGGGACTGCCTGCGGTACTAGCAGCCGGCCTGCTGATTGGCTTTCAGAACCGGGCCTTTCAGATCCGGTCCCTGGCAGGCGCTCTGCGCGTGGAAGTCACCACCGAGACGCTCCGCCCGGAGGTGCGCCGCTTCGGAGTCAACCTCGGTACCTGGACCACTTGGGGGGCCGAACAATTGGTTTCCAACGTGTTGAAGAACCCCGGTTTTGAGGGCGTCATCGACCGCGCTGTGGTGATTGTGGCCTACAGCGGGCCCGAGGAGTTCTCCGATGACACCAAATGGCTGGCGCGTCCGGATGGATTCTGGGCCGGCGCTACATTTGAAGTCCTCACCGGCGCGGCCGCCGGCGCCACCGGCCGCATCCGCGATTCACACGCGCACAACGCCGACGGTCTGCCGCTGCTCTACACCGAGGGCTTGAGCCCGCAGCTCAGCCACGGTGATGTCGTGGCCCTGACCAAGATCGACGATACGCAGCTTCCGGCCGGATGGTGGATCACCGATCCGGCCGCGGGCAAGGTGACCGTTTCCAAGCAGACCAGGCCCGCGAGCCCGGGTGTCCGTTCCTTAGCCCTGCACCGGGGCGGTCAGGTGCTCTCTTATCTCGACCGCATCGGACAGCGCGCCGGAAGATTGCTGCCGGTAGACGGCCAGTGGCGGCTGTCGTTCTGGAGCCGCGGGTCTGAGGGGGGCGCGCTCTTGACGGTGCAATTCCTGCGCCATGGCGCGGCTCCGTTTTTCACCCAGCAGCTGCAGCCGTCCAGCGCCTGGCGTCAATATGATTACACCTTCGAGGCGCGCGATCATGATCCGGCGGATTTTCTGCAGCTCAGCTTCCAGGCCGGAGGCATGAGCGGCGCCGGCGAGGTGCTATTGGACGACGTCTCGCTCGAGCGCGTCTCTGACACGACGGGCTTCCGCGCCGAGGTGGTTGAGACGCTGCGGAAACTCCGGCCGGGCTTTCTGCGCGACTGGCAGGGGCAGTTGGGCGACACTCTGGACAACCGCATCGCCGCACCCGAGGGCCGGCGGGCGTACCGCTATCGCCCGGGGGCGGCGGACGTGGATTTCGGCTATGGCCTGGCGGAATTTCTCGAACTCAGCCGGAGCGTCGAAGCCGACCCGTGGCTGGTGGTGCCGACCACGTTTTCAGGCGCCGAGTGCGCCGACTTGGGTCGCTGGCTGTCGACGAAGGCCACCGGCTTCCGCGAGGTTCTGCTCGAGTTTGGGAACGAGAACTGGAATGGGCTGTTCCGTCCGGCCGGCATCCCCGATCCGGCCGCCCACGGCCAGGCCGCGTGCCGGTGTTTTGATCTGATCAGGAATTCGGCCGGGAATCTGAAACTGAAGACCGTGATCAATGCGCAGTCGGGGAACCCGGAGTATGCCTCGCGCATGGCCGCCGCGGCTCGATCGGCCGACATTGTCGCGGTGGCGCCCTACCTTCTCCACTCGCTTGCCGAGGGGCTCACGCCCGAAGCTGCGAGGGCGGCCCTGTTCGCTCCGCAACAGGGAGGAGTAGCGCCGCTGGTCGAGAGACTGCATGGCGGGCGGCCGGAAGTGGCGGTCTACGAAGTGAACCTGCACACCGTGGATGGAACCGCTTCCCCGGAGGATCGCGCCCTGCTCCTGCACAGCGCGGCAGCGGGAGCGGCATTGGCCCGCGTCATGCTTGAATCGCTGCGGGCCGGGGCCCAGAGGCAGTGCGCTTATGTCTTGGCAGGCTACGACGCCAAGCTGTACAAGAGAGACGGCTACGTGGAGTTGTGGGGTATCCTGCGCGACTTAACGGCCGCCGGCCATTTCCGCACCACTGGTCGCGCGCTGCTGCTCCTGAACCAAGTGGTCCGGGGCGCCCTGACCCGCAGTTACGGGGAAGGACAGGGCATTACCGTCTACCCGTTCTTTGCGCAAAAAGAATGGTCGGCCGCGCTGGTCAACGAATCGGACCAGGCACGGCTGGTAGAGATTCAATTCCCGGCGGGGATGCCGCCGCCGGCCAAGGCGGTACTGCTGACCGAGGCAGGCGCCGAGGAGACTAGCGTCGAAAGAAGCGGGTCCATGCTGACCTTGCGCGCGCCTCCCCAAAGCCTGCTGGTTCTGCCGCCTCGCGGAGAAGATCGATGAGCGAATTCTTCCACCTGGCGGGCGTGGCGGTTTCCGCGATCGCCGCGGCGCTGACGCTGCCCGGATCGGCCGAACTTCTGATCGTGACGATGGGAGGGATTCTTCCAGCGCGGCGGAGCCCGGCGCCGCGCCGCGCTCTCGGCCGGATTCGGTGCGTGGTGCCGGCGCACGACGAGGCGAACGGGATTGCCGGGTGTGTCGACAGCTTGCGGCGGGCGGCGTTGGAGCGCACGGCCGATGTGGTGGTGGTGGCCGACAACTGCACCGACCAGACCGCCGCGGTAGCTCGCAGCGCGGGGGCGCGCGTGCTCGAACGAAATGAGCCTGCGCGACGCGGCAAAGGGTACGCGCTCGATTTCGCATTCAGACGCCTGATCGCCGAGGGCGCCGACGCAGTGCTGGTGGTCGATGCCGACTCGCGCGTGCCACCGAACTTCATCCAGGAAATGGCCCGGGTCCTTGAAGCCGGAGCGGGCGCGGTGCAATGCCGCTATCTGGTTCGAAACCCCGGCGCGTCCTTGCGAACCCGGATGATGAACATCGCTCTACTGGCTTTTAACGTCTTGCGGCCTCGGGGACGCGACCGCTGGGGGTTCTCGGCCGGCATTCTCGGGAACGGCTTCGGACTGACCGCCGAGACGCTCCAGGTGACGCCGTACCGCGCCATTTCGGTGGTCGAGGACCTGGAGTACCACTTCAGTCTGGTGGCAGCCGGGATCGACGTGCGTTTTGCGAACCGGACCGCGGTGTACGGAGACATGCCGACGACGGGGAAAGGGATCCGGACCCAGCGGGCGCGGTGGGAAGGCGGCCGGTTCCGGATGATCCGCCGGGCCGCGCCGGAGCTCGCGAGGAATATCCTGGCCGGGCGCGGGCGGTTGGTCGAGCCTCTGCTCGAGTTGCTGTTGCTACCGCTGGGCCTGCACGTTGCGCTGCTGGTTCTGGTGTTGGCTTCCTCGCAACTATGGCTGCGCCTGTATGGAGCCATCGGACTGGCGGTGGCGGGCGGCCACGTTCTCTCGGCGATTGCGGTCGGCGGAGGAGGATGGCGTGACCTGGCGGCGCTCGCGCTGGCTCCTTTCTACATTGTCTGGAAGATCTGCATGTTGCCCTCGATTCTTCGGGCCGCGCGCAGCGACGCGCCCTGGGTTCGAACCGAGCGTGAAGGTGAAAGGGCGGTACAAGTATGACCGAAGGCCAAACACCGGATGCGTCGGTGGTCGTGGTCTCTTTTAATACGCGGGATTTGCTGCGGGAGTGCCTGCAGGACCTCTACCAGCAACAAGGTGTCTCGTTTGAAACCTGGGTGGTCGATAACGCTTCCCGCGACGGTTCCGCCGATATGGTGGAGGCCGAATTTCCCGTGGTACGTCTGATGCGTGAGAAGGTGAACCTGGGTTTCGCGGCCGCCAACAACGTTGCTTTCCCGCGGGCACGCGGCCGCTACGTGGTGCTGCTGAATTCCGACGCATTCCTGAAACCGGGCGCGCTGGCCCTGGCCGTCAGTTTGATGGATGCCCACCCGAGTACGGGGGCGGGCGGCGGGAGGCTGGTGGGACGCGATGGGTCCTGGCAGCCCGCGGCGAGGATGTTTCCATCGCTCTTGAACGATTTCCTGACATTGACCGGGCTGGCTGCAAAATACTCCCGTTCCCGATTCTTCGGGCGGGCCGACCACACCTGGTGCGATCCGTTGCAAGCGGCATCGGTCGACTGGATACCAGGGGCGTTTTTGATTATCCGCGCCGATGCGCTGGCCCGGGTGGGCTATTTCGATGAACAGTTCTTTCTCTATTACGAGGAGGTGGATCTGTGCCGGCGCCTGCGTGCGGCCGGGTACGAGGTTTCCTACTGGCCTGAGATCGTGGTGGTGCATCTGGGCGGTGAATCTTCGAAAACCGTGGAACATCTCGCCATGTCCCGCGCCGGGGCCCAGCTCAGCTTGTGGCGCATGCGCGCTGAATTTCTCTATTACCGCAAGTATCACGGCAGCCGAGCCTGGGCGGCCAAGCAGATAGAGAGCACGTGGCACCGGCTGCGGCGATGGAAGAATTCCGGAGGCGCGGATCCGATCCGGAAAGGGAAATTCGATGACTCCACGGCCACGATCCGCTTGCTCGACCAGGCCTGGCGGGAAACCGAGGGGGGCCGGATCTCGCCGGCCCGGCCCTGGTGAGGTACGCATGTTCGGAACGCCGGCTCATGACATCCGGGCAGTGGGCGAAGCCGCGGCGCTTCGCCCTGCGGGAATCAGCATGGAAGAAATAAAGAAATAAGGTGTCTATGGCCACAACAACGGACGCGACTCAATTACTCCCGGCTTCAGTTCCAGCGGTTGCTGCGGCTGATAGTTCGAGCGCCGCACGATCGCCGGCGCCAGGTGCTCTGTGGAATCCCGCGTACAGCCTGCGCGCGCACAAGCGGCTGGCAGGCGCGGTGTTCACGGCCATGCTGGCGGTGGGGCTGCCGTTTTCCTGGTGGCGAGGCACGCCGGTGTATTCCAGCGAGGCGGCGGTTTATGTTTCGCCCCGATTCGTGGCGAATCTGCAGCAGGACAAGGAACAGGATCTGCAGTCCAACTCGCAATACCGTGAGTACGTGCAACAGAATGTCCGGACGATCGCGCGCTACGACATCGTTGCCGGCGCGCTCGCCGGGCTCGGTCCCAAGCGCGCGCTGTGGCAGGAGAGCGGCGAAACCGACCGCCGGGCGGTGGAGCGGCTGCAGCGCGAGCTCAAGGTAGTGCCCGTTCCGGAAACCTACCAGATCGTAGTCAGTCTGGAGAGCAAGAAGCAGGAAGGCCTGGATTTAATCGTCAATGCGGTGGTGGATACATACCTCCAGAAGGCCAAAACCGAAGAGTTCTACGACTCCGATAAGCGCATTGAGAGCCTGAAGCAAGATCGGGAGCGGATCGTTGGCGAGATCAAGTCCAAGGAAGACCAAAGGATGCAGATCGCGCAGGAAGTTGGAGTCAGCACGTTCACCGACGCCTATCCGAACCCTTACGACCGGCTGTTGGTAGACGCCAAGGAAGCCTTGGCTGAGGCAGTACGGAAGCGGATTGACGCCGACGCCGCGTTGACGAACCTGGGAGAGAATACAAAACCGGATGCGGCCAGCCCATGGGCCGGCCTGGCTCGAGAACAGGCATCCAAAGACTCGGCGCTCACCACCCTTCAGGCCAGCCTGAACCAGCGCCGCGCCGATCTGTTGGCTAAAACCAGTATCTTTACCGAGGCGCATCCCGCGCGGCAAGCCGCCAAACGCGAGATCGCTGAGATAGACCAGGAGATGGAGCGCGCCTACGATGCTCTGGCCGCATCCTACATGACGAACCTGCGGCAACAGAAACGCGCGGATTCGCTCATGCTTCATCGCGTCGAAAAAGGACTCCAGCTCGAAGTGGAGAAGCAAGCCTCGCAAGCTGCATGGTTCACCCAGAAGTACGAGGAGGGAAGGACGCTGGGGCTCGACATCGAGCAGGTTCGTAAGCGTCTGGACGCGATCGATGAGCGCGTCAGCTTCCTGTCGCTGGAGACGCAGGCGCCTGGATTCGTGCGTATGTTCTCCCGGGCTCGCGCGCCCGACCTGCCGGTCCACGGTGGGCGCAAGCTGTGGTTCTGTTTCTTCCTGGCGGCGGGCCTGTGTCTGGGGATCGGCGCCCCGATGGCCGTGGACGCGCTCGATCGGACGATCTACTCGGCTCGAGGGTTGCATCGGGTACTTGATTTCGAGCCGTTGGCGTGGTTCCCCGAGCGGGGGTTGGCTGATCAGTTCGGCCAGGAGCAGGTACTGCGTCTGGCGAATCGTCTGGACCAGGACCGGCAGAAAACCGGGGCTCGGATCTTTGCGTTTACCGGCGCCGCGGCAGGGGCCGGCACAACCACCACCGTTTCTGACACAGCGCGCGCGCTGGCATCGCTGGGCGTCCCGGCGCTGGCCGTCGAAGCGAACGCCTATCGCTCCGATCAGCGGTTCCAGGGAAGCGGCCAAGGTCTGGCTGTAGTGCTGCGCGGCAACTACGACCTGGACGAAGCGATCGTGAGCGGCGGCGAGGGCGCGCCGGACCACATCGGTGTCGGAGACGTGGGGGGGAAGCGCAACCTGCCCGATATCCACCGGCTGATCGAGGTTCTTCGCCTGGGGGCGGAGAGCTACGGCATCGTGCTGATCGATTTGCCGCCGATTCTTCTTTCCGTCGACGCCGAATATGTGGCGCGTTCGGCGGACGTGGTGGTGCTGGTGGTGGAGGCCGGCCGCACGACCGAGGCTCAGGTGAGCCGCGCGGCTAAAGCGCTTCAACGGCTGGACCCTCGGGCCGTGGCGGCAGTCTTGAACCGGGTGCAGATCCACGGTCTGGACCCGGCGCCGCTCCAGGCGGTCCAGGAGTACGAGTGCGGACGCACGCCCGAAGCCCAGCTCCGTGAACTTTCCCGGAACCTGATGTGAAACCGATGGCGCATCTTGAAACGATCGTGGGCGCCCCGACGCTTTCGGTGGTAGTAATCGGCCGCAACGAAGGCAACCGTCTGTCGCGCTGCCTGGAATCCATCCGAAGTATGCGCTGGCAGGGGCCGGTGGAAGCGATCTATGTGGACTCGAACTCTAGCGACGCGAGTCCGGAACGCGCTGCCGCTGCCGGCGCGCATGTGGTTCGGCTCGACGCCGGCAAATCAACAGCGGCACGCGGCCGCAACGCGGGCTGGAGAATCGCTTCGGCTCCGCTGGTTTTGTTCCTGGATGGGGACACGATTTTGGATCCCAATTTCCCGCTGCGGGCGCTGGACGCCATGACTTCCGATCCGGCTGTGGCCGTGGTTTGGGGTCACCGCCGCGAAATCCACCCCTCGGCGTCGATCTACAACCGCGTGCTCGACCTGGACTGGATTTACGCCCCCGGCATCACGGAATTCTGCGGAGGCGACGCTCTCGTCCGCCGGTGTGCGATCGAGCAAGTGGGCGGCTACGATGAGTCGCTGATTGCCGGCGAGGAGCCCGAGATGTGCCGCCGCATGCGTGCGCGCGATTATAAGATCCTGCACATCGACGCCGCCATGGTCGGTCATGATCTGGCCATCGCGCGCTTCGACCAGTATTGGAATCGCAGTGTCCGGGCAGGTTACGCGTACGCCGCCGTCTCCTCACGGTTTCGCGGCGAGAGCGATGCGCTGTGGGCCGAGGAAGCGCGGCGCAACGTGGTGCGGGGCACGGTCCTGGTGGCGATCGTCCTGGCGGGCCTGGCGATTTCTGTGACCGTTCGCTCGGTGGTTCCAGTGTTCTGTTCCGCCGGAATCCTCTCGTTCCTGGTGGTCCGTACCGCATTCCGGGCTCAGTGGAAGTGCGCGCAATGGAGCACCCGCCTGCTTTACGGAGTGCATTCCCACTTGCAGCAAGTTCCAATTCTTGCGGGGCAGTTCCAGTATTACAATGACCGCCGCAAGGGGCGGCAGCGGCAACTGATCGAGTACAAGGGGGAAACTCCGTGAGCGATCTCCGCAAGCGAGGTCTGCTGCTGTTGCTTCGCCCGGCGGCCAGATTGGTCGGGTCGCTCTCGGCTCTCGGGCGGCTTTGGGCGCACGCGCGCCTGGCATCGGAATTGAAGTTTCCCGTGGACGCATCGGTGGTGGTGCTCGGGGTCCCGGAAGTGCACGGAACCGGCAGAATCCGGCTGGGCAGGAACCTCTATTTATATCGGGACCTGTACTTGGAAACGCGCGGCGAGGGTGAGATCGATATCGGGAGCGACGTCGTCATCTCGCGCGGCGCCCATTTGGTGGCGTACTCCCGGATCGAGGTCGGCGCCGGCTCGATGATTGGAGAATACACCAGCATTCGCGACGCCAACCACCGCGCCGGCGGTGAGCAATCTCTGCGTCGATCGGGGCACACAGCCAAACCGATTCATATTGGGCGAGAGGTCTGGATCGGACGCGGGGTGACGGTGTTGGGTGGCGTCTCGATCGGGGACAGGGTGGTGGTGGGCGCCAATGCCGTGGTCACTCGGGACGTGGCCGGGGGCAGCGTTGTGGCGGGCGTGCCGGCGCGAGCACTCCATGCCCTGGTTGTGAGTTGAAAATGCGGGTACTTCTCTCGGCCTATCAGTGCGGACCGGGGCTCGGATCAGTCTCCCAGATCGGTTGGGAATGGTACTCGCGCCTGGCGCGCCGCGTACCGGTGACGCTGGTGACGCACAGCCGAAACCGAGCCGCGTTGAAGAGAGCCGGAGCGCCGGTGGAGGACTGCAGCATGGTCTTTGTCGACACGGAGTGGTTTGCCAGACCACTTTACCGTCTTGCCAAAAAACTATTCCCTAAAAGTGAGCACGCCACTTTCCTGCTTTCATCGCTCGACTACTTTATCTGGGACCGCCAGGCGCTGAGGCAACTGAAGAAACTGCGGCAACACGGCGAAGCGTGGAGCATCATCCACGCGGTCACTCCGGTTTCACCAGGCGCGGCAACGACTCTCCACCGTCTGGGCATCCCCGTTATCTTGGGTCCGTGGAA
>CAZKVF010000279.1:0-16426 GCA_964556085.1 uncultured Solibacteraceae bacterium
CGTTTACCGAGCCGCGACCGTCAGGGAGCGGTCGCAGTGGGTCATGGGCAGGCTCCGTCCCGGATTCCGCCTGCCAACCTGACCCAATCCCACCAAACGAACCCATTTCTTCACCTACTCTTCGCCGTATTGGTGGGACACGCGAGGGCCTACTCCTCCTTCACCACCACCACCGTAATCTCCGCCGTGACATCCTTGTGCAGCCGGAGCGGCACCTTGTACTCCCCCAATTGCTTGATCGGCTCGTCCAGTTGCACTCTGCGCCGGTCGATCGTGTAGTTCTGCCCCGCCAGCGCATTGACGATGTCCTGTGCTGTCACCGAGCCGAAAAGCTGATCGTTCTCGCCCGCCTTTTGCGCAATCCTGATCGTGGTGCCAGCCATCAGCTTGGCCAGGTCCTGCGCCTCGTCCTTTTGCTTGGCTTCTTTGCGGAGATGCGCCTGCCGCTCCTGCTCCACGATCTTGCGGTTCGAGGGCGTTGCCTCCACGGCCAGCCGCTTGGGCAGCAGAAAATTTCGCGCGTATCCAGCCGCCACCTTCACCACCTCGCCGCGCGAACCTAGCTTGTCGATATCTTCCCTGAGAATGACGTCCATGGAACTCTCCCCGCCCTAAAACGCCGCCGCAAAAGGCAGCAGCGCGATGTTGCGCGCCTTCTTAATGGCATCCGTCAGCCGCCGTTGGTGCGGCGCGCACACTCCCGAAATGCGGCGCGGTATGATCTTGCCTCGCTCCGCCACGAAGCCGTGCAGCAGCTTCACATCCTTATAGTTGATATCGTCGATCCGCTCCACGCAGAAGCGGCAGACTTTCTTGCGGCGGAAATATTGTTTCTTCTGACCCGCCAGCGCTTTGTCGCCGCCGGTCGGCCGCTGACCCGCGCTCCCTGGTCTTCCTTTGAATTCTGGCATGGCTTAGCTCTCCTTCGGCAATCCCGGCATGGCCGGAGCTTCGTGCACTGCCGCTCCCGGAAACATCGGCGCCGGAGCGCTAGCCGGCGGGCTGACCGGCCGTCGCGATGCCCGCTTCTCCCGGTCCTTTTTGCGCTTTTCCAGCCGCTTCAACGTCTGGTCGATGCGCACGGTCAAAAATTTGATCACCACATCGGACACGCGCAAACGGCGCTCCAGTTCCTTGACGACGTCGGGGCCCGCCGAGAACTGAAATAGCACGTAATTGCCCTCGCGATACTTATCTACTCTGTAGGCCAGGCGCCGCTTGCCCCATTTATCGATCTTGTCTACTGTCGCCCCGGCCGTTGTCAACTGCGTTCGCAACTGCTCCACGAACTGGTCAACCTCTTCGTCCGGCGCATCTGGTTTCACGATGAACAGCTCTTCGTAAATTCTCATGCTTCCTCTGGATGTAAGCCTTGGGCGCGACGATTAAATCTCGTCATGGCCTTTTCGACGCCCTCGGCGATTATCGAACGAACCGCATCGGCCGCATAGCCGGTGAATTCGTCCAATTCCTTCTTCTGCCTCCGCCCCATGGGCGACAGCAGATAATCCTGCCCGCTCTCCAGCTGGTGCTCCGGATGGATGCCCAGCCGCACGCGGATAAATTCGCTCGTTTCTAACTCTTCGATCACCGACTTCATGCCGTTATGCCCGGCCGCCGATCCCTTCGGCTTGATCTTCAGCGCGCCCCACGGCAAATCCAGCTCGTCGTATACCACCACAAGGCGCCTCAGCTCGATCCCGTGCTTCCCGATCAGGGCCCTGACTGAAATTCCGCTGAGATTCATGTACGTTTGCGGCTTGGCCAGCATCACCCGGTGTCCCTCGATCTCGCCGACCCCGGCAAGCGCCTGGCATTCTTTACGGGAAATGCGGATTCCGTGGCGCTCTGCCAGCTGGTTCACTACCAGGAACCCCAGATTATGCGGCGTGAGCGCATATTCCTCGCCGGGGTTGCCCAGGCCGGCCACCAGGAACATTGGGCGCTACTTCTTCTTGCCCTTGTCCTCGGCCTTGCCCTCGGCTTTACCCTTTTCGGCGGCTGCGCCTTCCTCTTCCTTCTTGCCCTTCTTAATTACTTCGGGTTCTGCCGCTGCTGCAGCCGGAGTGGCGGCCGCCTCGGTCGGAGCCGCGACCTCTTCTTGCCGCAGCGCCACGACGTGCGCGATCACCGTATCCGGCGAGCTGACCAGCTTCGCTGAACCGGCCAGCGGAATATCGCCGGCTCGCCGGTTCTGGCCCAGCATGAGTTCTGTCACTTCGATAGTGAAGTGTTCCGGGATGTCATCCGGGAGGCACTCGATCTCCACCGACCGCGTCACGACTTCGAGCAATCCTCCCTGCTGCTTAACGCCCTTCGGCTCGCCTTCCGTATGCACCGGCACCACGACGCGCAGCCGCTTCGTCAGATCGATGCGCTTGAAATCCGCATGCAGCAGCGTGCCCCTCACAGGATCGATCTGCTGATCCACTACCATCACCGGCGTGCGTTCGCCGCCGTTGATCTGCAGGTTGAAAATGGTATTGGAACCCGTGGAGCTTTTGATGATGCGCACGATTTCGCGCGGGTTCACCGCGATGCTCACCGGTTCCTGGAATGCGCCGTAGACCACAGCCGGTATCTGACCGGCGCGGCGCGTACGGTGCGCCTCGTTCTTGCCGCGGCTCGCGCGCACGTCGGCGCCGACCGTAATGTCTTTCCTCACTGCATTCTCCTTCGCGGGGTTACCGTGGGTTCGAGCGCCCGTCGCCGGGATCGAAGTCCGTTTACCCCAAAAATCAAGCTGCCGGCCATCAGCAGTGGCTAACGGCCACACCCTTCAATCTTAGCTTTAGCTGATAGCCGAAAGCTGATAGCTCATATAAACAACACACTCACCGAGGTCTCTTCATGAATCGACCGGATGGCTTCCGCCAGCAGGCTCGCAATCGAAAGCGCCTTGATCCGCTTGCATTTCTTCGCCTCTTCCGATAGCGGAATCGAGTTGGTAAACACTACCTGGTGAATTTGCGATGCTTCGATTCGGGAAATCGCCGGCCCTGACAATACCGCATGCGTGGCGCAGGCCGAAATCCCGGCTGCCCCCTTGGCCAGCAGCGCTTCGGCGCTTTTGACAAGCGTACCCGCCGTATCGATCAGATCATCCGCGATCAGGCAGTGGCGGTCCTCCACATCTCCCACGACGTTCATTACCTCCGCCACGTTAGCTTCGGGCCGCCGTTTGTCGATGATCGCCAGCGGACAGTTCAATCTTTTGGCAAAAGCCCGGGCCCGCTCCACACCGCCCGGATCGGGCGAGACTACCGTCAGGTTCGGAATGTTCTGCGCCCGGAAGTGCTCCACCATGACCGGGGACGCGAACAGGTGATCCACCGGAATATCGAAAAATCCCTGAATCTGGGCGGCATGTAAATCCAGGGCAAGGACGCGATCGGCGCCCGCAGTCTCTAGCAACGATGCCACCAGCTTCGCCGAGATCGGCACGCGCGGCTTGTCCTTGCGATCCTGGCGCGCGTAACCATAATAGGGCAACACCGCCGTGATGCGCTCCGCGGAAGCCAGCTTCAGCGCCTGCATCATGAGCAGCAATTCCATCAGGCGGGTATCCACCGGCTTGCAGGTGGGCTGGACCACAAACACGTCGGCGCCACGAACATTCTCGAGGATTTGGGGATAGGTCTCGCCATCAGAAAACTGCTTCACGATGGCCTCCGCCAACGGGAGACCGAGATGTTCACAGATTTCCCTTGTCAGCGCCGGATTGGCGTTTCCGGTGAAGATTTTAATGCGATCGTGAGTCATCGCGCGTATCGGCTTCGGGGCGGCCATGTTCTCTGATCGATATGTTCCTTTAGAGCGCGCCACCATAGAGAGCGATAGCGCGCCCGGCTTACCAGCGAAAACGGGAAGACTCCTTCGTTGGCGAACGGAATTCTCCCTGCTGCCAAGGCATCGCGGGCCGCGCCTCTTTCGCGGAACAAGCCAAATATGGCCGACCCGCTGCCCGACATGAGCACCGGACGAGCCCCGGTACCAGCCAGCCGCCTTTTCAGGTCCGCCAACTGGCGATGCTGTTCGAATACGACTGCTTCAAAATCGTTACAAGGGTCATCCGGCACACCCCTGTCCCAGACCAGAGACTGGAAACTAAATATTGTAGATTCTTGTAATTCGACTGTCAAACGGGGGCTCAGCCGGCGGTACGCCTCGGCCGTGGAGACGTGGACGGCGGGCGCCACCAGCAGGCCCTCCCGCCGCGGTACATCGTTCAAAGGAAACAGCTCGCTGCCCCGTCCAATTCCGGCTGCCCTGCCGCCCAGCAGGAAAAAAGGCACGTCGCTACCCAGAGCCGCTGCCAGTTCACATAAATTGGGTAACGCGAGAACGCGGCCCGCGAGCACCGGCAGAGCCAGCAGTACCGCAGCCGCATCGCTCGATCCGCCGCCCAATCCGGAGCCCATCGGAATTCGCTTGCGCAGCCGGATCCATACCCGTCCGTGGATACCCAAGGCGTCAAGCGCACTTTCGGCAGCCTTTGCCGCAAGGTTGGCCGGGATCCCTAGGGGATCCTCTAATTCGATCACCGTCCGCCGGCCAGGGGCGAAGCCGATTTCCAGCGTGTCGGCCAGCGAGATCGTCTGGAAAATGGTCCGTAATTCGTGGTACCCGTCAGGGCGCTTGCCGATGACGCGCAGCTCCAGGTTGATCTTGGCCAGCGCTCGTACGCGGGCGCTCCGGAGGCCCGCCCGGCCGGCGCTCATTGGTCGTATCGGAGTAGGGAGAAGACGTCTAGCCCGGGAAGTTTCTGCCGCCCGTTCAGGAACGTCAGTTCGATCACGAATCCAATGCCCGCTACCGAGCCGCCCACCTTCTGAACGATGTGTGCGGCTGCTGCCGCCGTTCCCCCGGTGGCCAGAAGATCGTCCACAATCAGTACGCGGTGGCCTTCGCCGATCGCGTCCTTGTGCATCTCCAGGCTATCGGAGCCATATTCCAAATCATAGGTGACGCTGACGCATTCCGCAGGCAGTTTCTTGGGCTTCCGGACCGGCACGAAGCCCGCCCCCAGAGCATAGGCCAGTGCCGGAGCGAAGATGAAGCCACGCGCCTCAATGCCCAACACTGTGTCCACGTGCGCGCGCTGATAATGTTGCCTCAGGCCGTCAATCACAGACCGAAAGCCCTCGGCATCCTTCAAAAGGGTCGTAATGTCGTAAAAAAGAATTCCCGGCTTAGGAAAATCCGGCACCTCGCGGATTAATCGTTTCAGCTCTTCCATCGAAACCCCAAATTGTAGCGAAGTATGGGTCGTTTCGAAAGAATAAATTAGCTGATTTGCCGGGGCCAGGTGATGTTGGCGGCAAGACTGCCGGCCCCACCGGTTTACTTGGTAGTAGAGGACTGCGGCAATTCCGGCGGATGTACGGGGGCGTGTAATGCTGCGTGCTTTAATGGCTTATTGGACGGGCGGGCGGTTTTGTTCGTTCAATACCAGTCCGTCGAAGATCGCTAGCACTTGCTTACGGTAGGAGTATACGCGCTGCAGGTTTTGCCGAAAGGAGGATTCGAAGTCCGGCGCGCGCATCCATTTGTCAATCATTGCCCGGGGGACGTCGATATCCTGGCGAAGGGTCTCCACATCGTGTCCGCGTAGGAAAAGCCCATAGAAGAAAGCCGCTTCCCGTTGCGGCGCCAAAGGATCGGTTTCGTCGATCGCCGTCATAAACTACTCAGCGAAAAAGCTAGTATACCCGCGGAGGCAACTGGTCGGCAAGCCCGTTTTCCTGCCCCGTCTTTCACCTCTTGTTAACATATCGGGAGGAAGGAGGTCCGTTTGCCCACACTCATCGGCGCGCCTGCGCGAATCGAAGCCGCCGGCAACAAACCAAAGCTGATTGAGGAATACATCGGCAGGGTCAACTCATGCACACCCGGTCTGAGCGTTGCTCATATGCACAGTCCTTGCGGTTGGAGCGAGCCGGGTCAGACTCCGGAATTCGATGAATTTACTGTGGTTTTGCGAGGCAGCCTACAGGTGGAGCACGCTGGCGGTCGCCTGGATGTCAATGCGGGGCAAGCGGTTATTGCGCACCGCGGCGAATGGGTGCGCTACAGCACACCCCAAGCCGATGCGGAATATATCGCTATCTGTTTGCCAGCATTCTCACCGGATATCGTCCACCGGGATAGCTGAAATTAAGTCGGCAGAGATCGGGACGCCTTACACTCCGGCCGCTGCCGCGCCGGAGGACCGGGTCCTGAATTCGTACCGTTCGATTCGTACAGCAGCGGTGTCGTCGTCCGACCGAACTACCCGGCCGGTGGCGACTAACTGCAGAGGACAGGTGCCATGCAGCCGCGCCGGCCAATTCACCGCGATTTCCACCAGCCGACCAGGCTGGAGCCGCTCGCTGGTCGTGAACAGAATGCCTCCACTGCTCATGTCCAGCGTCTTTCCCGATCCACTCACTTGCACTGCCTTCGATTGAAGAACCCTGTAACGGACATCCTCTTTAACGGGGAACCGGCTGTTCCCTCGTCGCTCAACAGTGCCCCCCAGATTTCTTCCTCCGGACTTGTATTGTTCTGCAGTCATGTTCCTGCTCATTATGATGCGGAAGTGGACTCCTTCCAACAATAGTCCTAAAGCTCTAAACGCACTATAGTGTCAAATGGTACTTTGACAATGCTTTCTTCCTATCACCGGGGGTACTCCTGATACCATTGCTCAGCTAACTTCCCCATAGGTTATTCGCCGGGCCGCTATCCATCGCCAACAAGATCGCCGGCGCACCCTGATATTCTTGCCTCATGGACGCCAGCCAGCTACGCGAACTCTTCGAAAGCGTACGTTCGGGGGAAATGGCAGTCGATATTGCCCTGGAACGCGTCCGCCACCTGCCGTTCGAGGACCTCGGTTTTGCCAAAATCGACCATCACCGCGCCCTGCGGCACGGAATGCCCGAGGTGGTCTTTGCCAAGGGGAAGACCTCCGGGCAGGTGGTCGCCATCGCGCGCAGCCTCCTGGATGTGTCCCCCAACGTGTTGGTCACCCGTGCGGATCCTGAATGTGCCGCGGCCATTGCCAGGGAACTGCCGGGCGGCGAATACTTTCCCCTCTCTGGCGCAGTTCGCTTCTGGCGCGACCGCAAACTGGAAGGAAGAGGCAACATCACTGTAGTTTGTGCCGGAACCAGCGATATTCCCGTAGCTGAAGAGGCACAGATTACGGCCGAGGTCATGGGCAACTCCGTTGTTGCGATTCACGACATCGGCGTTGCCGGCTTCCACCGCCTGATTCAAAACCGCGAGCGCCTGCTCAATGCCCGCGTGGTGGTGGTCTGCGCCGGCATGGAGGGGGCGCTGCCCAGCGCCGTGGGCGGCATGGTCTCCTGCCCCGTAATCGCTGTTCCGACCAGCGTTGGATACGGCGCCAGCTTCCACGGCCTTGCCGCTCTGCTCGGTATGCTCAACAGTTGCGCCAGTAACGTCGCTGTTGTCAATATCGACAACGGCTTCGGCGCCGGTTACGTAGCCAGTTTGATCAACAGGGCGTAGTTACTCAACTCCGTCCCGTCTCCAACAACACGCCTAATTCCAGCAGGAGCTCGTCCTCAAACGGGCGTCCTACGAGTTGAACCCCGACCGGCAGCCCGGCCTCTGTCGTTCCCATCGGCACGGCCAGCGCAGGCAATCCCAAAACATTGGCGAACACTGCCGGCATGGTCGCTTGGAAGAGGCCGATCTCCTTGCCGTCCACCGGCCACTTTCGCTCCCGGTGCCGGAATGCCGGGATGCTAGCGACCGGCATTAGCAGGACCGGTACGCCTTCCATCTGTCGGAGTAACGCCGCCCGCATGCGATCGCGCGCCGCGAGTTTCTCCAGCACTTCCTCCCCCGATGGTTCGGCCTTGCTCAAGCCTTCGAGCAGCGTCCAGTGCAGTTCCTGTTCTCGCCCTTCGACCAGCTTGCGGACGGATGCCGCCGGCCACTGGCTGAAGAGGAATGCCCACAAATTGGGCGCGCGTTCGAGTCCTTGCGGCGCGAACTCTTCCACCCGAAAACCGGCCACCCGAAACGCGTCGGCTGCCTTGCGTACTGCTGAGCCAATCTCCGGCATCACGGGCACATCGTAGAACTGCTTCCACACGCCGACGCGCGTCCCCTCCGTTTCGAACACTCGCAATGGCGCGGGGGCCGAGAACGGATCCTGCGCGTCGAACCCGGCTAAAACGGAAAACAGCAGCCGCAAATCTTCCACCGTGCGCGCCATCGGTCCCGCCACGGTAGTTAGCCCGATCGGATAACCCAGTGAAGGAAAGTGACCCGTGGTCGAGATGCGCCCCGGCGTCGGCTTCAGGCCTGCGATTCCGCAAAAATGCGCCGGAATGCGAATGGAGCCGCCTCCATCGGTCGCGATTCCCCCTGGAGAGCAAAACGCCGCGATGGCCGCCGCTTCTCCCCCGCTCGATCCCCCCGGTGTGCGTTCCGCATCCAGAGGATGGTTCGTGCGTCCGGTTATGTAGTTGTCGGTTTCATAAGAAGCCAGCAGCTCTGGCGTATTCGTTTTTCCTAGTATGATGGCGCCCTCGGCCCGCAGCCTTTCCACCGCCACGGCATCGTACGAGGCCCTGGTACCCAACCGCAACCGGCTCCCCACCGTAGTCGGCAAACCAGCCACATCGAAGCTGTCCTTTACCGTAAGCGGAACCCCGCCCAGCAGGCCGGGCGGCTCACCGCGCCGGAATAACGCCTGGCACGCGCGCGCCTCGGCCAGGGCCTCACTTGCCCTCACAGCCACAAATGCGTTGATCTCCGGGTTACGCTTTTCGATCTGTTCCAGGTGCGCTTCTACCAACTCGACCGGCGAGATGGCGCCTTCGCGCACCATCTGCGCCATCAGGCACAGCGACGCGCGGTACGGGAGCACGCCTCAGTGTACCGCGGGCTGTGTGCAGCCCTTCCGGGCCGCCGACGCCTTTTCAGACGGCATGGCGTGCTGCGCCAGTCCGCAAACGGGAAATCCAGACGCAGGCCGGAAGGCCTGCCTCACCGGGCGGTAAAATATCTGTTGTGCCCGCGATGACCTTCTCTCAAGCGCGCGAAACCGTGCTCTCCGAAGTGCGTCGGGCACGCACTCTTCCAGCCACTGAAGAAGCAGCGCTCGACGAAGCATCGGGCCGCGTGCTTGCCGAGGATGTGGCTGCCGACCGCGACTGTCCCGCGCTCGCCCGCTCGGTGCGCGATGGGTATGCAGTACGCGCCCTCGATCTGCCGGGCGAGTTGGAAGTAATCGGAGAAGTGCGCGCAGGCGAGCAGTTCGCTGGTGAATTGGGCCGTGGCCAAGCCATTGAGATCATGACCGGCGCTCCTGTTCCCACGGGCGCCGACGCCGTGGTGATGGTGGAGCACACGCGGCGTGTAAATGGCCGCGTCATGATCGACCGTCCCGCCGAACCGCGTCAAAATATCAATCCGCGCGGCTCGGAGGCGGCAGCGCGCGAAGTGGTCCTCCGCGCCGGCAAGCGGCTCGACTATACCGATATCGCCATGCTGGCAGCCTTCGGCCACGGCAGTATACGCGTCTACCGCAAGCCGGTTGTGGCGCTCATCGCCACGGGCGATGAAATCGTCCAAGTCGACGAATCGCCGCGGGAATTCGAGATCCGCAACTCCAACGTTTACTCCTTGGCTGCTCAAGTGACCCGCGCCGGCGGTGTGGCGCGCATCCTTCCCGTGGCCCGCGATACTGATGCACACACTCGCCAGATCATCGAGCAGAGCCTGGCAGCCGACCTGGTGTTGCTTTCGGGCGGTGTGTCCGCCGGAAAGTACGACGTGGTCGAACGCGTCCTCGCCACCCTCGGCGCCGAGTTTTTCTTCGACCGCGTCCTCATCCAGCCGGGCCAGCCACTGGTATTCGGCCGCGTCCGCGGCAAGTTCTTTTTCGGCTTACCCGGAAATCCAGCCTCTACCATGGTGACGTTCGAAATTTTCGGCCGCGCCGCCCTTGAACTGCTCGCCGGTCAGGAGGAGATCTCCCTGCACATGCCCTTCGCGCGTCTCGCCGCCGACTTCCGGCACAAGCCCGGCCTAACACGTTTTCTGCCGGCCTGCCTGAGTGCCGACGGCACCGAAATTACGCCAATTGCCTGGCACGGCTCCGGCGACGTCCCCTCGCTGACCCGCGCCGACGCCTTCCTGGTGGCCGATGCCGATCGTCCCGAATACCCCAAGGGAGAGTGGATCCGAGTTCTGCTCAAGTGAAGCCATGCTGCCATAAGCCGAAATGAGCAAGCTCTCGCATTACGATTCCGCGGGCACTCCTCGCATGGTGGACGTAAGCGCCAAACCGGAAACCCGGCGGACCGCTAAAGCGCATGCCTTCGTCCGTATCGGCGCCGTGGCTCTCGAGAAACTCCCCGATAATCCCAAAGGGAACCCGCTTGAGATCGCCCGCATCGCGGGCATCGCCGCCGCCAAACGTACTTCCGATCTCATTCCGCTCTGTCATCCGCTCATGCTCACCCACGCCGATGTGGATATCACTTTAGAAGAGGAAGGCGTCCGCATCGTCTCCAGCGCCGCCACCACCGCCCAGACGGGTGTCGAAATGGAGGCACTAACGGCTGCTTCTGTCGCCGCGCTGACTGTCTACGACATGGTCAAAGCCCTCGACAAATCCATTGAAATTCAGGATCTCTACCTTCTGGAAAAGACCGGCGGCAAGAGCGGCGATTTTCGCCGCAAGGGCTCCTCATGATTCATGCCGCCGTCCTGACCATCAGCGACTCCGTAACCGCCGGCACTCGCATCGACCGCTCAGGCCCGGCGGTCCGTGACCGTCTGGAACAACTGGGCTGGCAAGTCTCGCTGATGGACGTCGTGCCAGACGAGCGCGCCCAAATCAGCTCGCGGCTGGCCGCCCTCGCCGATAGCGAGCAAATGTCCGCTATCTTCACGACTGGCGGAACCGGCTTGGCGCTCCGCGACGTCACCCCGGAGGCCACCCGTGCCGTGATCGACCGCGAAATTCCCGGCCTGGGCGAACTCATGCGCGCTCGTGGCTTAAAAGCCACTCCCCTCGCCGTGCTTTCGCGTGCTATCGCCGGCACACGCGGGCGTGTTCTGATCGTGAACCTGCCCGGTTCTCCCAAGGGCGCTGTGGAATCCCTGGATGCTATTGTGGAAGTGGTGCCTCACGTGCTTGAACTACTGCGCGGGCATACCGAGCACGCCGCGGCCAGGCTGGAGTGACAATGCAAACACGCGCCTTTCTCCCTTTAGTCTGCGCCACCCTGCTGGTGGCGCAGGATCTGCCGCCCGACATCGTCCCGCCGTTCGTGGTGACTACGGAGCGCGTGGTGGTGCCGGTCACAGTTTTCGATCGCGACGGCGTCTACGTCAATGGGATTCGCGCCGACCAGTTCCACCTGTATGATAACGGCAAGGAACAGAATATTCAGGTGGACGTCGCCTACCAGCCCATCTCGCTGGTGATTGCCATCGAGTCCAGTTCGCACGTCGAGAGCATTCTTCCCCAGGTTCGCAAAATCGGTAACTTGATCACGCCGCTGGTAATCGGCGACGAGGGCGAAGCGGCGATTGTGGCGTTCGATTCCCGTGTCCGAACCCTCCAGGACTTTACCTCCGATCCCGACCTGGTCACCAAGGCCATCCAGAAGATCACTCCAGGCAGCAATGCGAACCGCATCGTGGACGCCGTCGTGGACAGTTCGCGGATGTTGAGCCATCGCCCGGAGAACCGCCGGCGAATTTTGCTGATGCTCTCCGAAACGCGCGATCTCGGCAGCGAGAGCCGCGCCCGCGAGGCGCTGATCGATTTGCAGCTTGCGAACGTTGCCTTTTATGCTGTGGACATGTCGCGGTTCGTGTCTACGTTAACCGCTCCCCCCAACGAGCCCCGCCCGCTACCGCAGCCCCCCGCAGCCTATCCGCTCCCCGGCGGCGTGCCCTCGACTCCTACCACCGTGGCCCAGACCTATGGTCTGAACGGCGGGCGCGCCGAGTTCGTTCCCCTTATGGTTGAGATCTTGAAGGACGTGAAGTACATCTTCAAAGACAATCCGATCGAGCTGTTCACCAAAGGAACGGGCGGCACCGAGTTCGGGTTCTTCCGTCAGAAGGGTCTCGAAGAAGCCGTGCAAAAGATCGGCGCCGAGCTGCACAGCCAGTACGTAGTCACCTACAGCCCGAACAACAAGCTGGAAGGCGGTTTCCACCAGATCCTGGTCGAAGTAGAGGGACGGCCCGACGTCAAAAGAGTCGTCACGCGGCCAGGCTATTGGCTCGCCGCCCGACCAGGCTAGTGGCGGCCAATTCTTGTGGGGCAGGTTTCAGCCTGCGAACCGGATTCATCCGGTTCATAATTCCGCTTTTCTTCCTGTGTGGCGGCTCGGGCAGTTCCCGACAGCTGAACTCCCTAGAGGCTTCGCAGGTCTATTTTCCCGTGGAGAGAGCTTCAATAATACGGCATTCAGACATGGGACGGGTCCCGCTGCATGACGAAGTTATTCGCTGGAGTTCTGAGGCGAGACGTTTGAGGTCCGCCAACTTGCCCTCGACGTCCTTCAGGTGGCGCTCGGCAATGCCGCAGACTTTTGCACACGAAGAGCTGTTTTCGGACGATAGCCGAAGAAAATCGATAATCTGACCCAGCGAAAATCCCAAGTCCCGGCACCGCCGCACGAAGTGCAGCCGCCGAACATGCTGTTGGCCGTAGACACGATAGTTGCCGGCGCTTCGCGGAGGCGCAGTCAGTACGCCGATCTTTTCGTAAAAGCGGATCGTCACGACCTTAACGCCAGTTTCTTTGGAAAGTCCGCCAATGTTCAGTTCTCTACGCATCTTTGGTTGACCCTATAGCGACTATAGCCTGTAGGCTGGACAGATAAGAACATGAGATCAAAACTCGCTGTTCTTTTTATGGTTGTAGCCGCGCTGGCCCTCGCCCAGCAGCCGCAGGCGACAATCCGCGTCGAAGTCAGCAGCAAATCTGCTCCCGTACAGGATGCAGAGGTCACAGTGAACGGCAAACAGGCTCGTACCGGCCTGGACGGCGTAGCGGTGTTGCCGAGCGAGTTGGGCCATGTCGATGTCGTCGTGGCAAAAGATGGCTTCTTCCCGGCACGTAAAGCCCTCGATATCGATGCCGCCCAAGAATGGCAGTTCCAGTTCGAGTTGCAGGAGGCAAAGCATGAGGAAGAAGTAACGGTCCACGCTACACGCAACGATGTTCGTGTGCAGGACTCGCCGCTTCACGTCGAAGTCATCTCGCAGGATGAAATCACTGAGGAAATTGCCATGCGGCCGAGTGACATCAGTATGTTGCTGAATGAAATGGGCGGTATGCGCGTGCAGACAACATCACCCGGCCTTGGAGCGGCGGCCGTCCGTGTCCGGGGGATGCGCGGTCGTTATACCGCGTTTCTATCTGACGGCCTTCCTCTCTTCGGACAGCAAGGAACAGGCCTCGGGCTGCTGCAAATTCCGCCTATGGACCTGGGACAGGTGGAAGTCATCAAAGGAAACGCTTCCGCCCTGTATGGCAGCGCCGCAATGGCCGGAGTCGTCAACCTTATTACGCGCCGGCCGGAAGCTGAGCCCACCCACGAATTCCTTTTCAATCGGTCGTCCTTGGGAGAAACCGACGCCTCGATGTTTCTTGCCTCGCAGCTCACGCAACATTGGGGAGCCTCGCTGCTGGGCGGCGGATTTTGGCAGGAGCACCAGGACGTAAACGGCGACGGCTGGGCGGACCTTGCCGGGTATTCTCGCGGAGTTTTTCGGCCACGGTTCTTTTGGGATAACAAGAACGGCGGCACGGCGCTGTTGACTGGCGGAATCACGTATGAAGATCGCTCCGGCGGTACGGTTCCCGGTTCCGTGCTTCCTGCGACGGGCGAGCCTTACATCGAGGCGCTCAATACGCGCCGTTATGATTTCGGCGGCAGTGCGCAGTGGATACTCGACAAGCGGTTCGTGGTGGCGGCACGGTTCTCGGTGTCAGACCAAGATCATCGGCATCAGTACGGAGATGACATCGAAAGGGATCGTTATGGCCTGTTGTTCGGCGAAGTGTCAATCAGAGGCACAGCAGGAAAAAACACCTGGGTTGCCGGATTCGCGGATGAGAGGGACGCGTTTCGCCCCCGCGACGTTCCCCAGTTCGCCTACACGTTCGTAGTGCCCGGAATGTTTGCTCAGGACGATTTCGCAGTGATGCCGTGGCTGAGCCTCTCCGCGAGCGCTCGTGTGGATTTTCACAATGTCTACGGGACGTTCTTCAGCCCTCGCCTCTCGGCTCTGATTCGTAAAAGTGGATGGACCAGCCGCATTTCTGCAGGCCAGGGTTTCTATGCCGCGACGCCGTTGACGGAGGAGACGGAAGCTGCCGGATTGGCGAGGCTGTCTCTTCCCGTTCCGCTACGCGCAGAGCGTGGCCGGAGTGCATCGGCTGACCTAACGCGGAGTATGGGTCCGGTGTCAGTCACAGCAACAGCTTTTGCGTCGAACATCGATCATCCTGTTTATGTGGATCGTGGGGCGACGTATGACATCGTCAACCTGCAAGGCCCGACAAGAAACGGGGGACTGGAGCTGCTGGCAACCTGGCGCAAATCGCCCATCACAGCGACGGCATCGTACACCTACGTCCGCACGAGCGAGCTGGAACCGTCCGGGCGCGCCGATGTACCGCTCACGCCAAAGCACAGCCTCGGGATTGTCGGCATGTGGGAGAAGGAAGGCGTCACGCGCATTGGCCTCGAATGCTATTACACCGGCACGCAACGGCTGGAATACAATCCATACCGAGACTCGTCCGTGCCTTACGTGCTTGTAGGGGCGATGGCAGAACACAAGGTGGCCGCGCACGTGAAGC
The DNA here is from genome assembly GCA_964556085.1 of uncultured Solibacteraceae bacterium. Lineage (GTDB taxonomy): Bacteria > Acidobacteriota > Terriglobia > Bryobacterales > Bryobacteraceae > PSRJ01. The sequence goes on from CAZKVF010000279.1 coordinate 14,864, forward strand.
TTTTTCTTAATCTCGAGAACCTAACGAACGTGCGTCAGACGCGGTGGGACCCATTGCTGTTGCCGGCACGGGCGTCAGATGGAAGATGGACCGTCGATGCGTGGGCGCCGCTCGACGGCAGAGTCATCAACGGCGGTGCGCGGTTCTCTTTCTAGAAAACATCGTCCCGGCTACTCATCCATCTCGAAAAGAGTTTGTACCGATTTTGTATCAGATGCCTGCTTTTGGAGCTTTTGACGCCTATTGCGGCGTTTTAGAATCAACAAGTTGTGAGACTTCGAAAACCTGTCAAGTTCGTGGCCGAATTCTCCTTCCTGAAAAACGGCGTACGAGGAGAACTCCCGCCGCGTCGAATTGCGCCCCGTCCTCGATCGCGAGTTTACCCACTGGCACCTCGTGCTGAACCCGGTTTTCGAGCGCGCTCTGCACGGCCCCGGCACGGAACGCGGCTGGAATTTCGAGCCGGCCATGCTCGTGCGCCGGAAACGGCCTGCGTTCTGGCCTTGGCTCGAATACTACGGGGCGATTGAAAGCATTAACATCCGGCCGCAGGCTCAGCCCGAGGTACACCAGTTAGTCGCAGGGGGCGATTGGGAAGCAGCCCCAAAATTGAGCGTCAATCTCGGCGTAGGCCTCGTCTCGCCAGGCGCGGCGCCCGGGGTCATCATCAAGAGCCGGTTCGAATTCCACTGGGGCGCAAGCCATGACGAATCGGCCTCCCGGCCGCTTTGCTAAAATCGACATGCGCGCGCCCGTAGCTCAGGTGGATAGAGCGGCTGGCTTCGAACCAGTAGGTCGGGAGTTCGAGTCTCTCCGGGCGCGCCAGAAACTTCCTCAGCTTCAAGCGGTTGCGATCCCGAAACAGTTTTCCCCAGATTCAGATTTTGCGGGGTATGCCCAAAAGTATGCCCACCCTCAACGCCGCGCGCTCGATCCATCGCGGCGCGGATGGTCTGCTCCTGCGGATGCACGTACCGTTTCGTGATGTTCATGTCGCGATGGCCGGCGAGGTAGGCCAGCATCCACGGATGCATCCTCTATGTTCCACTACCGACTTTTCGCTGCTGTGGGCTGGCCTCTCGGCGCGGTTGGATTGCCGAAACCTGCCGAAATCCGCCGTAGATTGTCGTGAGGTGTCGTAGGTTGTTGTAATGTGTTGACAACTGTTGAATTTTGTTGACTTCTGTTGACTGGACTAAAGCATGGCCGCGAACTGTTTCCCCAACTCTGGCGGTTCTTCAGGATAAAATTCTCCACATGAGGATTCCGCTATGCGTCGCTCTCCTGTGGGCGATCACGCCATCCAGTGCGCAAACCGCCGGTAAGCGAGTCTCGTCGGAGCAGTCCCACTTTAGCGCTGAAGACACGAAGGTAAAACGCCCGGTCAGAATTCCGGACAGCGTGCTCGCAATCATCAATGATGGTCCAGATTTTGATGCAGTTTTGGACCGGAAGGGAGAAAAGCGGCAACTGAGAGACTGGCTGCTAGCATCGGAAGTTCATCTCTCCGGACGCGACGAAAAAGATCTCGTGGTGATCGCAACAGGGGAGCTGCGCGGAGCT
>CAZKVF010000280.1:0-8457 GCA_964556085.1 uncultured Solibacteraceae bacterium
CAATCTTCGAGTACGCCTGCAACGAGGGCAATTACGGGCTCGCTGGCATTCTTTCCGGTACGCGGGCGGAAGAAGCCAGGCGCCATTAGTATAAGAGGTGGGGCAGGCGCTTTCGCCTGCCAATCCACGTTCCGATTGAAATCCGAGTTGCGACCGTCAGGGAGCGGTCATTCGGAGCAACTCGTCTGCTTCCTCAAACGCCGGCTTGTAGCAATGCGGTGGCCCATCGCACCAGGCGCTGAATGGCGCGATACGCCGCCTCGCAGTGCTTCGCCAGATCGCGGCCGGTCGAGCTGAGGAAGACCCTCATAGAGGGTCAGTATGACATTTCACAAAAGCACGGCGGCAGGACCGCCGGTGTTAGCATGCGAAAGACAGGCCGGGAGGCCTGTCCCACTATCGCGCCATGGATTTCAGCTTTTCGTCGAAGAGCTGATACGGCATGGCGCCCACGACCAGTTCGCCGTCCACGCCGTCCGGTGTGCTTTTGCCGACAACGAACGACGGCGTGCCGTTGGCACCGATCTTTTGCGCCATCTGGATGTCGCTTTGGATCGCGTTTTTGTATTTCTGCCCCTCCACGCAGGCGCGGAATCCGTTGACGTTCATCTTCAGGTCCTGTGCCCAGCTCACCAGGCTGCCCATATCGAGCTTGTCGGGATTGGCATTCATGCGGTCCCGCATGGCCCAGAACTGGCCCTGCTCGCCGGCGCAGCGTCCGGCTTCGGCGGCCTGCATGGCGTTGGGATGGAAGTCCAGGGGCAGGTCGCGGCTCACGAAGCGCACCTTACCGGTATCGATGTAATCCCGCTTTAACTCGGCGAAGGTATTCACGTGGAAACGCTGACAGTAGGGGCATTGAAAGTCGGTGAACTCGACGATGGTCATCGGCGCATCCTTCGACCCCATGGTATAAGCCCCCTGGATGCTGACCTGGGCTTTGATGACTTGATCGCCGGGCTGCTGCGGTCCCGCCGCGGACTGCTTCTCGAGCAACTGGCGGATCTGCCGCAGCTCGTTCAGAATATCATCGGCCTGCTGTTTGGTGATCCCCTTGTCCCAAGCGCCCAGAGGCAGAACCAGCAGAGGCAACAGGGCCAACTTCGCGTATCGAAAGAAACGATTCATCGAGCACCTAATTCTTTGCGAGGATCAGCATGTACTGGCTGTCCTTGATCTGTTCCCGTTCTGAAACGAGCCGGAAATGGTTCGCCTCGACTTCTTTTATTACATCCGGTTTATTCAAGCGGATGTGGTTCACGGCATCACCGTTCGGCATTGCCGCGGGCGTCTTGTCATATTCCACGATTACCAGTTTGCCATCGGGTTTGAGCGCTTTGTGAATGCCTGCCAGCATAGACTCCGGATAATCGAAGTGGTGATATGCATCCAGCACGAGCACTTGGTCCGCCGCGCCCTCGGGTAGTGACGGATCTTTCTCTGTGCCCTTCACGAAGGTTACGTTGGTCAATTGCTGATTGGTGGCCCGTATCCTGGCGGCCGCGAGATAGTCGTCAAAAATGTCCTCGGCGACCACCCGGCCGACCACCCCAACAGCCCGGCTGAGGAACGGCAGCATGTATCCGACTCCGGTGCCAACATCGACCACCGTCATACCGGGCCGGAGGCCCATCGCATGAACGAGATCCTGAGGCTTCTGCCGCTGCTCGCGGTCGGGAGCTTCAAGGCCGGCCGCCACCGCTTTCCGCCCGTCGGTGGTTTGATAGCGGGCGTTCGCCTGGCTCGCTACCTGTCCGCTCAGAGGGCACGCGAGCGCCAGAATTGCTCCGGCAAACACCATCCCGCTCTTCATAGGGCGGTCTCCATGGGAAGGGCCAGCGGCGGCTCGCGCAGAAAATCGAGTTTCGACATCTCATTTACTGCGTCGCGCACGGACTGCTCACTGGTGGGCTCGACGGTGATGACGAAAGGCAAGTCGTGCTTGGTCTCGCAGGGCTCCTGGAGAACCGATTCCAGGCTGATGTGCTTGCTCGCCAGAATGCCCGCGAGGGAAGCGATGATTCCAGGCCGGTCGTCCACGCGGAACCGCAGGTAGTAGGCGCGCTTTTGCAGGGCCACTGAAACCGGCTTGTATTCGCCCAGCCGTTCGTGCGCAAATGGCGAGACTCGTTCGGGGCTGCCGTAGCGGATCTCGCGTGCCACGCGCATGAGGTCGCTGACCACCGCCACTCCGGTCGGGCGGGGACCGGCTCCGCGTCCGTAATAGAATGTGTCTTCACCGAAAGCGCCTTTGACCCATACAGCGTTATAAGCGCCCTGCACGCCGGCCAAGATCGTGGAGAGCGGTATCAGCGCCGGTCGCACGGAAAGGATCAAACCGTCGTGCGTCTGGCGGGCGGCGCAGACCAACCTGATGGTATGGCGCAACGTGTGCGCATATCGAAAATCCATCGGGGAGATGCGCCGGATGCCTTCCACGAAGATGTCGGAGGGCGTGATCTTTTCACCGAAGGCCAGCGCGGCCAGAAGGGCCAGCTTGGAGCGGGCGTCAAACCCGTCAATATCGGCGCTGGGATCGGCCTCCGCATAGCCGAGCTCTTGCGCTTCGGCGAGCACGGCGTGGAGGGAATCGCCGCGCTTCTCCATTTCGGTGAGGATATAGTTGCTGGTGCCGTTCAGGATGCCGTAGAGCGCGGTGACACGGTCGCCTGAAATGCCTTCGCGCAAGACGGCGTGGATGGGGATGCCGCCGCAGACGCTGGCCTCCATCGCAAGATTGATACCGGCGCGAATGGCGCGATCCCAGATCTCAGGGCCGCACGAAGCCATCAATTCCTTGTTGGCGGTGACCACTGATTTGCCCTTAGAGATCGCAGCGTTGATGATTTCCGCGGCCACGCCGGCGCCGCCGACGAGTTCGGCCACGATCTGGACACCGGGATGATTCACCACTTCGCGCCAGTCCGTGGTTTTCTCGGCAGAAGCCAGTGCCGGCAGCATTTCCTTGGAATGCACCGACCGGCTGCACACCGCCGTGACGTGTAAGCGGAATCCCAATTTCAATGCGATCTGATCGGCGTTGTCCACCAGGATGGCCAGTGTTCCCGAGCCGACGTTGCCCAGGCCCACAATGCCGATGTTGACAGCCTCCATTGGGGTTTATCATAACAAGCGGCGCCGGCGAACCGTTTGCGGCTAGAAGAAGCCCGGCAGCATCCCTGTTGCATGGGTGAACTTGCACCAATGCCGTGTACACTTACACAAAAGCCGGTAAAGCGGGCATGCTATGTTGGGACCATGCGAGGGGGAGCAGTGCTGGTCCTTGCGGGTTTGGCCGCTGCCCAGACGCGCTTCGCCTCCCCGTTGATCCGCGGCGTATTGGTTGAGCGCGAGGCGCACGCCACAGCCGGGCAGTTGAGCGTACGCGCGGCCGACGATCGTATCTTCCACTATCGTTTCGACGCCAAGACCTACGTGGAGCGCGAAAACCGGCTGATCGAGGTGGCGCAGTTGGCTCCGGGTGAGAAGGTGGAGGTTTTGTCGGATGAGGGGCCGGCATCGGTGCTGCGCTATGCGCGAACCATTCACGTGATTCTTCCACAACCGCCGGCACGGCCGCTTTCGCAAGGCCGCCTGCGCGCCTACCGCGGCGCGGCCGACCACTACGAGCCGCTCGCGACCCTGAGCTTTTCTGGCGTGGTGTCGAGCCTCGAGCCCGACCGCCTGGTGCTGCGTACTAAGGACGCGGGCAACCAGACAATCGTGCTGCGGCAGGACACGCGTTTTCTGGAAAACGGCGAGATCGTGGAGCGGACGACTCTGCAGCCCAGCATGCGCGTGTTTGTGCGCGGCGGCCGCGGCCTGTACGGCGAGGTGGAAGCCTACCAGGTGATTTGGGGCGAGATCCTGGCGCCGCGCTGACCAGGGCTAAGCGCTCGCAATTTTTGCGGCCGGGCGCACGTCGCGCAGCACTGGGCCCCAGCCGGTAGTTCCCTGCGCCTTCGCGAACTCGTCCTCTTCGATTGAGAACGCCGCGTCGATTCGCGCTCCCGAGGGCAGTTCGGCGGCACGCGCCGCGAAGTTCCAGGCCTTGAGCGCCAGCGAGCGGCCATTCTGGCGGAGGATGACGCGCAGGTGTTTGTCGTTCCAGGGCGCGGGCGGGCCCGCGACTTCCACGTCCAGGGCCGCGAATACGGGCACGGGATTGCCATGGCCGAAAGGAGCCAAGGCGAGCAACTCGGCCATGCTGCGCTCGCTGATCTCGCGAAAATCGAGCGTAGCATCGAGCGCCAATTCCGGCTGAAGATCCTCGGTTCGCAGCCTTTGGGCAGCGCACTCCTGGAGACGCCGGCGAAACTCATCCACTCGCCCGGCCTCGAGCGTTACGCCCGCGGCATGGCGATGGCCTCCGAAGCGGATGAATACATCGCGCATGGACTCGAGAGCCTCCAGGAGGTGGAACGCCGGAATGCTGCGTCCGGAGCCTTGAACCAGGCCATCGTCAGGATTGCGGCCGAGCACGAACACGGGCCGGTGCAGACGCTCTACGAGCCTGCTGGCAACGATGCCCAGGACGCCGCGATGCCAGTCTTCGGCATAGTAGACCAGCGCGGCGGCGGATTCGTCTACTACCTGTTGCTCGCAGATTTCGCGAATTCCGTTCTCCACCTGTTGCCGGCCGGTATTTTGTTCCTTGAGCTGCCGTGCCAGGGCGAGAGCGCGCTCCGAGTCGGAGGTGAGGAACAGCTCGATGACGGCCCGGGCTGTATCCATGCGGCCTGCGGCGTTGAGCCGGGGCGCGATCTGAAATGCCACGTGGCGGGCGCTCGGAACGCGGGCCCCCGCAAAACCCGCCGTTTCGAGCAAGGCGCGAAGGCCGGGATTTCGGACATCGCAAAGACGATCAAGCCCGTGCTTAACGATGATGCGATTTTCTCCGGTCAGCGGGACGACGTCAGCCACGGTGGCAATGGCAACCATCTTGAGGAACGACTCGGTCACGCGCTCGAACCGTTCAGCCGGCCATGGCAGGCCAGCAAGGAGCGCCTGCACCAGCTTGAATGCCACCCCCGCGCCGCAGAGGTTCTTTTCAGGATAGGCGCAGTCGGGGCGGTTGGGATTCAGGATTGCCAAAGCCGGCGGCAATTCCGCGTCGGGCAAGTGGTGATCGGTAACGATCACATCGATGCCGATCTCATTGGCGCGTGCGACCACCTCGGCCGCGCGAATGCCGGTATCTACGCTGATGATCAGGCGGACACCATCGGCGGCCGCACGTTCCACCACTTCCGGCCGCATCCCATAGCCATCGCGCAGGCGGTGGGGCACGTGATAGCTGGCGGTACCCCCGGCCATTTCGATGGCCTTCGTCAGGATCACCACCGAGGTCGTGCCGTCCACATCGTAATCGCCGTAAATCAGGATCTGTTCACCGCCGCGGATGGCTTTTTGCAGGCGGTCGAGCGCGCGTTTCATGTCGCGCAAGGCGAACGGGTCATGAAGCTCATCGAGCGATGGCGCCAGAAAACGGCGCGCGCGGGTAGCGTCGCTGAGTCCGCGGTGGACCAGGACTTTCGCGGCGGCCGCGCCGATGCGCAACTCGGCGCACAGCGATTGCACCTGCTGCGGGTCCAGTGCTGGAATCGCCCAGCGAGCGGGGGCCGGCATGCGCTCCGTCAGTTCTTGGAAAAATAGCCGCCTAAAGAGTTATTGGAATCGAGATCGTCCTCGTCGCAGGATCGCGTCGTGATCTCATCCTCGAGGTTGAGGAACTCTTCGTACCAGTCGGGCTGGACCTCGTAGACGTATAGACGGGACTCGCAGTCGAAGGCCAGTTCCAGCGAACAGGTGACGCCTTCGAAGATGCGCAGCTCTTTCAGCCGCCGCTCGTAATCGCGCTGCTCGTCGCGCGACAGATCGCAATCCTCGAGCTGCTCGAGCAGGTCATCGATATCAGAGCTTGCAAATTCGCGGCTGGCGAAGATCATAAGCTTGGCTCCGGTCTTCTTCGCAGTATCGAGGAACATCTGGTAATCGGGGTGATGTTCGACATCCCAAAGCACCAGGGGAAGTCCCTCTAATCCACCGGGGCTGCCGTGGAAGATGGCAAAACCGCCGCTTTCCAGCGAATCAAGGATTTCACGTTTGAGGGTATCTAGATTCAGATCCACGGTTTACCTCAGCCCCGTCACACCACCCTCACCAGAATATCAGAGGGTTCGGCCAAGTCGCGTGCCGAAGGGGTGACGATGGTTTTAGGCCCTATGTGAATTTTCCGGTTTTCACGGATGGCGGCCCGCACGTCCGCCTCGCAGACAAAATCCACGATTTCGGGCGTGTTGGACGGGTCCGCCCCTGAAGGTCCGCGAGAGCCTCCTTCCGCGTCCCTGATCTGGTCGCCTGCCAGCGCCTGGCTTGGAGCATCCAGCGCGTGCGGCGCATCCCCGGTTGCCGCGGGAGGACTAGTCAGTCAGCCAAAGCCCGAGGCGGCTGGGGTGGGCGGGGAGGTGTTGGAGCGGCGCGCCAGGAAGCGGTCCACCACTTCCGCAGCAACGTTGGGGAGAACGTTTTGGGAAACAGTGACGGGCCGCGACAACCCGCGGGCGGCGAGGTAGCGTTCCACCGAGGCCGCCACGGCGCCGCGATCGGGCGGAGCATCCGAGCCAGCGGCTGCGGCGCGCGTCTGCTGCTGGATAGCTTCCGCCGGGCTGCGCACTTCATAGGCGAGGCGCTTGACGTTAATCAGGTTGAGCGGACCGATGTTGTCGGACGTGGCATTGCCGGCCGCCGCGCCGCACCCCAGTGTCATGGCGGGGAAGAGGTTGGTGGTAATGCCCGTAGAGCCGTGCGGGGCTGACGTATTTGCAAGCACCCGCATGGCGGGCATGCGCAGGGCGAACTCACGGATGCGGCTTTGGTCTTGAGCGTGGATCACGGCCGTGTGGCCCAGGCCGCCGAATTTGAGGAGCGCATGACAGGTGTCCATGGCGGCACTGGAATCCTTTACGAAATGGAGAGATAGAACTGGCGAAAGCTTTTCCGCGGAGAGCGGATGTTGCTTACCCACGCCGCCCACCTCCACGCAGATGATAGAGGTGTCCGCGGGAACCACGAACCCGGCCAGGGTTGCGATCTTCGCGGGCGACTGTCCGACGCACTGGGGATTCACGGTCCAATCAGACTGGATCAGCAGTCTTCCGAGCGCCGCCCTCTGCGGTTCGGTCGCCAGGTACGCTTTGAGCGATTGAAGGATGGCGAGAATGCGCTCTCGGAGCGATTCTTCGGCCACAATGGCCTGCTCGCTCGAGCAGACGGTACCGTAATCGAAGGCTTTGCCGGCGACAACTTTGGCCACGGCCTCCTCCAGGTTGGCGGAAGGATCGATCAACGCGGGGACGTTGCCCGGACCGACGCCAAAGGCCGGCTTGCCGCTGGAATAAGCGGCTTTCACGATGCCGGCACCGCCCGTGGCCAGGATGACGCTGGTGCGTTGGTGACGCATCAGGGCCTGGGTTCCTTCGAGGGCGGCCGTATCCAGGCATTGGAGCACGCCATCCGGCGCTCCGGCTTCGAGCGCGGCCTCGCCGAGCACGGCGGCGGTGGCGCACGTGCACCGGCGGGCCCGCGGATGGGGGCTCAGGACAATGGCATTACCCGCCTTAAGCGAGATCAGGGTCTTGTAGATAGCGGTGGAAGTAGGGTTCGTGGTGGGCAGGATTGCGGCTACGACCCCCACCGGAACGCCGATCTCCACGACCTTTTCTTCAGCCACTTCGCGCAGGACTCCAACGGTCTTCAAACCGCGCATCTTGCGCGGAAGCACGTCGGCCGCGAGAAGATTTTTCAGATGCTTGTCGCGGGCATTGCCGTAGCCTGTTTCCTCGACGGCCAGTTCGGCCAGGCGCTGGGAGTGAGCGCGCGCCGCAGCGGACATCTGCTCGACAATCGCGTCGATCTGCTCCTGCGAGTATCCCAGATAGACTTGCCAGGCGGCGTAGGCCTTTTCAACTTTGGCGCGAGCCTCCTGGATCGAGACGAGGTCCTGGTCCGCCAACATTGGCAGCTACTTCTTCAGGCCGCTGGTCGGAAGCACCCTTTCCACTTCTTCATGCGGACGCGGAATCACGTGTACGCCGACTAGTTCGCCGACGCGGCGGGCGGCGGCCGCCCCGGCATCCGTAGCGGCTTTCACCGCGCCGACATCGCCACGGCAGGTGATCAGCACCAGGCCCGCGCCGACGTACTCCTTGCCCGTCAGCACGACGTTGGCAGTCTTAACCATCGCGTCGGCGGCCTCGATCGCGCCCACCAAGCCCTTCGTTTCGATCATGCCCAAGGCGTCCATGGGATCTCCGGGAATTGTGAAATAGCTAAACTAGCACAAAATGGGCGCTTAGAGTGGTTTGCGAGATTTGATGGTGAGCGCGGGGGCGTGGAGGCGAAGGTGGGGCAGGCCTCCTGGCCTGTCAATGGCGATGTTATAGAACGTGCTTGATG
>CAZKVF010000281.1:0-9128 GCA_964556085.1 uncultured Solibacteraceae bacterium
TGAGAAAGCTCGGAACCGTTCTGATGCGCCATCCAACCCTGCATTGTTTCCTGCGGTGGCTATGTGCCGCGGCATTGCGCGCCACCGGAGCGCTGTGGTGGGCGGAGCGGCAACTGCGCGCATCGAATGCCGTCGTGGTGCTCATGTTTCACCGCGTGGTGGACGACCAAACGTTTCGGAAAACGTGCAGCCTGCCCGCCACGCTTATCTTGGAACGGACGTTCGAGCGGCTCACAGCTTACCTGGCTAAGCGGTTCACTGTGGTTCCGCTCTCGAACGCACGGACGGCAGCCCCGAAAAAGTTGCGTATGGCGATCACATTTGATGATGGCTGGGCGGACAACCGGCAACTGGCGCTGCCTATTGCCGCGAAACACGGTTTGCCTCTGACAGTTTTTATCTGTCCGGCAGTCCCCGGCCATACGTTCCCGTTCTGGCCTGAAAGAGTGATGGCTGTGCTCCGGGCGTCGGGTGAACCCCAGTTGATAACGGATGCCGAGGGGACCATCGAGGCATTAAAGCGACGTAGACCCGCGGAGCGTGATCGGTGGCTGGTCCTCATGGAGAGTACCGTGACTCGAGTGGAAGCAGTCTCCGAAGACCGCGTTCTTTCGCGGGAAGAGATTCGGGAGATGGCGGCCGCGGGCATCCAGATTGGCAGCCACACGCAAACACATTCGCTTCTCACTGGGATAGACCCGGAAGCCGCGCGGCACGAAATCCGAGCATCGAAGCAGGCTATTGAAGATATGCTGGGCGAAAAATGCGAGGCGTTCTCCTATCCCAACGGCGACTGGTCTCCTGAGGTCCGACGCATGGTCGAGGAAGCGGGCTACCGGTTCGCGTGTACGACCGAGCGCGGCGCCTGGACCGAGACCTCGGATCCACTGACCATCCCCCGCGCGAATATTTGCGAAGAAACTGTCAAAGGGCCTTGGGGCGGCTTCTCTCCGGCGTTGTTCGGTTACGCAACTTATTGGAAGGCGTGGCGAGCGGAGAGACGGAATAGTCTGCCCAGGCGGAGCGAGAAGAGAGCATCCTCAGTTCCCGCGGCGGCGTGAACTTAAACTAACTTCCCATGCACTTCGGACTTGAAGGGACGATCGGGTACCTGCTATACGCGGGCATGCTGGCCGTGCTTGCGTTGACTGTCTTCTGGAGGCCTATCGTAGGTATTTATTATCTGGTTCCGCTCATCCCGCTGCAGACCATACGGTATCGACTGAATGCGTTTCCGCTGGGCGGAAGTATGGTCGGCCTGGTGCTGCTGGCGATATTCATAGGACTCTGGCGGCGGAAAGAGCCCCTGCTGCTTAGAACGCCATGGAACCGGATGATGTGGTTCTATATCGGATTCACCTATATTTCGCTGTTCCTGGGGGCATGCTATCTCGATACCAATCTGCCTTTATTTCCCGGGGAGAAACGGCTAGGTTATTGGGAAGAATATGTAACCATGCTGGCGCTGTTTTTCGCCGTCGCAGCTACCGTCAAAAACGCCCGGCAGATGAAGGTCATTCTTCTGCTCATGTGTTTTTCGGTGTTCCTGTTGGACCGTAACTTTTGGGAGACGATTTCCGACCGCGACTTCTCGGCTTATTCCGACGATCTGCGGGAGACAGCGGGAATGGGTTACGCCGGATCGAACGGGTTGGCTGCCTTCGAGGCACAGTTTGCCATTTTCCTGATCGCCATACTAGCTTGCCTACGCAGCACGCGCGCGAAGATCGGCTGCCTGGTCTTGGCGGGTTACTCCGTCTTGTGTCTCCTATACAGCCTTTCCCGGGGCGGGTACGCGGCGTTTCTGGCAGGGTGGGTCTTTCTCGGCGTCATGCGGCAGCGCATCCTGCTTGTGCTGTTGCTCTGTTTCCTCCTGGTCTGGACGGCGGTGGTTCCCAATGCGGTCAAGATGCGCGTGGACATGACCTATGACCAGGACAGCGGAGAAATCGATCACTCGTCACAGCTGCGCGTTGAAATGTGGGATGACGCCATGGCGCTATTCGCCACGAGCCCTCTGCTCGGCACAGGCTTTTATACCTATGCGTTTATGCGCCGCGTTTACAACGAGGGCGCCTATTATCAGGACACTCACAACTTCTTCGTGAAAGTGCTGCTCGAAACCGGTGTCGTCGGCATGGTGATTTTCCTTTGGTTGCTGCTGCGTTTCACGTGGGGAGGATGGCGATTTTCCAGGAAGGCACGGGATCCGTTTTTTGCGGCGCTCGGCTTGGGGCTGGCAGGTTGGCTGGTGACGAGCGTAGTGGCCAACTTTTTCGGTGACCGCTGGACGTTCCTCCAAGTCGATGGCTATCTCTGGGTGATCATTGGCTTGGTCGCCAGGGCCATGGCACTTGACTCGGAACCGCAACCGCAAGTCGCCGAAGAGGCGTCCGCTGAGGCCGTGACCAAGCGAGCGGGATTGCTCGCGGAAGCGTTCGCCTGACACACTCTGGCTCCTAGCTTCTGACTTCAGTTTTCCATGACCATACTGCAGCTCATCAGCAGCGAGGGATTTTATGGCGCGGAGAGCCTACTCTTGACTCTTGCCGAAGCAGTGACGCGGCTGGGTCACATGTGCGTCGTTGGCGTTTTCCACGACGGCCGCGCACCGCACCTCGAGGTAGCGCATCACGCGGCCCGCAAGGGACTGCCGGTGCGAATCATTCGCTGCGCAAGCCGCTGGGACCGCAAAACAATCGCAGCAATTCAGGGATTACTCGATGGTGACCAGGTCAGCGTCTTGCATGCCCACGGCTACAAAGCGGATATTTATGGATTCGCGGCCGCGCGCGGCCGGCGCGTGGCGCTGGTTTCGACCTGCCACAACTGGCCGAGCCGCCGTCCAGTCATGCGCGCGTATGCGGCGCTGGACCGGGTGACGCTCCGGACCTTTGATGGGGTTGTAGCTGTTTCCGAGCCGGTAGAAACATCGCTGCGGCGCTGGGGCGTGCCGGAAAGCCGGTTACGACGGCTGGCTAACGGAGTCGAGGTGGAGCGATTCCGGATTGCACGGCCGGCGCTGCGCTCAGAGCTGGGTTGCGGCGCCAAGCGGCTGGTGGGCTTTGTGGGTCGCCCCGCGGCGGGTAAGGGCGGAGAAATATTGCTCGAGGCGGCCCAGCGAATCTGCCTCGACCGGTCGGACACCACCTTCGTATTCATTGGCGACGGTCCCCTGCGAACCGAGTGGCAGGCGCTGGCGGCGCGCCTAGGCCTGGCGTCGCGGACGGTGTTCACCGGCGCGCGGTCCGATATGCCGGAGGTCTATGCCTCGCTCGATGTCGTGGTGCTGCCCTCCTTCAACGAGGCAGTCCCCATGTGCCTGCTGGAAGCGATGGCGGCAGGCAAGCCGGTAGTAGCGACACGAGTCGGATCGGTAGACGCGATCGTGATCCCCGAGAGAACCGGGCTGCTGGTGGAACCGGGCGATGTCGAAGGCTTAGAGCAAGCGATCCGGCGGGTCTTGGACGACTCTGCGCTGGCCGGCCAGTTGGGTCGCCAGGGCCACGCGCACGTAAATGGCGAGTTCTCCTCCGATGCCCTGGCGCGACGCTATGTGGCGGTATACGAACGGGCCTTGGACAGCAGGGCTTGCCATCCGCACAACTGAACACAACTGAAAATGACTGCGAAACGGGAAGAGCCGTTACGGGTCTCGATTGTGGTGGCCTGCCGCAACGAAATCAGGCACATTCGCGACTTCCTGGAATGTGTTTGGACCCAGGATATGGCAGGACTCATTTGGGAAGCGATCATCGCCGACGCGAGCGACGACGGCACGCGCGAGGTGCTCGACGAGTGGCGCAAGAATCACGAGGAGCTCACACTCGTGCCGAATCCGCGCAAAATCGTTTCCACCGGACTGAATGCGGCCGTCGGCGCGGCTCGCGGCGACATCATCATTCGCATGGATGTGCATACCATCTACGCGCCCGACTATTGCCGCCGCTCGGTAGAGATTCTCGAACGGACGGGCGCCGATAATGCCGGCGGACCTGCTAGGACACGCCCTCGCGGCGATCTTGGCAGGGCGATTGCCGCTGCATATCACTCCCGTTTTGGTTGTGGGGGCGCACGCTTTCATGACGAAAGCTACGAAGGTTGGGTGGACACGGTCCCTTATGGTTGCTGGCACAAGGCGACGCTAGAGCGTATCGGGCTCTTTGACGAGAGCCTGGTGCGCAACCAGGACGATGAGTTGAACCTGCGCCTCATTCGAGCGGGCGGCAAGATCTGGCAAACCCCGGAAATTGTCTCCTGGTATGTCCCGAGAAGTACTCTGCGGGCTCTGTTCCGGCAGTATTCCCAGTATGGCTTCTGGAAAGTCGCGGTGATTCGCAAGCATCGTATGCCGGCAAGCTGGCGGCAACTGGTCCCAGCGGCGTTCATTGGCGGCAATCTTACGTTGATTCTGCTCATGCTGGCGACGCTATTTGCGGTTCCGTGGCTGGGCGCAGCCCTTTCTGTATTGTGGGCAGTTCAGGCAAGCGTATACTGCGTGGCTACTCTGACAGCCTCGGCTGCCGCCGTCCGGCGTTGCGGGTGGGCGGCCCGATATTTGCCGGCAGTGTTTCCGGCCTACCACTTAGGGTATGGTCTGGGCTTTCTGGCCGGGCTTATCAATTTCATGAGGCGTGAATCCGCGTCCATCTATTACCCGGAATCGGCTTTCACGCGAATCTCGCGTTAACTTTCAACGATCACTCATGCTTATGCGAAGAATTATCGACGTAGTCTCTTCATTGGCCTTTCTCCTAGTATTTAGTCCTCTGCTGGCGGCGGTAGCGCTCGCGATTCTCTACGATTCCCGTGGGTCGGTGCTGTACGCTGCACGGCGGTGCGGCAAAAACGGCAAGGAATTCCGGATGTGGAAGTTCCGAACCATGGTCTCGGGCGCGGATCGTACCGGCCCGATCACCGGCCGCAATGACTCTCGCATCACTCGTGTTGGGCGTCTGCTGCGCAGCACGAAGTTAGACGAGCTGCCGCAATTTCTAAACGTATTGCTCGGTGACATGACATTAGTGGGGCCGCGCCCTGAGTCGCCTGACATCGTGGCGCTCTACACCCCCGAGCAGCGCGCGGTGCTCACAGTGAAGCCTGGGGTTACGGGCAGGGTACAGCTCGTGGCGGGCGAGGAGTCGGAATCGATTCCGGAAGACGCCGAGCCGCGGCAGTACTACCTGGAGCACCTTCTGGTCCCCAAACTGACGATGGATCTGGCTTATCTTAAGGTTCGCACGCCCCTATCCGATGCCAGGATCCTGAGCGAAACCGCGGCCTATGTGCTGCGCTGTGTGGCCGGACGAAAAGCGGCCACCATACACGGAGAGAGTTATGAGTCAGCGAATTGACGTTCCGTTTCATCGTCCGAGCATCGGCGAGGAGGAAATCGACGAGGTCGTGCGCACCCTACGGTCCGGGTGGCTGACCACCGGTCCGCGAACAGCCGCATTCGAACAAGAGTTCCGGACCTATGTCGGCGCCCCCCACGCTCAAGCCGTCAACTCCTGCACGGCGGGACTCCATCTGTCCCTGGCCGCGCTTGGGATCGGCCCTGGAATGGAAGTGATCACCTCGCCGCTTACGTTCTGCGCAACCGTCAACGTAATTCTGCACGTAGGCGCGACTCCAGTTTTGGCGGATATCGGCCCGGACGGGGACATCGATCCCGAGTCAGTGGCGTCCAGAATCACCGGAAAGACTCGAGCCATAATGCCGGTTCACCTGGCGGGCCTGCCGTGCCAGATGAGTTCCATATGGGCACTAGCGCGCAGGCATGGCCTCCACGTGATCGAGGACGCGGCGCATGCCGTCGGCGCGCGCTATCACAACCAGCCGGTCGGAAGCGCCAACGGCGTCGGAGGATATCACAGCGATGCGGCGGTTTTCAGTTTCTACGCGACGAAGAACCTAACAACCGGCGAGGGCGGCATGATCACGACTGGCGACGAAATACTCGCCGAAAAGGTCAAAATGCTCTGTCTGCATGGCATCAGCAAAAACGCCTGGGACAGATATACGGATCGCGGTCATTGGTATTACGATGTGCTGTTCCCCGGATTCAAATACAATCTGACCGATCTTCAGTCGGCCATCGGTCTTCATCAACTCAAGAAGTTAAATAGCTTTGTAGAGACACGCACCCGCTATGCCGCACTCTATAACGAGCTTCTCGGAAAAATAGAGGAGCTGGAACTGCCAGCGGACAGACCCGACCGCCGGCACGCCTGGCATCTGTATATGCTCCGCCTCCGCCTGGAAAAGCTTCGCATCACTCGCGACGAGTTCATCACCGCTTTGCGTGAGCGGGGAATCGGCACGAGCGTCCATTTCATCCCCATACCCCTGCATCGCTTCTTTGCCTCTTTCGCGAACCGGCCCGAGAACCAATGCCCGCGCGCGCTGGCACTCTATCCACGGCTGGTCTCACTGCCGCTCTATCCGGCAATGTCGGAAACCCAGATCGAGTACGTTGCGAACACGGCTCGCGAAATCGTGCAAAAGGCCCGCAAGCGGCAGTCCGTCTTCGTAGCCGGGGCGATGACTGCCGCTGGTTCCAATTGATTGCGGCACAACACAACTTCATAACAAAGCACAGAAAAGGCTTCAGCAATGAGTTCCAGCCCACAAGTAGTTGGTCGATCGCCCTTTCCTTCTCTTCCTGCAAACGCGGGCGGCCTTGTCCCTCCGCGCGTAATGGAGATCGTGCCGCGCGTGATCGCGGACTTGATCATGGTGCACATGGCTATGCTGGCCGCGATGGCCGTGGTTGCGCTCGAGTTGCATCGCCGGCTGGGGGAATCGTTTCCCGTCGGAGAAATGCGTGCCTATTATTTGACTGTCTTTTGCCCGCTATCGCTTCTTCTTCCCTGCCTGTACGCACTCGCCGGTTTGTACAGCGGCACGACGAACAGCATTGGGCCGAAGTGTTGGCGCGCAGTTGCGAGCGCCGGCACGAGCGCGCTGCTGCTGGTATCGGTCAGCCGAATATGGCTTCCCTGGGACCGCGCGTCGCAAACCACCTTACTGATTTTCCTGGCTTTGGTGAGTGCGGGGACGCCTGGAATCCGATGGCTCAAATACACGATCTTCAAAAGCGACACCGAGCGTCTGCAATTCGAGCCGAATCCCGGGAATGAAGCCGTGCTCGTCGTGGGTGGCGCGGGGTATATCGGCTCGATTCTGGTCCGGAAGCTGCTTGCGCGCGGACGTAACGTCCGCATACTCGATAGCCTTGTTTACGGCGATGGCGCTATCCGCGAGATACTCCATCACCCGCGATTGACGTTCATTCGCGGAGATTGCCGGAACATGCAAGATATTGTGGGAGCCATGAAGGGCGTCCGCTCGGTGATTGACTTGGCGGCCATCGTGGGCGACCCGGCCTGCGACCACGACCGCAAGACGGCGCGGGAGATCAACTACGCGGCGACGCGAATGATGATTGAGATCGCCAAGGGAGAGGGTGTCCGGCGGTTCATCTTCGCTTCCAGTTGCAGCGTTTATGGCGCCGCCGAAGACCTGATGGACGAGACCTCGGAGGTTTGTCCATTATCGGTCTACGCGGAAACCAAGGTGGATTCCGAGCGAGCGCTGCTGGCTGCGGCCACCAGTGAGTTCCGTCCCACAATTCTCCGGTTTTCGACGATTTTCGGGCTATCGCCGAGGCCCCGTTTTGACCTGGTTGTCAACTTACTGACGGCAAGAGCCAAGCAGTCAGGATTAATTACCATCTTCAACGGTGGACAGTGGCGCCCGTTCTTACATGTCGATGACGTTGCCGAAGCAATCGTACAGGTCCTGGAGGCTCCACGCGGCCTGGTGGGTGGAGAGATTTTCAATGTCGGCGATGACTGCTTGAATTACACCTTGGAACAGGTGGCGGAGCATATCAGCGAAGTGTTTCCTGGTATCCGCGTCGAGCGCGTTGACAATTCCGACCACCGCGACTACCGCGTGTCCTTCAGTAAGATTCGCGAACGCATCGGGTTTACGTGTTCTAAGACACTCGACGATGGAATCCTCGAGTTGAAAGAGGCCTTGACCAGCGGCAAGGTGGCCGATTATCAAGATCCGCTTTACAGCAATGTCAGGTACCTGCAAGTACATGGAAGCCCAAGCCAGGCTGATGAAGTCGGCGCGCGAGTAATGGCTGCACTCGTGGCAACAGTGGCCGTAAGCCGGTCGATTGAAAGCAGCGCCCAGCGATCCTAGGCCGCTCCCCTACCATCATGAGCACACTCCTGGCACAACCGGAGTCACCGCAGTCGATCGCTGAACGCGGGCGTCAATTGCACGTCTATATGATGGATTTGCTTTCTAATGTGCCTTACTACACCGGACATCTGTCGGCAGCACTGGGCGGTATGGAAGGTCTTCGGGTCACGCTTGGCGCCATTACCTACAGTTACGATCCTGCGTTTTTTCACCGGCACGGCTTGCGCAATGAACCGGGAGCTCTCGATGTTACTTACAGGCTGCCGAGAGTACCCGCCGGCCTGCGCCGCGGCGCAAAGCTGGCGGAGAATCTGCTCAACCTGGCAGCGCTCGCCGCGCGTTTAAGCATTTCCCGGCCGGACGTGCTCCACGTGCAATTCATCACGCTGGTGAATCATGGGCTTCCATTCGAGATATGGCTGCTCAAATTGGCCCGCCGGCTGGGAATCCATATCGTCTACACCGTGCATAACGTGTTACCTCAGGATACCGGCGAGAAGTGGCGCCCGCTGTACCAACTTATTTACGGCCTCGCCGATCGCCTGATTTGCCATGATCCTGCCGCTGCCGCCCGCCTGACTGGAGAATTCGGAGTCGCGCCGGAGCGGATTTCCGTGATCCCGCACGGACCCTTGTTTCATCCCGCAGCGCGGAACTGTGCGGCTGCGGCCCGGCGGAGGCTCGGGTTCCGGGAAGACGAATGCGTGGTTCTGTGGCAGGGAATCTTGCGGCTTTACAAGGGCGTTTCGTTTTTGCTCGATGCGTGGCGCCGGGTTGCGAGCCGCCAGCGAGGCGCGCGCCTGGCAATAGTTGGAACCGGGGATGAGGAGCTAGTCCGGGCTGTGCGCCAACAGGTGAATGAACTGAAGCTCGCGAATGATGTGCGTCTCGAACTGCGCTTCGTTTCG
>CAZKVF010000282.1:0-7640 GCA_964556085.1 uncultured Solibacteraceae bacterium
CTACGAATCGCGCCGCATGGCTATCCCCGATGTGCGTTTCCTGGGGTTGCGCAGTCTGGATTATGGCCGCTGCCAGCTTAGCCCCAGCGTGCAAATCAAATTGAACGAGCAAGACATCAAACGGGCCCGGCAGATCGCGCAGTATCCCTGGTTCGTGAACAAAAAGCCTTGGCAAAAGGAAATCGAGCTGATGTTGAAGAACGGTTTCAAGCTCGAAGTCGAAGCCCTGATCAGCAAAGACATCAGCTATGTTACGGAAGAATACGTCCCGGCCCGGTTGGAGGAAAGCGAGTTCCTCGACTAGCCGGTGGGGTTAGGAATTTCAAAACTCCTAGAAGCTACGGCTTGGGCGCAAGGTTCGCGGTCCGGTATGGTTTTCGCGCACTCATCTCGTTGACGGGTCCGATCCCGGCCAACTCCACGATTGGGCCAAAACGATAAGCTATTTAGCCGGCCGTTGCCACTCTCTCGGTGGTGGAGAGGGCGTGCTACTCGAACTTGGAGCACTCGCCCTGCGATTCGCATGCCTAAACCCCGCCACTGAAAGGCCTGTCAGCCTGTCTCCGGTATCTCTCCGTCAGTCCGCCCGCAGGGCTTGTATCACATCCACGCGCGCGGCCCGCATCGCGGGCCAGGCGGAGGCGATCACGGCGGCAGCCAGCAGGATGCCGGCCGCCCCCGCCACGACCCACGCTCCCGGCATCTTCACACTCTCGAAATACGTGCCGGCCAGCCTCTCGAAACCAAATCCGCAAGCCAGCCCGGCGCCAATTCCGGCAGCCGTGATGGCGGTGCCCTCGGCGATCACCCGTGCCAGCAGGCGGCGCGGCTGCGACCCGACCGCCAGCCGGATCCCGAATTCGCGCGTCCGGGCGCTTACCGAAAATGCCAGGACGCCCGCCACCCCGACCACCGCGATGGTGAGCGCCACCATGGCGAAGCCGCCGAAGATCATGGCGTTCAGCCGGTCCGGCGTGAGCACTTCGGCGCGGACGTCTTCCAGCGTGGCGGCGCGCTCCACCGGCTGGTCCACCGAGAGGTTGCGGATGGTGCGCGTGATCGGGTTGATTAAGGCATACGGATCGGTCCGCACGTGGACGAAGAGCCGCCCGGCCACCAGCGGTCCCTGCCCGAACGGGGTGTACAAGGTCATGGTGGGGGCGGGCACCAGGTGCTCGTCGTCAATATCCGCGGCGATACCCACGACGCGCATCGGCGTCGGCTTCCCGCCGATAAACTGCAGCAATGGATCAGTGTAGGTGACATGCCGGTTGAGCACGTCGCGGCCAGGAAACATGCGCCGCGCCACCGTCTGGCTGATGATCGCCACCGGCTCGCTGCCCTTGCGGTCGAGGTCGTTGAAGTCGCGCCCGGCGAGGATGGGCACGCCCAGCGACCCGAAAAATCCCGGCGATACGATTCGGAACTGACCGCGCGGATCGTCCCCCCTGGTTCCACGATTGTAGCCTTCGGCGGTGAATTGCAGGCCCGGACCGAATGCGCCTCCCTCACGCCACGGGGTGAGGACTCCGATGGCGGCGGCGTCCACTCCCGGCAACTCGTGCACGCGCCGGATCGCCTCTTTATAAAAGTCCACCACCTGGTCGTCCGTGCGCCCGTAGGTTAGCACTGGCACGTTGATCGCCAGTACCCGGCGCGTGTCGATCCCGGTATCGACCGCCTGCAGCGCAAGCAGCGTCTTGACCAGCATGGCGGCGCCGGCCAGTAGGACAAAAGAGGCCGCGATCTGGGCGACGGCGAAGGCCCGCAGACGCCCGCTGGCGCCTCCGGTGACGCGGACGCTTCCGGTGGCCAGGCTGATTCCGTGGCGGTCGCCTGCAGGGAGACGCGGCACGAAAGCCAGTAGCACCGCGGCGGCGAGCGCCAGCCCGGCGCCGACCCACAGCATGCTGGAATCCACCGTCAAATCAAGCGCACGCACCGAGAACCGCGAGGCGTACCGCGCCAGGATCGCCACCATGGGCCGCGCGCTGAGCACCCCGAGAGCCGCTCCGGCCCCGCAGAGCAGGAGGCATTCCGCCAGCAGGACGCGCCGCAGCGCGGCGGTGCCGGCGCCGAGGGCGGCCCGGACTACAAACTCCCCTTCGCGGCGGATGGTCCGCGCCAGAATGAGGTTGGCGACGTTGGAACAGGCGATGACGAAGACCAGCCCCGAAGCGGCCAGCAGCACCCAAAGCACGGTCCTGGCTTTGGACGTGATCTCGTCGCGCAGAGGCGCCGCGGCGATTCGGTATCGGTCCTTAACAGGATACGCGTCGGGATGCTCTTTCATCATTGCGCCGTGGGCCGTGACGAGCTCGGCGCGAGCCTGTTCGAGCGTCGCGCCCGGGGCCAGCCGCCCGAACAGCTCCGTCATGCGATGGATGCGTCCCGTCACCATGGTCGCCGACAGGTGATGCGGGCTGGTGACGACGTTGGCGATGATTTCCGTTTCCGTCGGATAGGGGATGGATGGTTCGAGCACCCCGACCACGGTGCCGGTTCGCGGCGGTCCGAAGGATTCAAGCCGTACTACTTTGCCGAGCACCGATGGGTCGCTCTTCAGCGCCTTCGTCCAGAACTGGTAGGTCAGGACCACGGCGCCCGCGGCGGTCGGGCCGTCATCCCGCATATCCAGCAGCCGCCCCAGCACCGGATGCAGGCCCATCACCTCGAAGTAGTTGCCGCCGACCACTCCCGCGCGGAGCTCGCGCGGCTCGCCCAATCCGTTCATGGTAAAGCCGATTTCGGAAAAGTCGCCGATGGCGCTGAACGATTTCACACGCTGCTTGAGGTCCTGCATCTCCGGCACGGAGAAGAGCGCGTTCGTCACTCCCAAACCATCCGAGCTCTGCCGGACGTAAATAAGGCGGTCTTCGTCGCGATTCACCAGTGGCCGCAGCAGAACCCCGCGGACCAGCGTGAAGATCGCCGCATTCGCTCCGATTCCGAGCGCCAGCGTGAAGACGACGGTAACCGTCAGTCCCCTGGCACCGGCAAGCGAGCGGAGGGCGTACCGGATGTCGCGCGCAAAGACCCCAACCATCTCGCCTAAACTCAGTCGTTCCGCGTTCGTTCCAGTCATGTCCGTACTCCCCTGTTTTCGGCCTCTTCAAAAGGACGTCGTTCCAGACAGGATGTTTTCGACCGCCGCAATAAAAAAAATCCCGAATTCCACTGGCACCATACGCATGGCGGGCGGCCGCCATTCCAATTGAGATACCACACTTCGGTCATCGTGCGGCAAGCAACACTTGTTTCGCGTGCGAGCCGGCGGAAATGGGTGTCCGCTCCTGGTCGAAGTACGGGATAAGGCCATCGATTTCCAGGTCCGGGAAGCCGCGAAGCCGCATGGGAGGGGCGCACGACCTGGCTCGGGAACTGGGGCATGCTCGGCCTGACGAATCAGCGGGCTGCGGGCGGCTCGCGGTCGCCCGGAATTCCCGCCAAATGGCGGTAGAGGGCTACCGCGCGATTGATGGCGGATGCCTCGTGACCCGGCAGCAACGCCGACGCCCGCCCGCTCGAGCGCGCGATGGCGTAATAGCTCCACAGGGCGGGGCCTTCCTGCGCCAGGAAATAAGCCGACTGGAGTTGGCCCGGTTCGAATAGGGTGACCGTCAGGTAGCGCACGGCGGCGGCGTTCTCGATCTCGATCACCAGGCGCCGGGCTGACGCCGAGCGAATGCGCATTCGGTAAAGCACATTGCCGAACAGGTTGTCCTGCTGTTCGAAGAACAAGGTCCGGCCTTCCACGATCTCGCCGGCGGCAAAGTCGGCGCGCCGCTGACCGCCCTCCGGCCCCGTTGCCGCGTACGCGTCGAGAATCAGCGTCTGCCACTTCTTACGCGTGGCCGACCAGTAGAGCAAGCCCTTGGTCTCGGAGACTGCACCTATTTTCCGGCGCAATCCGTCGACGCCGCCGGCGAAGGCGAAGCGGGCGGCCAGCGCAACGATGGTTGCGGAATCGGATGACTTCCAGGCGGTGCAGGGGGACGGCTTCCAGCCGGGGGGAAAGTCGGCGGAGTTCCAGACTTGGACAGCCGGCGGGGCGTCCGGCGCGGCAAACGGCGGGACCGGATCGGCGCCGCAGGGCGGCTGCGGCAGCGACACCGCGCACAGGGCGCCGGCACATGCGAGCGCCGCACCAATCGGCACTACGCCCGCGCCTCGGACCGACACCCCCGTATTGTACGCCGTGCGCCGGTGCGAGACGAGGCAGCATGTAGACGGCCTGCGTATTTTTGTGCCCAACGATGCTGTAATATTGGTTCGCGCAGCGTCTCCGGCTCCTCCCTTTAAGGTAGGATTCGCGTTGGTCCTGATGTGCTTCGCGGCCGTACCAGCTTTTGAAACTGTCCGGCTGAAGACTGTTTCAGAGACATCGTCAAACGCCAGTATCGGCGACCTGAATAGTGACGGCCACCTTGATATCGTTTTGGTCAAACGGCCAAAATGTGGAGAATTTGACTGATCCCACCTGTCAATTTGCCGCATTCGAGCGGTTTAGCTCTTGCCCGGTGGTTGCTTCCGGAAGCGCGAACACATAGACCATATTGTCGCCGGTGACGTTGTCGATCTCCGGAGCAAGGCTGTTCCGGCCGTAGCCGGCCACAACAGCGACGTATTGTCGCCCGCTCACCGCGTAGGTTACTGGATAGCCGCAGCACATCGAACCCAGCCGCACCTGCCACAGCCTCTTGCCCGTATCGCTATCGAGCGCGAAGAAGTACCTCGCGCCGTCACCGTTAAAAACCAGGCCACCCGCTGTGGCGAGCACCGCAGAGTAATTGTAGGCCCGCTGCTGATATTGCCAAACCGTATTGCCTGTTGCGACGTCCACCGCCGTGATCTGGCCTACCGGATATTGCCCGTCTTTCATCAGCGGCACGTTCGGGTTTTGAACCTGCTGCTCGCTGACGTTGTAGGTTAGGTCCGGCGTAGCCTTCCGGTCGTCGCGAGCCGTTTCGCTGGTGCATATGTTGCCGGTCGCTTGAATCATGATGTTGCGCGTGGGGTCGTAAGCCGGAGCGACATGGGCGTCGCGGCCGCCGGAGTGGGAAGTGCAATAAAGAATCCTTTTGTTCGGACGGTCGTAGACCACGTCCTGGTTCATCGTCGCTAATCCAGTAACACGATCAATGCTCTTATAAAGGTTCTGCGCCCCATGGAAAGTCTCCCGGGCGTAGAAGAATTTGCCCGTCTGCGCCTCGAGCGCCCAAAACACCGGGTTCTTGCACGGCATGCCGACTAGCGCCCGCACGCGCCTTTCGGAGACGTTCGGATTCGCCGCCAGCATTCCTTCCGCGCCCGGATTTGGGCGCATCGGCGTGTCCACCAGCATCATTTCGAACGTGCATTCCTGGTCCCAGTTGTCCTGCGGCAGGAGTTGGCGCCGCCACACAATCTCGCCTGTGGTTGGGCGGACGGCCCAGCGGGTATTGGTCCCAGCCAATGTGGCGTTCTTGCCGGCGACGCCGCGCTGGAAATCCGAGGCCGGACAGATGCCGCTCGATCCGTAATGCACCAGGTTTTGTACCGGATCATAAACAATCTGCCCCCAAACACCCGTGCACCAACGGTCCGCGAACGGCATTCCGCGCCAGGTCTCGTCGCCCGGTCCATCCGGACGCGGAATCACTTCGTTCCGCCAGAGTTCCTTCCCGCTCTCGATGTTGTGGCCGGTAACATAGCAGCCGTACGGGGCGTTTTGGCAACTCCCGCCCGCAATCAAAATGTCATTGGCGATAATCGGGCCGCTGGTATTGGCCACATAACCATCGGTGCCGCGGGATGCCTCCCACGCGACTTTACCGGTTCGCGCATCGAGCGCGACCGCCGTATTTTCCGAAGTCACGGTAAAGATCTTGTCTCCATAGAGGGCGAGACCCCGCTTCGCGCCGGAGTAACGGTGATGGATCTCTCCCGGGCCGTTCCCGATCCCGGGAAGCGAACGCCGATACTCCCAGATGCGGCTGCCGGTCCGCGCGTCCACCGCAAGAATGGCATCGTTCGGGCTAATCAGATACATAATGCCGTTGTGAATTAGCGGTGATGTTCCGGCACGGCCTCCGGTGGTGGGCAACTGCCGGGCCCAAACCAATTGGAGGCCGCCGATGTTCCCGCGATTGATCTGATCCAGCCGCGAGTAGTTCCAATGCTCCATGTTCCCGCCGAGCATGAGCCAGTCCGCTGAGTCAGGGTCGTTGAGGTCCTTCTGGGTGACCGGAATGAATTTATCCGCCGGCCCCTGGGCTACGAGTGCGCTCACCAACCACAATGCCGTCAATGCGGCGACCAATAATCCGGCGAATCGTGTCACAGAAAAGCCTCCTTAATCGAAATAGGACCAGCCACATCCAGCCGGCACAATCGAACTTCCCGCTAGTTTATTAAACGCGTGCTTCGATCGCACCGCCACGCGCGCCAGCTAAAGGAGACATCCTGACCGGGCGCGGTGTCGCGTACGCGTTCCGCGGCCAGACCGTTGTGGCGCAGATCGCCGAGGTCGAGGTGAACCGCCAGACCGGTCACGTGTGGGCGAAGCCGCTGGCGTGCGCTCACGACTGCGGCCTGGTGGTCCTGCCTCCCTACGGAGCCGGGGAAGCTGCGCTGAAGCCCATGCTCGCGGCGATCGTGAACGCGATCTACGACGCAACCGGCGTGCGCATCCGGAGGATCCCGTTTCGCGATGATCGCGTCCTCGGTGCATTGAAAGCTGCCCAAGTGTAAACTCCGGCCGACGTGGCGAGTTCGTGGGGGCGCGGCTATTAATCCTTGGTTTCACGATAGAGTAAGGAAACCTATGAGAAACGAGCGCTCTCGCGTGACCCGCCGCCGGCTCATGCTAGAGACTGGTTGTGCGCTCACGGCCGCCTTGCTGCCCAGTCGCGTGGCTATTGCCGCCGAGCCGGCCGGGCGCGTGATTACCGAACTCAGCCGGTATCTGGCCCAGGCCAAGGACAGCACACTTCCGGCTAATGTCATCGAAAAAGCCAAGCATCACATTCTGGATACACTCGGAGCGATGATCTCCGGGGCCGAACTGCCACCCGGACGCGCGGCGATCCGGTTTGCCAATTCCTATGGGGGCGAGAAGATAGCTACTGTAGCTGCCTCGAAGGTGCTTTGTGGGCCGATCGAAGCGGCTCTCGCTAATGGTGTCCTGGCTCATGCCGACGAAACCGATGACTCGTGGCCCAGCGGCTGGCACCCAGGCTGCAATGTCATACCAGCGGCCTTGGCCGTCGGCGAGCAGTTCGGAATCAGTGGCGCGCATTTCCTGCGCGCGGTGACCCTGGGCTACGACATCGGATCGCGTTTCCTCATCGCTTTGCGTCCAGGGGTGTTTCAGACCCACAAAAGCACGCACAGTATCGGCGGGGTCTTCGGTGCTGCCGCGGCTGCCGCGTGCGCGGCTGGGTTGAACCCCCAGCAGATGCGCTGGCTGATTGATTACACAGCACAGCAGTGCTCCGGTATTGCTGCCTGGGATCGAGACAGTGAGCACATCGAGAAAGGCTTCGTATTCGGCGGTATGCCGGCACGAAGCGGAGTCACGGCAGCATTGCTGGTTCATGCCGGGTGGACGGGTGTAGACGACGTCCTCTCCGGAACCGACAACTTCCTCGAGGCAAACG
>CAZKVF010000283.1:0-8598 GCA_964556085.1 uncultured Solibacteraceae bacterium
GTCCCAAATCCGTGTGTCGAACCAACCCTCGACGCCGGTCGGCCCGAACGACGACCACAGCACATCGTTATCGTCGAAGTTCACGTGACCCCAGGTGAAGCAGGTGTCAATCGTGGTCGTCTCTTTGGTCTTGGGCTCGTACAGCTCCAATCCCCGTTGGCCCTGATTGATCGGGAACAGCTTCGCCGATGGATTATCCGACCCGCCTCGGCACCAATCCGGCGTTTGCGGCTTGCGGACGCGTGCCGCTGCCCACACGCGGCCTTGCTTATCCATCGAGAAGCTGTGCACCGTCGTCTGGCTGTTCCAGATTGCTTCGTCGCCCCAATAGGGTGAAGCGGCGAAGGGTTTCGTAGCGAAAGAACTCGGCGTCTGAGGATCGCGAACCCGAAGCTTGATTTGGCTCACCGAATTGTGAACCGGATCGAGGACCGGCAGGTAATCGCCGCTTTCTTCGAGCGCTCCGTAGATCGGGCCGTTGCCGTTCACCGTTGGATTGCGCTTGTCGCTCGCGATAGCGTCATGCAGATAGGTTTTGGCATCCGCCCAGTCCCAAATGGTGACGACGGCGTTCCGCTCCTTGCCCTGCGGACGCGACGGCGCGGCGGACGGCAGCTCTCCTTTCGCGATCCGGTCCGACCAGTCGGCGTACATAGCGAGCGCCCGCTGGCGGCCGACCTGGTCGAAACGGGCACTCATCCCAGCGCCTGCCTGCCCTGCCCTGATCCGCAGGTCCCAAGCGGCTTTCGAGTCCGGGGCCTTACTGAGGATGCTCTGGGGGATCTCGCGCGTGGCCTTGTCGCCCATCTGGTGACAGCCTGTGCAGCCGTCCGTGTTGACGATGTTCCGGATCCATTCGCCCTGGCTATGAACGCTTGGAGAAATCCCATTACCCGACGGCCCGGTGCCGGGGAAATCGCTCTTGGGCGGCACCTGGAGCAACGCCCACCAATAGAGTGCGGGATAGTATTGAACCTCGGCCTTTTTGTCCGGCGCCACGACGGCCTTCAGGTCGAGGGTTTTGCCCGGTGTGGCCTGAACCTTCGGCGAATCCACCAGTCCATAACCGCGAACCCACACGTTGTAGTTGGCCTTCGGAAGCTCAGGAACCAGATAACGGCCCTGATCGTCGGTGACGACGATCTTGACCATTTTGGTTGGCAGGTCAGTGGCTTCCGCGATTACCCAAACGCCGGCTTCAGGGCCTTTGGCGCCTGTTACGACTCCGCCGAGGTCGGCGGGCCCAACGCGAACCGTTTCCTGGGCCAGACCCAATCCGGCCAGGAACAGGGCCAGCGTGATCAGTATTGCCAGGGTTCTTTTGTTCATATTTCGGATCTCCTTCCACGGTCGAACTACTGCGCGATTGTATTGAAGCGGTGCCGCAGGCGCAAGGGCTACGGCAGACTGCGCCAGTCTGCGTTCCGAGCCGCGACCTGCTTGGTGGGGCAGGCGTTTTCGCCTGCCAATTGTTTCAACCTAGACTCCGCCCGCCATCAACCAGCAAAATGGAACCCGTGGCGAACGTTATTGACGTGATCGCCGCTACTACCGTATGCGCGATTTCCTCGGGCGTTGCCAGCCGACCTAGGGGTGTGCGAGCAGCCTGCTCGTCGTGCCAGCCTCGATCCATCGACTTCACGAATTCGGTGTCAACCAGGGCGGGAGAGACCGAAACAACACGGATGCGCGGCGCCAGCGCGCGCGCCAGCGATTTCGTCATGTTGTCGAGCGCGGCTTTCGAAGCGCAATAGATCACGTTGCTTCCCATGGCGAGAGTAGCGGCGGCCGAGGAAATGTTGATCACCACGCCACCGCCGGCGAGCGTGCTTTTTTCCAACAGCGGCCGGAACGCGCGTACCGCGGCGAATGCACCCCGCACATTGGTCGCCAGAATGGTATCGATCAATTCGTCGTCGAGCGCTTCCAGATCGGCATGCCGCACGAAGCGCGTGATTCCCGCGCAGTTCACCAGTGCATCGCAGCGACCGTAATCCGTGCTGATTCCGGACGCCAGCGCCGCCAGTTGCGCGCTCGCCGTTACCGGTGCCTGCCGCGCCGAGTGGCCTTGCCCTGCCAGGGAATTCGCCAGGCTGTGTGCGCTTTCGGCCGAGCGATTATAGCCGACAACTACCCGGAAGCCGGCATCCGCCAGCTTGCGGCAAATCGCGGAGCCCAGCCCTCCCGCGCCGCCGGTCACCAGCGCGACGGCCCGCTCCTCAGTGTCCGCCATGCCCTCGGGCCGCACCGGCCCCGTACCGGCGCACACGCAAATCCGCCTGCTCTTTGTGAGCCGCAAAATTCTCAATGGCGCACAAGCGCGAGCAGTATTCGCCGATCAGCGCGGAGGCTTCGTCCGTCAGAACCCGCTGGTAGGTGCAAGTCTTGAGAAACTTGCCGACCCATAGCCCGCCCGTGTAGCGCGCGGCTTTCATAGTGGGCAGGGTGTGATTCGTGCCGATGACTTTGTCGCCGTACGCCACGTTGGTCCGCCCGCCCAGAAAAAGCGCGCCGTAGTTGGTCAGCCGGCTCAGGAAATAGTCGGGATCGCGGGTCAGAACCTGCACATGCTCGGAAGCAATCCGGTTGGCCTCCTCAACCATCTCCTCGATGCTCTCGCAGAGAATGATCTCGCCGTTGCTGTGCCAGGCCGCGCGCGCAATCGCCGCCGTAGGCAGCCAGGACAGCAATTTTTCAATGGCCGCCGGCGTATCCTCGGCCAGCTTGACGGAATTCGTGAGTAAAATGGCGGGACTCGAAGGGCCGTGTTCGGCTTGCCCGATCAGATCGGCCGCCGCCATTTCCGCGTCGCACGAATCGTCGGCAATGATGAGAGTCTCGGTCGGACCGGCTAGCAGGTCGATCCCCACTCGGCCGAATAACTGGCGCTTGGCTTCCGCGACGTAGGCATTGCCCGGCCCGACCAGCATATCGACCGGCTGGAGGCTCTCGGTGCCGAGCGCCATGGCGGCCACCGCCTGCACGCCTCCAATAGCGTAGATTTCATCCGCTCCACCCAGGTGCATCGCGGCCACGATCGCCGGGTGCGGCGCGCCTTCAAACGGCGGCGCAGCGGCGATGATCCGCTTGACGCCCGCGGCCTTTGCCGTCACCACGCTCATGTGAGCGGATGCCACCATGGGATAGCGCCCGCCGGGAACGTAACAGCCCACGCTGTTCACCGGAATATTCTTGTGGCCTAGCACAACGCCGGGAAGTGTCTCGACTTCCACATCGCGGAGCGCGTTCCGCTGCACCAGCGCGAAATTGCGAATCTGCTCCTGGGCGAAGCGGATGTCGTCCAGGACCTGCGCGGGCAGCGCTTCGAGACAAGCGTCAATTTCGGTTTGTGCGAGCCGAAAAGAGGGCGGCGACCACTTGTCAAACTTCTCCGAGTAACGGCGCAGCGCCGCCTCGCCGTGCGTGGCAATGTCCTCCAGGATGCCTTCAACCGTCTGCCGGACTTCAAGGCCGCTCGCGGCTTTAGCCGCTGCAGACTGCCCCTTCTTCAAATACCGGACCATGGGTACCTTTCTCGCCAGTTATTCGTTTGTGTGTATCAGGGCACGCCTTTAGCCTTGCCGAACCGGGCATGCGCTACGGGACTCTAGCCCCTGAATTCACCGGTTCCAGGCCGCTCTTCTTGATCGACGCGTGCGCGGCCGGCGACGCGAGCCACTGGATCAGGGCCTTAGCCGCTTCCGGATTCTTCGCTGTAACTGGGATGCCCGCGGCAAAAACCGTCACTTTTTGCGCGCCGGGCGGCAACTCTCCCACGATCTCGATTCCTTTCACCGGACGCAGTTCGCTGATCTGCTGGAAGCCGATCTCGAATTCGCCCGTCGCGACCACTCCGCCTACGGGATCGGCCTCGATCTTCCTGCTCTTGCCCTTGATTTGCTCCGCGATTCCGAGCCTCGGAAACAACTCGGAAGATAAATAGACACCGCTGGCGCTGTCGGAGTATGCAATCGATTTGGCTGCCAGAAGCGTGCGCTTCAAAGCATCCACGGTGCTGATGTCTGGCTTGGGCGCTCCGGCCTTGACGGCCATGCCGATTTTGGATTCGACCAGATCGACGCGGCTTCCCGCCGTAACCTTGCCCTTCCTGATCAGTTCGTCAAGCGCAGGTCTGGCCATGATCACCACGTCGATGGCTTCACCGCGTTGCAGGCGCACGGGGATCGCGTTGTGCGTCGTTCCCATGGAAGGGCCGAACTCGGTATCCAGCTTGATGTGCGCCGCACCTTCATAGTCCGGGACCAACTCCAGATACGCGGCGGTAAACGCTCCGGACGTGACCACCTTGACGTGGGTTGCTGGCGCCGTAGCCGCGCTCAGCAGCGCAGCGCTCAAGATCAGACCGGCGACCTTCGTAAAGCATTTTGGCGATAGTTTCATGGATCTCGCCTCCAGGGTGATCCTAATTATTATTGTTCAAATTCAATTAGCCACGGATAGACACAGATGAACATTGATAAGACAACCGATTGATCCGTGTTTATCCGTGTGCATCCGTGGCTCAAATCAATTTGCTTTCCGGTACCACTCCAGCGTGAGCCTCAGTCCTTCTTCAAACGAAAAGCGAGGTGCGTGGCCGAGATCCCGCACCGCCGCGGTGACATCCGCCTGCGAGTCGCGGACATCTCCCGCGCGCGGTGGCGCGTATCGCGCTGGAATATTAACGCCTTCTAGCTTCTGTAGTAGCGCCCAGGCTTGATTAATCGTGATCCGGCCGCCATTGCCGGCGTTGTAGAGCTTGCCGGAGACGCTGGGTGTGCGCGCTGCTTTGAGATTCAAGTCCACCACATCTTCTACATACGTGAAGTCTCGCGATTGCTCGCCATCGCCATAGATGGTCGGCGGGCAGCGCTCCAGGACGGACTTCATGAAAATCGAGAGAACCCCCGAATACGCGCTGGAGGGGTCCTGCCGCGGACCATACACATTGAAATACCGCAGCGACACGGTTTCCAATCCATACACCGCCGCGAAAACGGCGGCGTAATGCTCTCCCACCAGCTTGTGAAGCGCGTAAGGTGACTTGGGCGCAGAGGCCAACGTCTCGACCTTGGGCAGGACCGCCGTGTCACCGTAAGCCGAGGAGGAAGCCGCATAGACGACGCGGCCCACTTCTCCCGCACGGGCTGCCAGCAGCAGGTTGAATGTTCCATTCACGTTAACATCGTGCGTGAGTTCCGGCTCCTTGATCGACCGCGGCACCGACGGAATCGCGGCTTCATGAAAAACCACTGCGGCCCCCCGCACTAGTGGCGCGATGTCGTCGTAATTACGGATGTCCGCGGGTTGAAAGTCGATTGACTCCCGGACTTCGTCCAGGTTGGACTCACGCCCCGTGAGCAGGTTATCGATTACGACAACGCGCCGGGCGCCCTCGCGCAACAGGCCGCGAACGATCGCCGAGCCGATAAACCCCGCGCCTCCGGTAACTACATAATGCCCTTGCATGCGGAAACTCCAGTGTACGATGCGCCATGGCGGGGCAAGCGCTTCCTCTTGCCGGATTTTAAACCGTATTAAAGCGCAGCCTCTCGCCTAGCCCGAAGACGATCGGTTTCAGCCAAGCTCACTGCCAGCGCATTTACCCCTGTTGCATCGCCGCCTGCATCTCGGCCGATGAAACATCTTTCACGTGCGTGTGGATGTACCAGGAATGCCCAAAGGGATCGGTGATCGAACTGGTTCGATCGCCGTAAAACATGTCTTGTGGCGGACGGATCGCTTTCGCTCCAACCGAAACCGCCTGATTGAAAACCGCGTCCACTTTTTCCACGTAAAGCAAAATGCTGACTGGCGTGCCGCCATAATGTTGCGGTGCGTATATTCCGCTCTCGGGATTCTCATCCGCGAGCATGATGTGCGAGTCACCGATCTTGATCTCCGCGTGACCCAGCTTACCGCCCGGCATGGGCATGCGCATGATTTCCTTCGCGCCGAACGCCTTCTTGTAGAACTCGATGGCATCGGCAGCGCCCTTGCAGATCAAGTAGGGCGTCGCCGTGTGATAACCCTCGGGAACCGGTCGAACGGTATTGGCCATTGGTGAACCCTCCGGGTCTTCATTCTACAATGCCGGTTTTCCAACTCACCCGCGGAATTCGTGCTGTTTATGACGGCACCGGGCATCCGAAGCCCGGCTGCGCTATCGTAGCGGTTTGGAGCCTTACATTCGCGCGCGCGATCTCGCCAAGACCTATCGCTCCGGCGACTCGGAACTAGTCATCTTTTCGGGCCTCAATCTGGACGTCTATCGTGGCGAAATGCTTGCGCTTGTCGGTGAATCCGGTGCCGGCAAATCCACTCTGTTGCATCTGATGGGCGGCCTCGACAGGCCTTCGGGCGGTACGATACACTATGGGGGTATTGAGATTTCCGGACTCGCGGACTGGGAGCAGGCTGATTTCCGCAACCGGGAGCTTGGGTTCGTTTGGCAGATCCATTATCTTCTGCCAGAGTTTACAGCTCTCGAAAACGTGATGATGCCATTGTTGATCCGGGGTTGGGCTCAGAGAAAGGCGGCCTCGGAGTCGTTGGCGAGGTTGGAAGAAGTCGGGCTTGCGGCGCGGGCGTCGCATCGTGCGGGGGAGTTGTCGGGTGGAGAGCAGCAGCGTGTGGTGCTCGCCCGGGCTTTGGTTGGCCGACCTAATGTCCTCCTGGCCGATGAGCCGACGGGAAATCTCGATTTCCGGACCGGCGAGATGGTCTTCGATCGTCTCGAAAATCTCCACCGGACGCACTCGTTGACCTCGATCCTCGTGACGCACAATCTTTCCTTCGCGAGGCGGTGCCATCGGGTTTTGCGCCTGGAAAAAGGCGGCCTTGTGGAAGTACCGTCCTCTGTGCCGTCCGGAGGCGAACCGGAGTATCTTTAATGCTAGGGGGCTTCAAGTTTTATGTTTGAGCGATACACGGAGAAGGCGCGCAGAGTAATCTTCTTTGCCAGATACGAAGCCAGCCAGTTCGGCAGTCCGTATATCGAAACGGAGCATTTGCTGTTGGGCCTGCTCCGTGAAGACAAGGCGCTGGCCAATCGGTTCCTGCGTTCGCACGCCGCCGTGGAATCGATTCGCAAGCAGATTGAAGGGCACACCACCATCCGGGAGAAAGTCTCTACCTCGGTGGATCTGCCTCTGAGTCATGAATGCAAGCGCGTGCTGGCTTATGGAGCCGAGGAAGCAGAACGGCTGAACCATAAGCACATCGGCACCGAGCACCTGCTGCTCGGCCTGCTTCGCGAGGAGAAATGCTTCGCCGCTGAGATTCTGCACGAGCGCGGCCTGCGCCTTTCTACCATACGCGAGGAATTGGCGCGTTCGCAAAGCGAACGCGTCGCATCGGCGCGCCCCAAAGAGAGTTCCCTGCTGGCCGAATTCAGCCGCGATCTCACCCAGGCCGCCATGGATGGCACCCTCGATCCTCTGATCGGCCGCGATTACGAACTCGAGCGAGTTGTGCAGATTCTCTGCCGCCGCACGAAGAACAACCCGGTGCTGATCGGCGAGCCCGGAGTCGGTAAAACGGCCATTGTCGAGGGGCTGGCGCAGCGCATCGCCGAAGGCGATGTGCCTTCCTTTCTTGCGGATAAGCGCATCCTGGCGCTCGACCTTTCGCTGATCGTCGCCGGCACGAAGTACCGCGGCCAGTTCGAAGAGCGGCTCAAGACCATCATGAAAGAATTGATGGAAAACCAGAACGCCATCATCTTCATCGATGAGCTGCATACCCTTGTAGGCGCGGGATCGGCCGAAGGGTCGCTCGATGCCGCCAACATCCTGAAGCCCGCGCTTTCCCGCGGCGAAATTCAGTGCATTGGCGCGACAACTCCGTCCGAGTTCCGCAAATCCATCGAAAAGGACCGCTCGCTCGAGCGCCGTTTCCAGGCCGTGAAGGTTCCGCCTCCCAGCGAAACGGACGCTGTCAAGATCCTCTTCGGCATCAAGGATCGCTACGAGAAATTCCACGCAGTGGCCTACACTGACGATTCCATCGAGACTGCGGTCTACACGTCGAGCCGCTACATCCCTGACCGCTACCTCCCGGATAAGGCCATCGACCTGATCGATGAGGCCGGGGCGCGAGTGAAACTCCGCCAGACCACCTTGCCCGCCGATCTGGCGGATATTCAGAAGCGCATCAAGTTCATCGTGCACCGCATGGAGAACGCCATCGCTAACCACGAGTTCGAGAAGGCGCGCTTCTATTCCGACGAAGAGCGTAAGGAACGCGAAAACATGCGCCAGCTCCGGGATAAATACAACCTGGACGATTCCTCCACTGGCGTAGTGACCAAGGACGATATCGAAGAAGTGGTGGCCCGTTGGACGGGCGTACCCATGACCTCCATCAAGGAGGAGGAGATCACGAAGCTCCTGCGCATCGAAGAGGAGCTGCATAAACGCGTGATCAGCCAGGAGAAGGCCATCTCCGCTCTCGCCCGCGCCATCCGCCGTTCGCGCGCCGGCCTGAAATCAAGCAGCCGCCCGGCCGGCTCGTTCCTGTTCCTCGGCCCGACCGGTGTGGGCAAAACTGAAGTGGCGCGCGCCCTGGCCGCTTTCCTGTTCGGCAGCGAAAAAAGCC
>CAZKVF010000284.1:0-13846 GCA_964556085.1 uncultured Solibacteraceae bacterium
GTTCGGTGCGCGGCGGTTCCTGGGGCAACGTTCCGAGGTACGTGCGCGTCTCGGTCCGCAACGGGAACCAACCTGGAGACCGGGACAGCTACATGGGGTTCCGGTGCGTTCGGGAAGTGCCTTGATACTGGGGCTTTTCAAGTGGCTAACGACCGCTCCCTAACGGTCGCGGCTCCGAACATTCTGAAGGTTTGCGGCACGCCTGAAGGCGTGCCCTGATACGAAGCCAAAAGTGGGATCACTTCCCTACCAAATGTGTGACGTCTTTTTCGTTTTCATCGCACACGTACTCGATCAACTCACTATCGGGCTGCAGATTGAAAACGAGATTTACAGTCCACGGCTTGGTGTAAGCCTTTTCGTCGTTGATCGTCATCTGGAGGTCGATGTGGCCGAAGTCGCGGCGCCGGAATCGCTCGGTGAGGCGCAATGCTTCCGTGCCCGGGTGGCCGCTGTTGTCGAGCCAATTGTTCTCGACGAAGCCGGAAGACTCCACTACCAGCGTGTCTCCATCCCAGTGGCCGACCGAGTAGCCCATCCACGCCGGGTTGGGATTTTTGGGCAGGGGCCGCCCGTCCATGAAGATCTGACGATAGCTGTGCAGCGCCTCATAGAGAATCACGATCTCGCCGTTGGTGTTCAGGACCTTGAACGGATATGGCACCACGTGCTCGCGCGGCACACCGGAAAGCACACAGCGAGCCTGCGGATCTTCCCGGCTCTCCGTCTCCACGCGATGCTTATAAAGGGTTTCCGCCCAGGGCCGAAAGGAGACTTCGCCGGGCTTCAGGTCTTTGGCCATATTTCCCGTGTACCCGGGAGTCGTCACCCAGATACCGGAAAAATCCGGCTTGCCGTCGGAGGTCCTGGGAGCCGGCGCAGTGAGGTTTGGCTTGCCATCCGGCTGGCGAGGAACGCCGGGCGTGACAGTTTTTTCCCACTGGGCGAACGCTGGTACGCTGAGCGCCAGAAGC
The DNA here is from genome assembly GCA_964556085.1 of uncultured Solibacteraceae bacterium. GTDB lineage: Bacteria > Acidobacteriota > Terriglobia > Bryobacterales > Bryobacteraceae > PSRJ01. The sequence goes on from CAZKVF010000284.1 coordinate 975, forward strand.
GCGCAGATGGTGATGGGGCGCATACGCAACGCTCTCCATATATATCACAGAGCGCTCCCTGACGGTCGCGGCTCGGAAAGGCACATTGACAGGCGAAAGCGCCTGCCCCACGTTAGAATACTCTCGATGGCTGAGAATGAGGCGGGCTCCAAGCCGGTTGAATCCTTTGAGACCTGCCTCGATGAACTCGAACAGGTAGTCAAGCAGCTCGAAGCCGGCGATCTCCCGCTGGAACGCGCGCTGGAATTGTTCGAACGGGGTATGGGCCTGAGCGACCGCTGCCGCAAACAACTCGAAGAGGCCGAGACGCGCGTCGAAATCCTGATTCGCAAGGATGGGAAAATTCAGCCGGAGCCGTTCCGCCCCGCGTCCGATAAATCATGAACCTGCACGAATACCAGCAGCTGGTAGATTCCGAACTGGATCGCCTGGTGCCTTCGGAGAAGGCCGCCCCAACCACGATTCATCGCGCCATGCGCTACAGCCTCTTTGCTGGCGGCAAACGGATCCGGCCAATCCTTTGTCTGGAGGCTGCGCGCACGGTCAGCGGCTCGTTCTGCGCCGCGCTGCCGGCTGCGTGCGCTCTTGAAATGGTGCACACTTATTCGCTGATTCATGACGATTTGCCGGCGCTGGATAACGACGACTATCGGCGCGGGAAGCCGACCAACCACAAGGTGTTCGGGGACGCCATCGCGATTCTGGCGGGTGATGCCTTGCTTACCATGGCATTCCAGGTCCTGGCTGAAATTGACACACCGCCGGATCGCAGAGTCCGCCTGATCGCGGAACTGGCCGGCGCCGCGGGCACTCTCGGAGGCATGATTGGCGGCCAGGTCGCGGATCTCGAAGGCGAAGGCCTGCAGCCCGAGGCCGCGCTGCTCGAAACCATTCACCGCGCTAAGACCGGGGCCCTGCTGCGCGCCAGCCTGCGCTTGGGCGCAATCGGGGCCGGGGCTTCCCAAAGCGAATACGACGCACTCTCGTGCTATGGCGAGCACGTCGGCCTGGCGTTTCAGATCGTGGATGACATTCTGGATGTGGAAGAATCGTTCGCGGCCCTGGGAAAGACTTCGGGCAAGGACGCGCAGCAGCATAAGATCACCTTCCCCGCTGTGTACGGCCTGGAGCGATCTCGCGAGATGGCCGAGGCTGAATGCGCGCACGCTCATTTAGTCCTCGAGTCTTTCGGGGAGCGGGCGGCGGGTTTGCACGAGGTGGCGGATTTGATTGTGCGGCGGAAATCATGAGACCTGCTATGCGGGTGTCTACCGGTTTCAGAAGGCAGGCGACAAGATCGCCTGCCCCACCAAGACGCGCACAATTGTCATGAAGGTTCGCCTTGACCGCCTGCTGGTGGAGCGCGGCCTGGCGGAATCGCGCGAGAAAGCCCAAGCGCTGATCATGGCCGGCGAGGTGCTGCTGGATGGGCAAAAGGCCGCCAAACCGGGCCAGGGCGTATCCGAAGATGCCGCGCTCGAAGTCCTGGCCCGGCCGCCGTTCGTCAGCCGTGGGGGGCTCAAACTGGCCGCGGCCTTGCGCCATTTCTCGATCGACATCTCAGGACGCGTGTGCCTGGATATCGGCTCGTCTACCGGAGGCTTCACCGATGCCCTGCTGCAAGCAGGCGCGGAGCGCGTTCATGCAGTCGATGTGGGCGCCGGACAGCTCGACTGGCGGCTGCGGACCGACCAGCGCGTCGTGCTTCATGAAGGCGTCAACGCGCGATCGCTCACTCTCCCGGTGATCGGCGAGATGCCCTGGCTGATCACCTGCGATGTCAGTTTTATTTCCGTCACGTTGATCCTGCCCGCGGCCGCGCCGCTGCTCCAGCCTGACGGGCGAATGGTTATACTGATCAAGCCGCAATTCGAAGTCGGCAAGGGCCAGGTGGGAAAGGGAGGAATCGTGCGGGAACCGGCACTTCATCAGGCCGCCTGCGACCGCGTTTCGAACGCCGTGCGCCAAATGGGATTCGTCACTGAGATTATGGAGAGCCCGATCCTCGGCGCCGAGGGCAACAAGGAATTCCTCCTTTATGCCCACCGTTAGAACGGTCGGACTCATTTCCAAGCCCGGCTCGCCGACCGGCGCCGAGGTCGTCCCGCAGCTGATTGCATGGCTGCGTGAGCGGGGCCTCCAGGTCCGCTGTGACGGAGAGACCGCCGCCTACACGCAGAGCGAAGATGGCATTGCACGCGATGATGTTCCCGAGGGTTGCGACCTCGTGATCGTTTTGGGCGGTGACGGCACGCTGCTCTCGGCGGCGCGCGCCATTGGCCACCGCGAAATCCCGCTCTTCCCGGTAAACCTCGGGGGCCTCGGTTTTCTGACTGCGATTACCCAAGACGAGCTTTTCCCCCAATTGGAGCGGGCTTTGCGCGGCGAGCATCGCGTGGCGAGGCGCAAGCTTCTTACCACGGAACTGGTTCGCGGCGGCCGCGTGTGCGCCAACTACGATGCGCTCAACGACGCGGTTCTCGCCAAATCCGAGATCGCGCGCATGATCGACCTCCAGGCCTATGTCGACGAGCAGTTTGTTGCTAACTACAAGGCGGACGGCTTGATCATCTGCACGCCCACCGGCTCCACCGCCTACTCGCTGGCGGCGGGCGGCCCGATCATCTTTCCCTCCGTCCCGGCCATTTGTCTGACGCCGATTTGCCCCCATATGCTGACGAACCGGCCGGTACTCGTGCCGGAGACCAGCGTGGTCCGCGTCGTCTCCCGCGCGCCCAACGACAATATGTTCCTCTCGATCGACGGCCAGATCGGCTGCCCCGTCGAAGAAGGCGATGTCATCGTCTGCCGCAGCTCGCAATTCGCCTTGAACCTGATCCGCCCGCCTCGCGCCATGTTCTTCGATGTGCTCCGCCAGAAACTGAAATGGGGCGAACGTTGAAACGGCCCTCGCTTACTGTCTGGATTTTTCTGGGCATGGCCGCGGGTGTGGCGCTTGGCATTCTGGCGCCGGGCTTCGCCCAACAACTCGACCCCGTCTCACAGGTCTTCCTGCGCCTGATCCGCTCCATCATCGCTCCGCTGCTGTTCGGCACGCTGGTTTCCGGCATGGCGGCGACGGGTGATCTGAAACGCATGGGCCGCATCGGGGTCAAGGCACTGGTGTACTTCGAGGTGGTCACCACGCTGGCGCTGCTGATCGGTTTGGGGATGGCGAACACGGTGCGGCCCGGCGAGGGCGTCCGGCTCTCTGCGCCAGCGGCTGCCGGCCTGCCGCAAAACCAGAACACGCTGGCCGCCATCCTGGAACACGTCTTTCCGGCGAGCATCATCGATGCCATGGCACGCAACGACGTCCTTCAGGTGGTAGTCTTCTCGTTCCTGTTCGGCGCCGCCTGCGCGGCCATCGGCAGCAAAGCCGCGCCCGTGGTCTCGTTCGCATCGTCCCTGGCCGAGGTAATGTTTCGCTATACGCGCTATGTGATGTACCTGGCGCCGCTCGGTGTGGGTGCTGCGCTTGCCGTGACCGTGGGCGGAAAGGGAGCCGCCGTGCTGTTCGGTCTCGGCAAGTTGATCTTTAGCATGTACGCGGCGCTAATCATATTTTCAGTAGCAATCCTGGGAACGGTGATGGTCGTTTTCGACATCCCGTTTGCGCCGTTCTACCGCGCCGTGCGCGAGCCGTTCGTCATCGCGTTCTCGACGACATCGAGCGAGGCCGCCCTGCCGCTGGCCCTGGAGAACATGGAGACCTTCGGCGTGCCGAAGCACATTGTGGGCTTCGTCCTGCCGGCGGGTTACAGCCTGAACATGGATGGCGGCACGTTATATCTTTCGCTGGCATCTTTGTTTGTCGCTCAGGCAGCCGGCATCCATCTCGGCTTTGGGGAGCAGGTGGCGATGCTGTTGACGCTGATGCTGAGCAGCAAAGGCGTGGCCGGGGTACCGCGGGCTTCGCTTGTGGTCCTGGCGGGCACGCTCTCCAGCTTTCGCCTGCCTATGGAGGGCATATCCATCCTGCTCGGCGTGGATGCCATCCTTGATATGGGCCGCACCGCTCTCAACGTGGTGGGCAACTGCCTGGCCAGCGCGGTGGTGGCGAAGTGGGAGGGGTACAAGTTCGGAATCAGGGGCAAAGAGTGAGAGCAGGGCGCTGCCGCGGACGTTTGGTGGCCGGCGCCGCGTACCAGCTTGGCTGCGAAAAAGAGCGCGCTGCGCGCGGTTGGCAGGCGAAAGCGCCTGCCCCACCTCGGCTGCCGCTCACGTACCCGCAGGGGTCATATCGGGGAAAAAGATCCCCTGCCCCACGTCAGCAGCCGCGCCGGAGGGCCGTGTGTATCATAATGGAAACGGTTCCATGAATCGCCGCCAGTTCCTCGCGGCGGCCGGCGGTGGACTCTCGCTGGCTGCGACCGGCTTCGCCCAAGCCGGGGGAGACCGGGAGCAATCGCCGGCGGACATTCGTTTGCGCATCCAGGAAAGCAACATTGAACTGGCGCCGAATCGCGTAGTGAAGACCCTCGCGTACAACGGGCAGGCACCGGGGCCCGTGCTGCGCGCTCCGGAAGGTCGCCCGATCACGGTTGATGTTTTCAACGAAACCAAAGAGAGCGACATCGTTCACTGGCACGGACTTCACATCCCTCCTGATGTGGATGGCTCGCGCGAGGAGGGCACGCCCGATGTTCCCGCAGGTGGCCAGCGCCGCTACGTTTTCACGCCTACACCCGCGGGTACCCGCTGGTATCACTCGCACAACCCGTCCGGCCACAATCTCCATCGCGGCACGTACAGCGGCCAGTTCGGCATGTTCATCGTCGAGCCTGCGAGCGATCCCGGCCGCTACGACGTCGAGGTTCCTTTGGTGTTGCACGGTTGGGATCCCTTATGGGAGGAAGATCACGGCTCCCTTGACGTGGCGTACAAGCTGTTTTCGATGAACGGGAAGCTCCTTGGCGCGGGCGAGCCGGTTCGCGTGCGCGAAGGACAGCGCGTCCTGTTCCGTGTCGTCAACGCCAATGCCACTATGTCGCATCGCCTGGCGTTTCCGGGGCACCAGTTCGAGGTCCTGGCGCTCGACGGCAACCCTGTCCCCTCGCCCGGCGCGGTGCGCGTGCTGGAAGTGGCCCCCGGAGAGCGCGTCGATGCCGCCGTGCAGATGAGCCATGCGGGCGTGTGGATCCTGGGAGAAGTGGACGACAAGCGGCGCGCAGCGGGTATGGGCATCGTGATCGAGTACGCCAACGCTCCCGGGCCGCCGCGCTGGGCCCCTCAACCCGCGACCATCTGGGACTATACCGCTTTCGGCCATTCGCGGGCCGCCGCCGAGCCCGATGCGCGCGTGCCACTGGTGTTCAAAGAGGTGCAGTCCAGCCACCATTGGACGATCAACGGCAAATCGTTCCCCAAGACCAGCCCGATTCTGGTGAAGGCCAATCGCCGGTATCGCCTGATCTTTGATAACCAGAGCGCCGATCCGCACCCGGTCCACCTGCATCGTCACACGTTCGAACTGATTCGCGTGGCCGATAAGCCCACGGCCGGCATTTTAAAGGATGTGGTGATGGTCCCTGCCTGGAAGGAAGTGGAAGTGGATGTCACCGCCGCCAACCCCGGCCCGAGCCTGTTCCACTGCCACCAGCAGTTTCATATGGACTCCGGGTTCATGGCGATGCTGCTTTACACGGATTAAGACAAAAAGCCCTCTCGGATGAGAAGTCGGCAGGGTCGAAAGCGCCTGCTGTTCATCGAATCCAAGCAGTTTGGCAGGCTAAAGGCCTGGCTAAAGGCCTGCCCCACCTTTCGGCAAGCGCTCTTTCAGAATGATGATGTCGCCGTAGCCTGCGCGCAACTGCAGCTTCTGAGAGCGCCCCTCGGGATGTCCGGCGAAATGTTGCCCAATGAGCCACCACGCTTTCCGCTCGCTGCCAGGAAAATCGGAGGTAACACTGCCCCACTTGCTGCGGGCATCGATGTCATACTGGCCCTGCCCGGCGAGCCGTAGGAGAATGGTTCCCTGGCCCACGTCCGCTTCGATATCACCGTTAACGTCGTTGATGTAGAGATTGCCCGAACCGTGATCGATGGCCAACCGGGCGCCGTGCGGCACGTAAATGTGCGAGACAAGGTCAGCCCGCGTGCCACCCCGAAGGGGAGGGCTGAAGTGTCCATACCGCGGAATGGTGGCCGTGACAACAATCTCGTTCTCATGGCGCTCACTGGCTACACGCACCTGATCTAACTCGGCCACGCCCGCCTCACGTGTGGCGGCGTCGTATTCTTCCCTGGTGGTTTTGGTAGTCGTGATCTCGATGGCTGGCTGGTCCCATCCTTCGATTGCAAGATCCCCCGACAAGCCGCTCAGCCGCAGCAGTCCTCCGGAGGGAAAATCCATCCGCTCGGTTTTTGTCTGCTGTACCTTTTCTTTTGGCCCGGTAGCGTCCACTGCCAGCAACAGGCAGCTCACGCTCAAGCCGGCTAGCGCCAATCTCCACATAGCGTTATTTTATCGGTCGCAGCGGTTCAACCGGATCATTGATCACGGGAGCCTCTGGTTCCCAGCGTGAGCCATCCGCGAATTCCACGGCTTCCACCGTGATCTTCACCCATGCGATCTCGCGCTTAGCGGACTTCAGCTTCTGCATGAGAGCCGAGATCCTGCCCATGAAAACATCCAGCCGCTTTTGCTGCCCCGGCTCGAGGTCGGTATAAACGTAACCGCCATCGACCACTTCTTCCAGATCTCTTGCTTCGGTCAAAAACGTTACTTTCAGGCGTACCGACTGAAGCGGCTTGCCGGAATCGTTCAAAAACTCCATCGACTGGAAGCCGAAGTCTTTGGATTTCTCGGGCGACGAAAACCACACGGGACAGGTCCCGGGCACCACGGTTGTAAATACCAGATGCTCGGCCTGCGCGAGCGCGCCGGTAAGGCACAAGAGCAGGAAAGGACGGAGCATGGTACCGAGTTGCAAGACCGACCGCTCCCTAACGGTCGCGGCTCTGTTACGGCATCGCACAGCTGAAATTGGCCGCATCATCGGTGCTACCGCTCCCCTTATATTTTGCTATTTCGGGGTATGGGCACAAGGGCCGTGTGCGGTCCACCTTGCCATCTCTCACGCGGGACGCCGCGATCTGTTCGGGCGCCTTGCCCTGCTCCTTCCACTGCTCCAGTGCGGCCAGCATGTCGAAGGTGGAAGTGCCGTCGCCGCCGCCGCAGTGGGCCATCCCCGGCACCATGAACAGCCGGTAGAAGCTTTCCACTTTGGCCGCGCCTCCCATGGTGTCCAGAACCTTCTTGTAGTACCGGACGCTGCTGCCAGGGGCGATTTGCGGGTCCGCCCAGCCGTGGTATTGGATCAGCTTGCCGCCGCGATCCATAAAGCGCTTCAGGTTGGCGTCATTCGCGTTCAGCAGGCCATTTTCGGCCTTTTCCGTGCGTGCCAAATCGCTATCGAAATCGAAATTCTTGTAGTCCCATTCCGGATCGTGGAAAACCACGAACTTGAACAGGTCCATCCCGATAGGGAACGGTTGCTTGCTCGCCATGGTGTTCCAGCCCAACTCACTGCCGCGCTCAAAGCCCGGGAAGATGTTTTGTTTGGTGCGGGAGTTAAGCACCGGCGCATAAATGGCGCGCGCGGTCTCCACCTGGGCGCTGGTGAGGCAGAAGGGACCATCCTCGCCTTTGCATTCGAGTTCCTTGGGCTCGAAGCCGCAGGTCGTCGGATCCTCCAGGACGCCATCTTTCACTCCATCTTTGGCGTCGCATGCCGCCATTACCGAGTTGTGGAGCGCGATAAATTTGCCGATGGGCAGGAAGCTGTCGTCGCTCTTGTGCACGGCTTGCGCCACCCACACGGCCTGTAGGGCGCGGCCCGTCCAGTCCAGGCCCGGCGACCCGGCGATGATGCCGTCGAAATCGGCCGGGTAACGCTGGGCTTCCATCAGCGCCGAGCGGCCGCCAGCCGAGCATCCCGTCCAGTAGGAGTCCTTGATGGGCTGCGCATAGAAAGCGGCGATGATGGCCTTCGAAGCCACTGTCATTTCGTGCGCGGCGCGATAGCCAAAATCCACCAGCTTCTCGGGATGGCCGAAGGCGAAACTGGCGCTGGAGCCTTCGTGGCCGAGATCAGACATGGCGGCGGCATAACCGCGACGCAACCCGGCAGCCAGCGCCGGCGGGTTGATCGACCCGTTCCAGCCGCCATTGCCGTTGGCTTCGAACTTGCCGTTCCAGCCGGAAGTCGGCAGCCAGAGCTCCATCATGATATTGGAATCGCCCGAAGGCTTCAGCGTGGCCGCGACACGGCAAAATGCGGGCAGATCCGAGACGCCTCCACCGCCGCGCCCCGCTGATATTGTGAAACCGCCCGCAGCCACCGCTTCGGCCTTGGTAATCGTGACATTCGGCAGAGTCAGCGAAGCCAGGCTCTCACAGGAACCGGGAACCACCGGCGCGGCATTAAGCGCGGCAACAGAGATCAGCAGCAGGACAAAACAGACAACCCGGAAAAACCCAATTGGCATATTTCGGCTTTCCTCCTCTTGGCGGTACAGTCATCGTCCTACGGCGCAAAAGGCGAGTCAAGGGTACCAGGCGCCAGGCGCCACCAAATCAACACGCCTTCCCCGGATGGTAGTAATCTAATCCGAGGTAGAAAATTGCCGCCGGCTTCGATTCATGGCGGCGCTTCGTTGCGCACAAGGAGGTTGTATGAGGAACACGTTTGTTTGGAAGATCGCGATCGCATCCCTGCTAGTCGCGGGCGCGGCCATGGCCGCTGAATTACCGCACTGGGCCTACGGATTCACCGGACCGGGCGCCCCGACGCCTCCGGCTGGTGGAGCCGCGGCCCCCGCGCCCGACACCAGCGTGAAACATCTGCCGGGCAGCAAGCTCGAGTTCACCCGCCAGCAGATCGCCAACCGCTTCGGACCAGCCGACTGGTATCCGGAAGATCACGGCGCCATGCCGCCCGTCGTGGCCAAGGGCAAAGAGCCGAATGTTTACGCCTGCTCCCTGTGCCATTATCCGAACGGCAAGGGCCGGCCGGAAAACGCAGGGGTCTCCGGTTTGCCAATCGCGTACTTCATCCAGACTATGGATGATTTCCGCGATGGCAACCGCAAGAGCACCGACACTCGCAAGGCCAACACGAACCTGATGATCCAGTTCGCCAAGAACATGACGGACGATGAAATCAAGCAGTCCGCCGAGTACTTCGGCGCGATGAAGTGGACGCCGTGGATGAAGGTGATCGAGACGGAAACCGTGCCGAAGACCCGCGTCGCCGGTGGCATGTTCCTCCGCCTGGAAGGTAACGAGAAGGAGCCGCTGGGCCATCGCATCATCGAGACCCCGGAAGATGCCGAAGGGACGGAAGTCCTCCGCGATGACCACTCCGGGTTTCTCGTCTATGCTCCCCCCGGCAGCCTCAAAAAAGGTGAGGCTCTGGTGATGACGGGCGGCGGCGGCAAGACCACGCAATGCGCCGTGTGCCATGGCCCGGATCTCACAGGCATGGGACCGGTTCCCGGGCTCGCCGGCCGCTCGCCCAGCTACATGGTGCGCCAGCTTTACGATATGCAGGAAGGTACGCGGAAGGGCCTGTGGACCTCTCTGATGAAACCGGTGGTCGCCAAGCTCGACAATGACGACATGATCGCCATTGCGGCGTACCTGGCATCGCGCAAGCCGTAACGCAGAGCCCTCAACGTTGGGCGGCTATCTTTATGGCCGCCAGACTGGCTTGAACGTCTTCGGTGGTGGTGGCCCACGAGGAGACGCTGATCCGCATGGCGACGCGGCCCTGCCATTCCGTTCCTCCGCACCAGCATGTGCCTTCGCGCTGGAGCCGCTCGATCACTGACCGGGTGGCTTCAGCGCTGCCGAACGACACCAGCACCTGATTGATGACGACATCGTTTAGAATTTCATAGCCCACCTCGCGCAGCCCTTGGGCGAATTGTTGCGCGTACCCGCAGGTGCGCTCGATCAGGCCGGCAATGCCATTGCGGCCGAGCGATTGAAGCGCGGCCCACAACTCGATGCCCCGCGCCCGCCGCGACATTTCGGGCGTGTAGTGACAAGGTTCGCGCAGATCGCCGGGCGCCAGGTACGCCGCTCCGACGGCCATGGCCGCTCGCAGCGCAGATGGCCGGCGCACCAGCGCGATGCCGCAATCGTATCCGACATTGGGCCACTTGTGGGCATCCGTAGCCCACGAATCCGCCAGTTCGAATCCGTCGGTCAGATGACGGTAGCGCGGCGATGCGGCGGCCCACAGTCCGAAAGCGCCATCCACGTGCACCCAGGCGCCTGCGTCGCGCGCTCGGCCGCAGATTTCCCGCGCCGGATCGAACGCCCCCGTGTTCACGTTTCCGGCCTGAATGCAAACCAGAGTACGGCTGTCGAGCGGCGGCAGTTCAGCAGGCCGCATCCTGCCCTGTCCATCGACGGGCACGCGAACCACGCGCTTGCGGCCCAGCCCCAGCATGCCCAGCGCTTTGAGGAGCGACACGTGTACTTCGTCGCCGACCACCACAGTCAAGGGCGGGGCTCCGAACAGGCCATCGTTCTCGATATCCCAGCCGGCTCGCTCCAGCAGGTCATGGCGCGCGGCGGCCAGGCCGGCGAAGTTGGCCATGGTCGCGCCGGTGACCAGCGCGCCGCCGCATTCGGCGGGAAGGCCGAGCAACTCGCGCACCCAATCCAGAGCCGCATCCTCCAACGACGCGGCTGCCGGGGACATCACACGCAAACCCGCATTCTGGTCCCAGGCACTGGCCAGCCAGGTAGCTGCCACTGCGGCCGGCAGGGCTCCTCCGGTCACAAACCCGAAGTATCGCCCGCCGGTCGTGGCCACGGTCGCCGGAGAGGCGAACCGGTCCAGGATATCGATGAGCTTCCACGGTTCCGTCCCCTCGTCGGGAAGCCTGCCCGTGAGCTGCTCCAGTTCACGCATCGCGGTCGCGTCCGGCGCCACGCGTCGCGTGCGGACGCCCTGTAAATAGGCCACTGCACGGCGCGCCGCGGAGCCGAGCAATTCCAGATCGATGGTGTGAACGGTTGAAGTTGCCATGTTTGATTCTGCTCCCGATTGGACTTGAAAAAAAGATCCAATTTCAGGAGAATTGGACTGCCATGCAAGTTTACGAACTGGCCGGCCAACTAGGCACCTGGTCAGCGGGCAAAGGGCCGCTGCAGCGCAAGCTGGCGGACGCTCTGATCGAGGCCATTCGCCGCGGCGGGCTGAGTCCGGGGATCCGACTGCCGTCGGAGCGGGACTTGGCCCGCGCCTTGACTATCAGCCGCACCACGGTGGTGGGCGCTTATGAAGCGCTGCGTGACGGAGGCTGGGTGGAGAGCCGCACGGGCAGCGGCACCTGGGTCAGCCGGTCGCGGGTGGTTGCCGCGGCGCGCGGCGCCGCCCAAGCGGGCGCGCTCGCCGCCAGTCCTCTGCTTGGCCTGCTCTCTTCGCGCAATGGAGAAGATCTGATAGATCTCGTTTTAGGCGCGCCGCTGCCGCTCGCCGGGCTGCCTCCCGATCTTTTCGCGCTTCCGGCTGAGGATCATGCCGCGCTGGTGAATGATCCGCGTTATTACGCCCTGGGCCTTCCCGGGCTCCGCCAGGCAATCGCGTCCTACTACGTCCGAACCGGCCTGGCGACGCGCCCCGAGCAGATTCTCGTGACCAATGGGTCGCAGCAGGGTATTTCGCTTTGCGCCGCGCTGTACCTGGAGCGCGGCGATTCCGCGCTCGTCGAGGATCCGGCTTACTTCGGCGCGCTCGATGCGTTCCGCGCGGCCGGCGCGCGGGTCATGGGAGTGGCGCTGGAAGCCGAGGGCGTCGCCCCTGCCACGCTCCGCCAGCGGATCATTGCCACCTCATCGCGTCTGGTCTATTTGACGCCTACCTTCCAGAACCCCACTGGCGTCTTGATGCCCCGCGCGGCGCGCAAGGAAGTCGCCCGTATTGCCGGCGATCTGGGCGTGCCCATCATCGACGACGGCACGTTCCTGGACCTGGCGTTCGAAGGCTCGCCTCCGCCTCCGGTCGCGGCTTTCGCACCCGAAGCCCCTATTGTCACGCTTGGGTCCCTGAGCAAGCTGATCTGGCCGGGCCTGCGCATCGGCTGGGTGCGAGCGCCTGAAGCCATCGTCGAGAGGCTGACGCGCCTCAAAAGCGCCATGGATCTGGGTTCTCCCCTGTTGACGCAGGCCATAGCCGTCCGGCTGCTGGGCCAGATGGAAAGAATCCGGAAGCTGCGGTGGCAGCAACTGAAACCGCGGCGCGACCTGCTCGCGAATCTGCTCCGCGAACGTCTCCCCGGCTGGGAGTTCCGCGTGCCATCCGGGGGGCTGTTTCTCTGGGTGAAGCTGCCCAACGGCGATGCTCGCGAGCTTGCCCAGACAGCCTTACGGCACGGCGTCGTGATCCTTCCTGGTGCGCTGATGTCGCCGACGGAACGGCACGCCGGTTTTCTGCGCATTCCGTTCATCGCCGAACCGGAGACGCTGCGGACAGGCATCCGCCGGCTCGCCGCCGCCTGGCGCGAGTATCAATCCGGAACTCACGGCGCCACAGTCTTGGCCGGGCAACACCTGGGGATGGTGTGAAGCTGCGCCCGTGGAACGGCCCCCAAGGTTCGCCGCCCGCACGCGGTGTAGACTCTGGAGTGATCGAAGAAGCAGCGCGCGACTTGACGGCCGGTACAGTCCGCTTCCGCTAAAGCATTTAGCAGCTCGTCAAATTGAGGGCTCAAGATGAACGATCAACCAAAGAAGGAGCAGTATTCCGGAGTGCGAGATCAAGAGATCCGTGCGGCACTGGATCAGCATTGGGCAGCGTCCGATGCCAGCGATTTTGAAACGGAGCACCGCATCTATCATGAGGACGCGGTGC
>CAZKVF010000285.1:0-5125 GCA_964556085.1 uncultured Solibacteraceae bacterium
GACACCGAGGAAATCGCCCGCCTCCGCGCCGACCTCATCTCCGTCTACCAGCCCGTCAATTCCCAGGAACTGTTCGCCCTCGAGCAAATGGCCATTCGCCAGCAGGCCATGCTCCGCGCCGCCCGCCTCGAAGATATCCAGGAAGTCGCTCGCCTCCGCGCCGACCTCATCGCCGTCTATCAGCCCGTCAACTCCCAGGAACTGTTCGCCCTCGAGCGCATGGCCACCTGCCAGCAGGCCATGCTCCGCGCCGCCCGCTTCGAAGCCGGCCTGTTCTCCGCCTGCCTCAACGAGTGCCTCGAATCCGATGGTTCCGCCCGCTTCCCCCTCCATGAGGACGTCACCTACGGCATCGAAGTCACCCTGGCCCAGAATCGCAACTACATGTTGGCCGATGGCTTCTTCCGCCTGGCCCGCCAGGGCAACGGCATTCAATTGTTTCTGCGCTACCAGGCTCAGGCCGAGCGCCTGTACCGTCGCGCGGTAGAGGAATTCGAGCGGTTGAAAAAGCTGCGGCCGGAGCTGCCAAACAAACCCATTCAGTGGGACAGGCCCCCTGGCCTGTCAGATTCCAGCACCGGCCAACCTCCTGAGGACACAGGTCTAGATGGGCCAGCCCCATCATCCGCCTGCCAACCTGATCCGCCCGCGCCAAACGAACCCATTTCAGCGGATGGTCCCGGTAGCGCCAGCGGTTTTGGTGGGGCAGGCGCTTCCGCCGGCGCTTCCGCCTGCCAACCTGATCCAATCCCTCCAAACGAACCCATTTCTTCGCTACCCGTTCGCCCTGATAGCGCCGGCAACCGAAGGTCCGTCCCGGATTCCGCCTGCCAATTGCCGTTTACCGAGCCGCGACCGTCAGGGAGCGGTCGCAGTGGGTCATGGGCAGGCTCCGTCCCGGATTCCGCCTGCCCACCCATCCGCAAACCAGTCCCAGATCCCCAGTCCCCAGTCTGTCGCTACAAATGCGATGCCAGCACCAACCCCGATGGCAGCTCTTCACCGAAGATGCGTCCCAGCGCCCGGTCGTCCTCCTCTTCCCCTTCAAAAACGGCCAGCAGGCGCTCGGCTTGCGGCAGCTTTTCGAGCTTCCGCCGCACCGTGTCCCGCGTAGCCGGTGAAAGATCGCGTGTGGGATCTTGCGTCGCGCGCGCCATGCTCGCAAGCGTTTCGCCGGCAGTGGCCACGGGGAGCAGCGCTTCCACCCATCGAGTCACAGTGGATGGCGGGGTCACCAGGTTAATGGGTCCATAGAAGAGGTTGCGCGCGCCGAGCCGTGAAAGACACCACAGCTCGCTTTCCTTGAAATCCCCCGCTTTCACCCGCTTGATAAGCGCCTCGCCAAGCTCGGTTTTGGTTCCGATGGGCAGCAATTCCAGGCTCGCCGCCGTGCGCCACATCTCGCGGAACAAGGATGGGTTCACACGCTGCGGCTTCTTGCTGCCTCGCGGCAGCAGGAAACTGGAGAGCCGCTGATAGATATCGGTCTGCTGGTTCCGGTTGAGCCCGCCGGCTACACGCCCCCAGAAGATCCACCAGTCGATTTCGCATTGCACCTGGTTCGCATAGGTAAGGCCCGCGGAGAACAGCCGGCGCGCCTGCTCAATCCGGAAGTCATCGCCCGGATAGCCGAAGCCCGGACGCAGGCAGAAACCGCACAGGTTCAGCCAGCGCATTTCGTAAGCCGGGCTTTTTTTGCGGCCGTCGGCCACTGCCAGGAACGCGTCCGCCATTTGACGAATGGTCGAGAGCGGCCAGGAATTCCGTCCCAGTCCCATGGTCTGTTCGAGCCGGGCGGGCAGTTCCTCCGGTGCGATGGGAGATTTCACCGAGGGTGAAAACACCGCCGGAATCAGTTCGAGCGAGGACTTGAGCGCCTGCTCGCTTACCACCGCAGCTGCTTTTCGTTCGGCGGCTGGCGCCGGGCCCTCGGGTTTCGCGGCTTTGCGCAGCTCAAATTGCAGCCGCCAGCGATTGTCGCTGATTTTCGACTCGCACCAGGTCTCGAGCGTTCCGATTTCCGTAAGACGCGCGCCCAGCTTCACCGGGATCAACCGCTCTTCGGCCTTCTTTCCGAAGCGGATTACGGCATAAAGCGGCGCGTGCCGGTGCAGTTCGGATTCATCAGCAGGAAATTCGACGACATCGCCGAGGCGATCTTCCGTGCGTGTGAGCGAGCTATAGAGCCGGAACGAGACAGGCCGGTTGGCCACCAGTTGCAGCGCGTCGTTATCGATTTCGAGTGTGGCGCCTTCTTCCGCACCCCGCGGCACCAGGCAGACAGCGGGAAACGCGCCGTCTCGCGGTTCTCCCAGGCCGATGTAATAAGTACGCGGCAAGCCGCCACGGACCAGCACGCCGCTGCCGGTCGAGCGCACGTACGAGTAATAGGCGGCGCCGCGCGCCACCGCCAGATCCAGATCGATGTTCTCGAAGATCTCCGGACGGCGGCCATACCATTGTCCGACCACATCCGCCACGCGCTCCCGCAAGATCTCGGGAATAAAAAATCCGCCGTTGAACAGGATGGCGTCCGGCGCCTGGCCGGCCGATTCGAGGAAGGCATTCAGATGACGAGTGATCGAGGGGTCGGAAACATAGGGCAAGCCAAGTTCGCGGAACAGGCTGCGCTTCTCTTCCTTGGGTGCTTCGCCGCGCGGCGTGGCCGGAAGGAAGCCATCGAGCGCCAGCTCCAGGGCCTCTTCGCGCGAGATCTCGGTTCGCAGAGTCTTGCCGATGAGCGAAGTGCCGGATCCCAGAACCGTGATCTCCACGGCCTTCAAATTGGGGTCATTGAGAAGCTTTTCCTTGGCGGCTGTGCACTGGCGGCGAAGTCCGCTGCGCTGCCGGATGGAAAGTTGTGCTCCCAGCTTTGTTTCTACCAGCCAGGCCAGGGTCAGGTCGAGATTATCGCCGCCCAGCAGCAGATGCCTTCCCACGGCGGTACGAGTGAAGTTGACCAGGTCGCCCTCGCGCGAGACGCGAATCAGGCTGAAGTCGCTGGTGCCGCCGCCCACATCGCAAACCAGCACGATCTGACCATCGAACAGCTTCTTGCGCGATTCAGCGAGGTTGTGCGCGATCCAGGAATAGAATGCGGCGGCGGGCTCCTCGAGCAGCGTGAGGCGTTCGATACCGGCCTCGCGCGCCGCCAGAACCGTAAGTTCGCGCGCCTCTTCGTCGAACGAAGCGGGAACGGTCAGCACGATGTCCTGTTCGGCGAGCGGCATTGCCCTGGCCCGGTCCCACTCTTCGCGGAACTTGGCGAGAAAGCGCGTGGAGACGTCGACCGGCGACAAGACGCGACCCGTTTCCTGCGAATCCCACGGAAGTATCTTTGCGGTCCGATCGACATCGGGATTCGAGAGCCATGACTTGGCTGAGTGCACCAGGCGCGTGGGGACCAGCGCCCCCTGATCACGCGCGTATGCGCCCACCGGTTGCCCGTCCTCGAGGAACAGAAACGAAGGTAGAGTGCGGCGCGGCTCCACGCGGCCGGCCGCCACGGCCTGCGGCGTCTCGAAAATATGGATCGGCGGGAAATCGCGGTCCTCGGCCTCGCGCTCGTCGATGTAGGCCAGGGCAGAATTGGTGGTGCCCAGGTCGATGCCGATTTTCATAGGTTTATTTCCAGCTTACCGCCAACCGTTCTATGTAGCTACAATGTAATCACGGGAGGAACTCTGTGAAAGTCGAACTGGTTCGGATCGGCAATTCTCGGGGTGTACGTATTCCCAAACCCATTATCGAGCAGTGCGGTTTTGGCGATACCGTGGACCTGCGAGTTGAAAACAAGTGCGTGGTGATCGCCCCTGAGTGTGTGCCGCGCCAGCAGTGGGACGAAGCATTTGCCGCCGCTGGGAGCGCCGCCGAAGATGAATTGCTCCTCGATTTCCCGAACGAGTTTGACGAAAAGGAATGGCGGTGGTAGGGAAACCGCCCGGCAAGGACGAAGTATGGCTGGTATCTCTTGACCCCACCGTCGGCTCCGAAATTAGAAAAACACGCCCTTGCGTCATTGTTTCGCCGGATGAAATGAATCGCCACCTGCGCACCGTAATCGTGGCTCCAATGACGTCGGCGGAGCGTCCTTATCCGACCCGCGTGCCCGTGATGTTTCAGGGCAAGCGGGGACAGGTCGCGCTGGACCAGATCCGAGCGGCGGACCGGCAACGGCTTATCCGAAAACTGGGAAACATTTCCTCCAAGACCTCGCTGACTGTGTCGAGCCGGCTGGTTGAGATGTTCACCCCGCCGCCTCCACCCTTTGCCGCACGTTGAACTCCAGCTTCCAGCGGCGGCCGTCGCGGGCCACGCACCAGAGCTGCAGCATGCCGGTCTCGGTGACAACTGTTTCGAAGGAAACGGGCACGACTTCCGAGGAGGTCTCGCCGGCTTCGAACGCCACGTCCATGGGGGCGAGTTCTTCGAGTTCGCCGCCCGGGTCTTCGATCAGATCGCCGGGCTGGTCGTTCTTGCGAACCGCCGAAGCCAGGAACCGAAACTCCGCCGGCTCACCAACAACGAGGCCGAATTCGCGACTCGGGATTCGTGCCTCCGAACCCTCTTCCATACCGAAGGGCACCACCGTGAGCGCTTTCAGCGGCGCGGGGAAACCGGGCACGGAAGGCAAGGCGCTCTCGATTCCGACGTAGTAGGTTCGCGGCACGCCGCCGCGAATGCGCACGCCGCGCCCATGCCGCGCTAACCCGTGATAAGCCGCTCCGCGGGCCACAGCGTGCATCAAATCCTCGCCGGCCAATGCCTTCACCGGCTTCATTCCTTCCTCGGCGAGCCACGTATTCAACGCGCCCAGCAGCCGCTCCCGCACAAGCCCGGCGCGCAGCACGCCACCATTAAAGAGGACATGCGTGGGACACGCCAGACCACTCGGCCCGCGCCGCACCGAACCGTGCTCGGCGCTTGCCGCCGGCTGGCGCAAGAACCGCGCCAGGTGCCGCGTGATGGCCGCATCGGCCGCGTACGGCAAGCCGATTTCCTGCAGGCCCACCCGCCGCTGGCGCGCTGGCATCTCCGAACTCGCCACTGCCGGAAAAAAACCTTCACTCAAAATCCGTTCGATCTCGTCGCGCCGCAAGCTGGCCTTGATCGTGCCGCCCACCAA
>CAZKVF010000286.1:0-9345 GCA_964556085.1 uncultured Solibacteraceae bacterium
ACCGCGATCTGCGATTGCTGCAACTGGTAATTGGTGTCGCGGGTGGTGAGCGACCTCTCGAGTTGCGCTTTAATCCTGCCTTGCCTGTCGATGCGGTTCGTGATTTTGAATTGGGGATCAAAGAACTTCACCACGCGAGCGAAGCGGTAAGGTGAGGTCACGATGAAAAGGCCCACGCCGATCAGCGCGACGGCCGCCGCGATCGCGCCGTAACGCCATTCCAAGCCAGCCACGAAAAACACGATTGCGGCTGTCGCCCCCAGCACAACCGCCGTGCCCAGGTCGGCGACCACGACGGCCAGAATGACTAACCCCACCGCCAGCGCGGCTGGAATCAAAGTGTAGCGCGCGTTATTAATGGCTCGGCCGCGCCATGTCACGAAAAACGCGAGGAATACCACCAGCGCCGGTTTGGCTAGCTCCGAGGGCTGCAAGCTAAGCGGGCCGAGCCGCAGCCAACGGTGATGGGCACCATCAATAGCATAAACGGCGGCCAAGAGTAGAAGGGCCACGCCGATTGCGCCAAAAGCCACGCCGGGCTTCTGAAAGGTGCGGTAGTGCGTCCGTTTGAGCGTCATCATCACCCCTACAGCGGCTCCCGCCCAGGCCACCTGCCGCACGACGAAATGCCAGGTCGAGCCGTAGCGCAACTGCGCCATGATGGACGAAGCACTGTAAAGGATCAGGACGCCGAAGCAGAGCATGACGAGCACCGTCCCAAAGAGGAACCAGTCTGTTTTGAGCCGTTGTGCCATATTATTCCCTTCCAGGACCGGTCCCTGACGGTCGCGGCTCGGTCCGCGGACCTAAATCATTTACGAGCTGCTTGAAAACTTCTCCCCGGTGCTCGTAACTGCGGAACTGATCGAAGCTGGCGCAGGCAGGAGCGAGGAGCACCGTATCGCCCGGTTGCGCCTCTCCAAAAGCCAATGCGATTGCCCGGTCGATGGTTTTGGCGTCGATCAGGCGGACCGCGCCATCCAGTTGGGCCGCTATTTTGGGAGACGCCGCCCCGATCAGCAGCGCGGCACGCGCCTTCCGAGCGAGAGGTTCGCGGAGCGCGGCATAGTCCAGGCCCTTATCCTTACCGCCCAGAATCACCCAGAGGTTTCCGGGGAAAGCATCCACGGCCTTGAGCGTAGCGTCCACGCTGGTGGCCTTCGAGTCGTTATAGAAATCCACGCCGCTAACGGTCCGCACAAACTCCAGCCGGTGTTCGACGGCGCGGAAGGTGCGGACGGCAGCGGCTATCGATTCGTGGCTCAGGCCCGCAGCGGCCGAGGCGATGGCCGCGGCGAGAACATTTTCGAGATTATGGCGGCCGCGGATGGGAACGTCGGTGGCGGGTATGAGGGGATGGTCATGAAGGATTAGGGTGGCGTCACATATCGAGGCTGAGATCTTGGCAGGCGGAAGCGCCTGCCCCACTCCACTGAACCACTCGACCTTCGCCTCCGTTCGCTCGGCATAGCTCACACACACCGGATCTGCCGCGTTGAGCACGGCGAGGTCGCCTGGCCGCATGGTCTCGAAGAGCCGTCCCTTGGCGGCGGCATATCTCTCGAAGGTGTGATGCCGGTCGAGGTGGTTCTGTGTGACATTCAGGGCCAACCCGATATCCGCGCGAAACGTTTCAATAGTCTCCAATTGAAAGCTAGAAAGCTCGAGCACGTTCCAGCCGTCCTCGCGTGAAGTCTCAATCATGGCCGTAACCGGCGTTCCGATATTGCCGCCGACCTGCACCGGTGCGCCCGCTTCACGGAGAATGTGGCCGATCAGGCTCGTCGTGGTCGTTTTGCCGTTTGACCCGGTGATGCCGATGGTCCGACCTTTCAAAAATGGCGCCGCCAATTCCACCTCGCCGATCACCTTCGCGCCGCGGGCGCGGGCTTCTTCCAAAGGCGGCAGGTCGGCGGGCACATCCGGTGAAAGCACGATCAGGTCGCGGTCGTGAAATACGTCTGCGCTTTGCCGCTCGAACGGGACGCCCAGCCGTTCGAGCAACGGGCCGGCACCCTCTAAATCTTCGAGCGGCTTCAAATCCGCCGCCACGACTGCGGCACCCTGGCGGGTAAGCAGCTCGACAGAAGCCAGACCCGACTTCCTCATCCCTATCACCAGCGCTTTGGTTCCCGTCCAGGTCATCGCAGCTTTAGGGTGGTCAGCGCGAACAGGGCCAGCACCAGGCCGGCGATCCAGAAACGCGCAATGATCTTCGACTCCGTCCAGCCGATCTGCTCGAAGTGATGGTCTATGGGCGCCAACTAGAAAATGCGCTTGCCGCGCAGCTTGAAGCTGCCCACCTGCAGCACCACCGAGATGGCCTCGATGATAAAAACGCCGCCGATAAAGAACAACAGCACTTCCTGCTTGATCAGCACCGCTACCACGGCCAGCGCGCCGCCTAAGCCGAGCGAGCCCACGTCTCCCATGAAGATATCCGCCGGGTGGGCGTTGTACCAGAGAAAGCCCAGACTGGCGCCGGTCATCGATCCGCAGAATATCGTCAACTCCGAGGTGCGCGGGTTGCGAGCGAGGTCCAGGTACTCCGCCCACTGGACGTGGCCGCCGGCGTAAGCCAGTGCGGTCAGCGCTCCCGCGGCGATCACCATCAGGCCGATAGCCAGCCCGTCCAGCCCGTCAGTAAGATTGACAGCGTTGGAAACGAACACCACCAGCAACGCCACGAGTATGCAAAACGGCGAAACCGCGATCACGTATGTCCAGGGGTTGTGTGACAGCGCTTCGATGATCAGCGCCGGCTGGAACTGTTTGGCGAACGGAACGTTCATGGAAGTCGAGTACATGTTGTGAGCGCGCATTTCGAGCAGTACCGCCGCAAAAGCGAACGCAGCGATGAACTGGTAGAAGAGTTTGCGCTTTCCAGTCAAGCCGAGATTACGCCGGTTGGTGACCTTGGCATAGTCATCGAGGAATCCGATCCAGCCGAAAGCGATGAGGGCGGCGAGCGCCACCCAGACGTAAGTGTAGGTGAGATCGGCCCAGAGCAACGTCGGCACGACGATTGAAATAATGATGAGCACGCCGCCCATGGTGGGCGTTCCGGCCTTTTTCTGGTGCGATTTGGGTCCATCTTCGCGGATAAACTGGCCGATCTGAAACTCACGAAGGCGCCCGATCAGCCACGGGCCCAGCACGATGCACAAAAAGAGGGCGGTCAGACTGGCAAACGCGGTGCGGAAGGTCGTATAGCGGAAAACCCGAAAAGGACTGACATAGCGCTGGAGTTGGTCGTAAAGAAGGTAGTAAAGCATCGAAATTAGGAAACCAGAACCCGGAAGATTGGAATCCACCACAGAGTCACAGAGACACAGAGAACGCCAAAAGCCACGAACACTGAGCGCACAGAGAGAACAGATTGCACAGAGAGAAATATTAGCCGGGGGGCACGTGCCAGAAGCCGGAAGGGACCGCTCCCTGACGGTCGCGGCTCGGATTGTTTCACGCTAGCAGCCTTTCCAATGCTCGCTCGATGGCTACGCCGCGCGATCCCTTGAAGAGTACTGCGTCTCCCGGCTGCGCGATACCGCGGACAAAATCACCCGCGTCGGCGGCCTCTTCGAAAAAATTCGCGGCGCTCTCCGGAAGCCCGGCGCCGACCGCCGCGCCGACCATGGCATGCGCTTCACCGTGCACGCCGATCAGAAAATCGATTCCCCGGCTGGCCACATAGCGGCCCAACTCGCGGTGCAACTCACGCGCAGCGTTTCCCAGCTCCAGCATCTCCCCGAGAACGGCGATGCGCCGGCGGGCCGGGGTATCGCGCAGGACGTCGATCATCGACCGCGCAGCTTCGGGGTTGGAGTTGTAGCAATCGTTCCAGATCACGATGCCGTTGTGTTCCAGTTTTTCGCCCCGCATCTTGCCGACGGAGAAGGTGCGGACCGGATCCACCAGCTTCTCGGGGGCTATGCCGAACACGCGCGCCACGGCAATGGCGGCCAGCAGATTCAGAACGGCGTGCCGGCCCGGCAAGGCGGTTTCGAAATCAACGCCGAGAGCGCGGAAACGGGTCATTTGGCAGGCGACAAGATCGCCTGCCCCACTTGTCCCACCTTGCTCAGCCTGGCAGGCGACAAGATCGCCTGCCCCACTTGCCCCACCTTGCTCGACCTGACAGGCCCGCACATCCGCGGACTCGGAAAGGCCGAACGTGACGGTACGTCCGGAATGCACTTCCCGGAACGCGGCCACTCGCGGATCATCCGCGTTCAGGACCGCGACGCCATCCGGGGGAAGGCTTTCGATCAGTTCGCGTTTGGCGGCAGCAACGCCGTCGATGGAATCGAAATTTTCCACGTGCGCGTAACCCACGTTGGTGACTACGCCGACATCGGGCCGGGCAATGGCGGCCAGTCTGCGAATTTCGCCGGCGTGATTCATTCCCAACTCGAGCACAGCCACGCGCGCATCGTCGGCGAGGCGCAGAATGGAAAGCGGCAGCCCGACGTGATTATTAAGGTTCCCACCGGTTTTGCCAACGGCGAGTTCGGCGGCGAGCAGGTGGGCGATAGCGTCCTTCGTGGTGGTCTTCCCCGCGCTGCCGGTAACACCCACGACCTTGCCGCCCCAGCGGCCCCTGGCCCAAGCCGCCAAGCGATGCAGGGCCGCGAGCGTATCCTGAACGATCAACTCGCGGGCGGCGCCAGTTTCGTGATCCACGACTGTAGCCGCGGCGCCCCGCTCCAACGCGGCAGAAACGAAAGCGTGGCCATCATGATTAGGGCCGCGTAACGCAAAAAATACGTCACCCGCGCTTTGCGTCCGCGTATCTACACTCCAGCCTGTAGCCTTGCCTGGCTGGACGGGACCGGCCGCCCGCATGACAGACGCAATCTCTGGTAAATCCAAGGTCATCCCGAGAACCTATACCGCTCCCTCACGGTTGCGGCTCCGATATCTGGAAACCGTACTTCCTAAGCACTTCCCTCGCCACTGCCCGGTCATCAAACGAGATGGTTTGATCTTTCAAGATCTGGTAGGTTTCATGCCCCTTGCCCGCCAGGATGACAATGTCACCCTCGCGGGCTTCCTGGATGGCGCGGGCGATGGCGGCGGCGCGGTCGGGCTCCACGATATGCGGCACGTCTACGCGGCGGATGCCCACCAGGGCATCGTTCATGATGGCTAGCGGGTCTTCCGAGCGGGGATTGTCGCTGGTCAGGACCACGAAATCGCTCGCTTCGGCCGCCGCGCGCCCCATCAGGGGCCGCTTGGTGCGGTCGCGATCGCCGCCGCAGCCGAACAAGGTAATCACGCGTTTGGGGCCCAAACCACGAGCCACAGAGATCACGTTGCGCAGGGCGTCGTCGGTGTGCGCATAGTCCACCACAACCATGAACGGCTGCCCTTCATCCACACGCTCGAAGCGGCCGGGGACAGACTGGAGATCGGCGATGCCGCGAGCGATCGTTTCCGGCGGCACGTCCAGCGAGAGCGCCGCACCGCAAGCCGCCAGGATATTGTAGACGTTCATTTTGCCGATGAGGGGCGAGGAGATGCCGAAGCGCGTCTTGCCATATTGCACGTCGAACTTCAAGCCATCGAATCCCGACGAGATGTGACGCGCGCGCAGCGTGGCATCGGGCCCAAGGCCGTACCAATAGGCCTCAGTCTGGCGCGCGAGCTTGGTTTTCCGGACGGTCGAGTCATCGCGATTGAGAATAGCCGCTCGCGGCGGCGGGCCGCCCGCGCCAGCAAACAACTTGAGCTTAGCCCCGAGATACGCCTCCATGGTTCCGTGGAAATCCAGGTGGTCGCGTGTCAGATTGGTAAAGACGGCGACCTGAAAATGCAGCCCGTACACCCGGGCCAGTTCCAGGGCGTGCGACGAAACCTCCATAGTAACGTGCGTGCCGCCGAGCCTTTCCAGTTCCGCGAACAGCCGCAGGAGGTCAAGCGATTCCGGCGTGGTATTGGCGGCGTGAAGTACGCGGCCGGCGAGATGATACTCGATAGTGCCGATCAGGGCGGTGGTGTAGCCGGCCGCCCGCAAAACTGAGTCCAGCAAGTAGGACGTGGTGGTCTTTCCGTTGGTTCCGGTGATGCCGGTCAGATGAAGCCGTTCATCGGGCTGGCAGTAGAAATTTCGCGCCGCCAGGGCCAGCGCTTGCCGGCCGTGTTCCACCTGAAGCCAAAAACCATCGAACGCCTCCGGCACCGGCGATTCGCTCACGACCGCCGCCGCGCCGGCGGCCAATGCGTTCTGGGCAAACTGACGCCCATCGCTATGGCTGCCGGGAAAGGCGAAAAACAGGAAGCCGGGCCCTACGCGGCGGGAGTCGTACTCCAACCCGCTGATTTCCAGGTTGGCAAGCTCGCCGGCAGCCGGCTGACGCAGCCGTACCCCCGAGAGTATCTGGCCAAGCTTCATCTCGCAAACTGAACCCTTATCCGTTCGCCTTCGCGCAAGGGTGTTCCCGGCGCGGGATCCTGCTCCCGCGCCACACCACTGCCATTGGCGACGACCGTCATGCCTTTGGAGGCCGCCTCTGCCAGTACGGCGCGCATGGTCAGCCCTCGGAAATTCGGAACGCGCGGACCGATCACCACAGAACCGGAGGCTGTGAACCCGCCGGCTCCTTCATCCGCGTCCTCTTCCAGAATGTTCGGTTGATCCGAACCCACGTCGGCAATACTCAGGTCGTCCAATTCCGGCTTCTTCTTCTTGGCAACCGGAAGCGGCTGATCCGGCAAATCCCGGGGAACTTCCAGCACGCGCAAAGCTTCCTGGGCAATGGTACGGAAAACCGGTGCGGCCGCTTGCCCGCCGAAGCCCGCGATGCCGTGAGTTCCGTTCAGCGTCACTACTACCACGATAGCCGGATTTGTCAAGGGTGCGAAACCGAGAAACGATCCGTTGTAGTTATTATGCGAGTACGTCCGGGTGGCTATGTCGAAGATCTGGGCCGAGCCGGTTTTCCCGCCAACCGAGTAGCCTTCCAGGCGCGCCGCCGTCCCCGTACCGCCCGGCATAACCACGCCTTCCATCATCTGGCGCATCGTGATCGCCGTCTCCGGACGGATGATTCTCACTGGTTTGGGCATGGGCGCCCTTTGCCCAGCTTTTTGGAGCACCAGGCGCGGTCGCACCAGCAGCCCGCCGCTGGCGATTACCGCGCCGGCCTGAGCCAGTTGGACGGTGGTGACGCTCACCTCCTGGCCCATCGAAACCGAAGCTATAGAAGTTTTGCCCCAGCGCTCCAGCTTGCGCAATTTGCCGGGCGATTCGGCCGGCAATTCGATTCCGGTCCTCTGAGCGAAACCGAAGCGGCGATCATACTCGTAGAGCTTCGCCTCCCCTACGCTCATTCCAATCTCGATGGCGCCGATGTTGCTCGACTTGGCCAGCACGGTGGACATCGGAATGATGCCCAATCCCTTGTGCGAATCGTGGATCACGCGGCCTGGCAGGCGGAGCACGCCGCCATGACAATCGATCGGACTGTCGGGACGCAAACCCGCGGTTTCGAGCGCGGCGGAAAGGGTCATGACCTTAAAAACCGAGCCCGGCTCGAAAGGCACGGAGATGGCATGATTCTGGCGGGCGGCGGCCTGCCCCGGCTGCGGCGGGACATTGGGGTCATAGGCGGGATAGCTGGCGAGCGCCAGAATCTCCCCCGTGTGCGGATCCATGACGACCACGCTGCCGCTCACGGCCCGATGCTTCCCCGCGGCCGCCGCGAGTTCGCGTTCCGCCACAAACTGGAGCCTTGCGTCAATGGTCAGGGCAAGCGAGGCGCCGGGGTGCGGCTCGCTCGAAAGCTGCGAGTCGATGCCCTGGCGATTGACGTCCGTGAGCAGGCGCATGTGGCCGGCCTCGCCCCGCAACTCCGCGTCCAGGGCCTTTTCGATCCCGGCATTTCCCGTTTCGGAAAAATCCACCGAACCGAGCACATGGGCGGCCAGCGCGCCATTTGGGTAGCGGCGCTGGGTCTCGCTCTGAATTCCTGCCCATTCGAGCCGCATCTTCCTCAGGCTCTGGCCTTCCTCGGGGGTGATTTTGCGTTTCACCCACAGGAAACCCCGGCGGCTTTCGTAGGCGGATCGTATGCGGCCCAATAGTTCGGCGCGGTCCAAATGAAGGACCGGAGCCAGAAGCCCCGCCGCAACTCCCAGGTCCGGCACTTTAACAGGATTGACGTAAACCGACTCGGCAGGCACGCTCATGGCGAGCGGCTGGCCATGGCGGTCATAGATGGTGCCGCGAGGTCCGGGAATTTCCAGGTCCAATTCCTGGCGTGCGCGCGCCAGCCCGGCGTAGTGATCGTGATGGATGACTTGGAGAGAAACCAGCTTGGCGAATATCGCCGTGCCCCACAACAGAAACAATGCCGCCAGGATGGCGAGGCGGCGTTCGATCATCGCTGGCGCAGAAAGCCGTAAGCCAGAATTCAGAAGCCAGAAGATTGCGCTCCGCACGGGCATTCTGGCTTCCGGGTTCTTGCCTTTACTCCCGAGTCCCCGCTCTGTTCATTGCCAAACTGCCGTCTTTGGTTTCCAGCCGGACGGTCTGTCCGGCGGCGGGAATCACCAGGTTCTGTCCTCTCGCCAGGGCCTCGAGGCGGCCCGGAGACACCAGTTCAGCCTCCCGCAACTCCAGCACTCGGCGCTGATCCACGAGGCGGCGCTCCTCGCCGCGGAGCGCTTCCAGTTTGTAGCCCGCCAAGATATTGGCCGCACCCGGCGCCAGCACGGCGGCGAGCAAGGCCAACACCAGACATGCCATTCCGATCGCCGACCAACATGCGCCGCGCGCTCGGGGATCGGGCTGGCGCACGAGCCGCGAGTTATCGATCTTCTTCGAGTAGAAAAAGACGTCTTCACACGGCAATACGCGGAGTTGATAGGGGTCCCGCGCCGGCCGCAGCGCCTCCGGCCCTTCCGGCCTCATCCTGTGCCCGGCTGCGCCCTCGCGACTGGTGTGGGCCGCAGCCTCCATTCTCGTCAAGTATGCCGGCATTGTCGCCATGGGTTACCTTCCAGCTATCGTTCCAGAGCGCTCCCTGACGGTCGCGGCTCCGAATGTCAAATCTTTTCCAGCGCACGCAGCTTGGCACTGCGCGATGCGGGGTTCTGCCTCGTTTCGGCTTCACTGGGTTGCGCCGGGTGCCTGGTCAAAACCAGCGCGCGCCCGCTACGTCCGAGTTCCCGGAACCGTTCCTTGACCTTGCGGTCGTCAATCGACATGAAACTGATCACGACCATGCGACCGCCGGGCAGCAGCAAATCGGGACCAATTTCGAGTAACCGGTCCAATTCCTCCGGTTCTTCGTTCACCGCCATGCGCAGGGCCATGAAGGTCCTGGTGGCGGGATGCAATTT
>CAZKVF010000287.1:0-8139 GCA_964556085.1 uncultured Solibacteraceae bacterium
ATATGTTGGCGAACGGATTGAATGCTCCGGTTGCCAGATGCCATACCGCAAAAGCCGCCAGGAAGCGCAGCAGAAATCGGGAATGGGGATAAATACGCGTCTTTACCACGGCGATGGGCCGCATTCGAAGTTTCATCGCTGGCCAGAGCGCGAGGGTCGAAAGGGCGGCCGAAAGCACCAGCACCGGCTGCTTCCCGTGCAGCCATTGAGGCAATTGCCCGCCGATCCAGTTGCCCGCGATGCCGACCCCAAACATGGTGGCGAAGAAAACACCGAACGCTGCCGGCCGCCGCTTCTCATCCGCCAGGCCGGCGATGAGCGGCGCGAAGATCACAGCCCACAGGGCAAAAATGCAGCCGCTCGCGAACCCCAGTATCGTGGCCGACGCGCGCGCCGCAAAGAACGCGCGCAATAATTCGGCGGCAGCGGTGCCTCCAATCGTAACCAGCAAAGTCCTGCGCAGGCCGAAGCGGTGGGCGACTAAGGCGGCGGGAAGCGTGCCCACGAGGCTCCCCAGCCGGTTGGCGCCATTCACCAGACCCAGAGAATCCTCGCGAAAGCCCAGGTCTGCGAGGAACAGATTGTAGAGGAGCACGAAAATGAATAAGGCGAAGTTGAAGACGGCCGCCGCGGCGAGAAAAAGCCAAAACTGTTCGCCCATGGAGTGATTCCGCCACCACCCGCGCACGGCCGAACCGGCTATCTTCGGCAGGGCCACGCTATGGTGCCACGCCCGCCCACCGGTATAGACGGTCCAGTGCCGCCAGCCATCCATGCGCTGCCGCCAGGTCAATTGATCCTCCGGCACGAATACGGCGCCGGCAACCGGCGGGAGGTTCACCGGCAGCAGACGCCGCCGCGCCATGCTCCAGGCGTCACCGGGCGAATCGAGCAACGCGCAATGCAGCCAGATTTCATCTTTGTTGGGGTGGTAGAGCGCGCTGGCGGGGGATGTGGCAAATTCCTCGAACCATGTCTTGGTTGCCGGGCTTAGTTCGGACGTTTCTTCTTCGGCCTCAGGAGCCATTCCGCCACCGAACCACGCTGCGGCCAATTGGAACGCCACTGCTTCCAGACGCCGCAGACCGGGCGCGTGAAGCCCGCGCCATTCGGCCCAGAAGTCCGACTGTCCAGCCAGTCGATCCAGCAGGCAAGCCATTTCGTAGACGTGGAACGGGCTGAGGGAGCCGCGCAGAAGATGCCGCAAGAGATGAAGCGCCGTGTAGGCCAGCGCGTCTGGCGGGCTCAGGAGAGATAAACTGATGCCGGCCACGGGGCGCGTGACCCGCCGGCTCCAGAATTTCTCAACGCCGGGCGCCGCCAGGCGTTCTACCGATTCGTCCCAGAACTGAAAATGTAGATCAACGCTTAGGGGAATCTCGACATCGAAATAATCATTGCGCCATTCCCAGCCCGTCTTTCGAATCATGACCGGCAGGTGATCGGTCGGGAACGCCTCCATGGCCGCCACTGCCTCATAGCCGGAATCTTGTAGCGCGTTGCGCGCGCTATAGATATGGTCTGGCGGCGCGAAGAGATCGATATCGTATTGCGGCCGCAGTTCCGGGCGTCCGGCGAACAGGGCGCACTGCGTGATTCCTTTCAAGGCCAGGAACCCCACGCTAGCGGCTTCGAGCGTCTCCGCGAGTTCCCGATAGGAAGCCTCGATACGAGTTAATCGCTCGCGGTTATTGGCTGCGTTTTCGTCCGTCCGTTCGCGAACCCAGGGCGGCATCACGTCGCGCGCCTTTTCGCGAAGGGCCAGCGTCAGCCGGGACTTGTCGCAGAATGCAAGGGCTTTGCGCCACTGCCCTTCATCCAGCAGTACGAGGCCATCAGTGCACGGCTCGGATAAATGCAGCGCTGCAAGAACCGACGCTGCGTTTGCGGGAAGCCTTGGACAACTGGGCCAAGGGTTACTCAATCTGCTCGGGTGACCCAATCTACTCAGAAATCGTACCGCAGGGCGAACTGCATTTGCCTGGGGTTTCCGGAAGTAAATATCTTACCGAAGAACGGACCAAAATCCGGATTGGGCCCGGGGATTCCCCAGTTGGGATGGTTGAACAGGTTGAAGCTCTCCGCGCGGAACTGGACGGTGCCTTTTTCCGTGACTCGAAAGCGCCGCGACAAAGCTGCGTCGAAGATGTTGTTGCCGGGGCCCGGAATGATGTCGCGGCCGGCATCGCCAAAAGTGTAAGGGGCGGGCGCCGTGAATGCCGCCGTGTTAAAGAACTCATCCGAGGTGCGCAGGCTGCGCGGAAGCGTGATGCTCTGGCCGGGAACGATATTAGGCCGGTTGGGCGTGCCGGAGTTGGCAAAGTCCAGGGCGAAATAGAACGGATTAATCGGCGTGCCATCCTGCAGGGTCACTGTACCGCTGAGGGACCAGCCGCGTAACATCGGACCGGCGAGGCGCGTCTCCGGCAGACGGTAGACATATCCCGCGCTGACGCGCCGTCCCACGTTGAAAAAGGAAAGGCCGCGCTCCAGCCGGAGATTCCGTTCATCCTGCGCGCCCACGGAATCGAACAGGCCGGGAATGGGGCTGTCGGCATCATCGATCGATTTGGACCAAACAAAGCTCGCGAGTAGCGAGAGCCTTGATGACAGGCTCTTCTCCACTTTCGCCTGGAACGAGTTGTAGGAGGAGTTGGCGATGTGCTGGCGCTGGATGATGGGCCCGAGCGACGGGAATGTCCGCAGCGATTGCAGATCGCCCGGCCGAGGCGGAAGATTTTCTCCCGTCTCCACGTGCGCCGGCGTGTTGAACTGGCGATACCGCCCCAGGTGCGTGCCCTTCGAGCCTACGTACGCCAGTTCGAGAAGCGTGCGGCCCGGGAGTTCATGCTGCAGGCTGCCGGTCCATTGCTGCAGGTAAGGCGTGCGCGCGTTAGGATCGAGACCGAAATAACTGGGGAACCCGCTATCCGCGGTCGTGGGAAATCCGTCTCGCGTGGTGAGCACCGGGAGACGATCGCCCTGCGTCTCATTGATCTGATTCGACAGTCCGTTCAACAGCAGGTCGTAGCTTTCCACGGCGATCTCGGGGCTGTAGTAGATTCCGTAGCCGGCGCGGAACACCGTCAGTCCACCGAGCAGCGGCAGTTTGGGTAACTGCCACGCCAACCCCACGCGCGGCGCGAAATCCTTGTAGTTCGGATTGCCCGCGGAACCCACTCGGTCGAGGCGCGGCGGGTTGGGGAGGGTCGAGTAATCGAGGTTCAGCAAGTTATTGCGCGCTTCGGTATAAGGCGAGGCGTAATCGTAGCGAAGGCCGAGGTTGAGCGTTAGGCGCGGCGAGACGCGCCAGTCGTCCTGCACATACCCGCCGGCAACATTCTGCCGCAAATAAGCCTGCCCCGAGCCCACCGTGCGCGTGGTGTCCTGCGGAAAGCCCAACAGGAAATCGGCCAGTGCGTCACCGGTTCCCACACCCGAGCCATCGCTGCTGGTGAATGCTCCCGTGTATGTAAAGCGCCCGCGCAGAAGATTGCTTTGCAGGTAATTCAACTGGAAGTGGACCAAGCTGCCGCCAAACTTGATCGTGTGGCGTCCGCGTAGCAGCGACACGCTGTCGGAAAGGTTCCAGAGATTATCCCGCTGCTGTTGCGGCAAGGTTGGCGAATCGGTAACGAAGGAATAATCCGTGACATTGAAATAAGGCAGGCCGAAACTGAGCGGGTCAGTGGGGGGATTCGCGAGTCCGAGTTGCTGCGCCACGTTCACATGGAACGCGGTCTCGGGTGCATCGAACATGTTGAGCCGCGTGAAGGATAAGCGTGCCTCGTTGACTCCGGATTGAAAGCTCGTCGTGAAGGCCAGTGCGCCCTGCTGGGCGCGCACATTCTCGGTTGCAGGCAGGACAGGGAAGGAGCCCGCAATGGTGTTGCTCTCGTCGTTAATGGTGTACTTCGCGGTCAGAGTGCTGCGGTCGCTGAACTGATGATCAACGCGGCCCGAGGCGCTGTCAGTCGCGAACGTGCTGGGTGTGGCGTCCAGATAATTGCCGGCGGGGTTCGTGCTATTGGGTAGCGGCTCAAATCGGTTCAGAAACGCGGTGGCGATGGGGTCGATCCGGTTCTGGGGTATCGCGTTCTCGGCGAATGGCTCGCGCGTCGCGCCGCTCAGCGGATCGTAGATCGTGCTGCCACCGGAAAAATCGCCCGCGCGCGTGGATTGGTCGGGCACGATCGACAGCGCCGAATTTCCGGCCTTCTGGCGGAAGCCTTCGTAGATGCCGTAGAAGAATGTCTTCTTCACGAATGGCGCTGGTCCCCCCAGTGAAGCGCCGAACTGGTTTTGCCGGAAAATCGGGCGTGGCAGCGTGGGGTCGTCGAAATAATTTCGGGCATCGGTCGCTTCGTTCTGAAAGTATTCGAATGCGCTGCCGTGCAGGGTTTTGGTGCCGGATTTAGTGATCACGTCGATGGCGCCGCCGCCTGCCTGCGGAAACTCCGCCAGCGCAAGCGACGACTGAATATGGAACTCCTCCACCGAATCGATCGGCGGGTACACGGCGATGGCAAACGTGTTGCGGTCCGTATCATATGCCCCATCGAGCATGAACGCGTTCATGGTGGAACGGCTTCCATTCACCGGCGGATTCAACGCCACCGAGCCGCGTGAGCCTTCCTGCACATCGTTGTTGACGTCATGCACGAAACCGCCCAGCTGACGCGGAATGGCGCCAGGGCCGAGCGTCACCAACGCAATCACGTTGCGCGAAGCCAGCGGCAGATCGGCGATCCGCGAGCTGTCCATTCGATATCCCACCGCGGCATTCTCCGTATCGACCGGCGAGACAGCGGCCTGCACCGTGATTTGTTCCTGCTCGCGGCCGATTTCCAGGCGGATGTCGTGGCGGCCGTTCTGATTCAGCTCCAGCGTCAGGCTCTCGGCCTCGTATGCCCGGAATCCCGGTTTGCGCGCGGCAATGGTATAGGCGCCCGGCGCGAGCTGGTCGAACGAATAAGCGCCATTCGCGTCGGTGACAGTGGTTCGGGAAAATTCCGTGGCCGCTTGGGTGACAGTCACCGCCGCGCCCAATATACCGGCCGCTGATGGATCGGTAACGACTCCGGATAATCTCGCCGACGCAACCTGGGCGCGGCCGGGCACGCCGGTCCAGAGAATCAGCACCAGCGCGGAGAGGGGACGCTCAAATTTCATCGGCTAACCTCGCGAGCAGTCTGACGCCATCCTCGAGACTTTGATACCGCAGCTGGAAAAGCGGCAGTTCGGTGAGCCGCCGGATCGCTTTCTCGTGCCGCGCATCGACAGCCGCGCCATAACTCGGCCGGTCCTCGAGGAGCGCTTCGAGCGCGTCGTTTTTGGGCATTCCCGCGAGTTCGGCCACCCCGCTGTGCGTCCGGTCCAGAAAAGCCACGGCACGGATGGCGCATCGCGATGCCGTTCGTATCAGCGGAAAATCGCCTAAGCGGACGGCCAGCCCGATTTTCCCATTAGGCCGGGCTCTTTCGGCGCATCCTTCGAGTTCCGGGAAGAGATGCGGGGCGTCCGGACGAAACCGCGCTTCTCGCGGTCTTCCCAATGCCTCCACGGCTGAGTAAAGAAAGCCGTTCTCCGAATCCGGCAACAGCCACGTGCCATCGTCGGAGATGAACGTCCAACCTTCCCGCGCGCATGCGAAAGATAGAGTGCTCTTGCCCGCTCCCGACCGACCGCACAGCAGAATTCCGCATCCATTGCGCGCCACGCAAGCGCCATGCACCGGCACGGCATGACGCTGCGCCAGAAGCGTGTACACAAGGGTTTCCACAAAGAACCAGCGCAGCCAGGAGTGATCCGCTGCGGTCTTCGCGGAAACGACGGCGAATGCGAACAGGCGCTCCAGATCGGCTGCCGCAAAATTATCCGCGTCCCCGATTATCGAAAACAGGTGACGCTGGCAGCCGTACGCCGGCTCCGGCGATAGGGCGCCTTGGGGCCGTACGATGACCTGCAGTTCCACGGGCTCACACTCGAACTCGCGCTCATAGCCGCTCCAGCATTCCGCGGCCGCGGCGAGGACATCCTTCGAATTGGTTTTCACCATCAGGTGAAAGCCCGAAGGAAAGAATTCCGCCGCAAGCGGCACATCGGCCACAAGATCCGGTACGGAGCTTTGGCCGGCGTTAGCAGAATTGACGGGCGCCAATCTCACATCCATTGGATATCACGGGGTTTTCAGTTACGGTAGTAAATAATTGTTACCTGGGACCTAAGGCTCCTCCATCTCGCTCCGCCCGGCTGTAAGCTGGTTAAACAACATGCGCGCGGCCCTCGTTCACTATTGGCTGCTGAATCGGCGCGGTGGCGAAAAAGTGTTGGATGCTCTCTGCCACCTGCTGCCCGAAGCCGATATCTTCACGCTTTTTTGCGATCCGGCCACACTCAGCGAGGAGGTACGCCGTCATCGCATCGTCACTTCGTTTCTCAACCCCTTGGGGCGTTGGCACCGTGCGCTGCTCCCTTTGATGCCCATGGCTTTGGAGAGCCTGGATCTGCGCGGTTACGATCTCGTGGTCAGCAGTGAATCGGGTCCGGCCAAGGGCGTGATTCTTCCGGCAACAACCCGCCATATATGCTACTGCCACACCCCCATGCGTTACCTGTGGGATCTGTACCCGGAGTATCGCAATGAGTATGTAAAATCACTTTTGAAGCGGGCTCTGATGACACCGTTTGCGAATTACCTGCGCCTTTGGGATTTCGCTTCCGCCGCGCGAGTCGATCACTTCATTGCCAACAGCGCCAACGTACGCAACCGGATCTGGAAAACGTACCGCCGCGAATCGGAAGTGATCCATCCGCCGGTGGACGTTGAGTCGTTCTACTGGAAGCCCGCGGGCGATTACTTCCTGATCGTTTCGGAGTTGGTGCCTTATAAGCGTATCGACACCGCGGTTCGGATCTTCACTCGCACGGGGCGGCGGCTGGTCATTGCCGGAAGCGGCTCCGAGTACGGCAAACTGAAATCTTTGGCGGGCCCGCGTATTGAATTCGCGGGTCGCGTGCCGGATAACCAACTTCGCGAACTCTACGCTTGCTGCCGCGCCCTCCTGCTGCCTGGCGAAGAAGATTTCGGAATGACCCCGATCGAGGCATTAGCCAGCGGAAAGCCCGTAATTGCGTTGGGCCGGGGGGGCGTTCTGGAAAGCGTTCCTCTCGAAGACCCGATTGGCGGCGTCCTCTACGATGCGCCGGATCAAGGTCATCTGGAAGCGGCGTTGTGTGAATTCGACCGAATCGAAGCCTCGGTATCACCATTGGCATTACGACGCTATTCCCGGCGTTTCTCCGCCCAGGAGTTCTATTGGAAAATGGCTCGGGCTCTGGGACTCTTTGACGTCCCCGAGGCAACTGTAAAATCTGCTGTAAATTAACCCCGCTTGGGATTGCTCCGCTCGCACTGCTGCGGCTACCATGGGCACGAGGTCAGCACTTTTGTCATCGTTTGCCATCGCCGGTCCGGTCACTGTGCCTCGCGAATATGCGTGGCGGTACTGTGAAATAGCCGAGCGCTTAGCTGGGGCCTTGCTGCTGGTGGTATTAAGTCCGGTTGTTCTCGCCACTGCTTTCTGCATCTTCATCCTCTCCGGCCGGTCTCCGTGGATCGCCCACCGGCGCGTGGGCCGCTATGGAACCGAACTATGGGTGCCCAAGCTTCGGACCATGTGGGAGCGCTGCGATGGATTCACTCCCCCCTCGCGTCTTTTCTCCATCGAATACATCGATGACGAAAACGGTCCAGCTCTAAAGGCTCCGGAAGATAACCGCGTGGGGAGCCGGTTCGCGCGATTCTGCAGAAGGCATTCTTTGGATGAGCTGCCGCAACTCCTCCTGGTAGTGACCGGCCGCATGTCTCTCGTAGGGCCCAGGCCGGTTACCCCCGCAGAACTCGCGCTCATTTACGGACCTGACGCCGGGGCCGTACTGATCGCCAAGCCCGGACTCAGCGGCCTGTGGCAAGTCTCCGGACGTAACCGGCTCACTACCACCGAGCGCCGCGCGCTCGATCTCAAGTCGGTCCACAACCGTTCCTGGCGCCTGTATCTGACGATCCTACTGCGCACGATTCCCGAAGTTCTCGCAGGCCGCAACACCTGGTAAAGTGGGGCGCCCTTTGGGGCCGCT
>CAZKVF010000288.1:0-6170 GCA_964556085.1 uncultured Solibacteraceae bacterium
AAATCCGTAAGGCACGTCAAGCGGCCTTCGCGCTTCGCTTCCTCGTACGCCAGGTCCAGATAAAGCAGCATGAACACGCCCGTCTCGGCGTCGATACCTAGCAACGCAATCAGTCCGACCCACACCGGGATGCTCATGTTATAGCCCGCCAGGTAAAGGAACCAGATCGCGCCCACCGCGGAAAACGGCACTGCCAGCAGAATCATGGTGGCCTTCGCCACGGAACCTGTGTTGATGGACAGGACTAAGGCGATCAGGAAAAGCGTGAGCGGCACCGTCATCTTCAGGCGTTCCTTCACCCCCTCCATGGCTTCCCACTGCCCGCTCCAGGAAATCGAGTAACCGGCCGGCAGTTGCAAACGATCGCGCAGAAGCTGGTTTGCTTCCTTTACGTAAGTGGCCAGGTCGCGGCCATCCACATCCACGTAAACATATCCGGTAAGCAGCCCGTTTTCGTTGCGGATCATGGCCGGCCCGCTGGCTACATTGATGCGCGCCAGGTCGCCCAGCGGCACTTGCCGTTGCCCCCCCGCGGGGACGGGAATACGGCCCACCGCCCCCAGGTCGCTACGGAAATCCCGCTGGTAGCGGACGTTGACGCGATACCGCTCCCGCCCCAGCACGACCGTGCTGATATTGTCGCCGCCAATGGCATTTTCCACTACGCTCTGCGCGTCTTGCACACTGACCCCATACCGCGCCAGTTGTTCGCGGTCCCATTCGAGGTCAAGAAAGTACCCTTCGGCCGTACGCTCCGCGAGAACGGCGCGCGTGCCTTTCTCCGTTTTCAGCAGCGACTCCGCCTGCGCGCCAATTTCCTGAATGCGCTCGGAATCCGCGCCGGCGATCTTCAGACCCACCGCCGTCCGTATGCCGGTCGAAAGCATGTCCAGGCGGCCTCGGATCGGCATCGTCCACGAGTTGGTGACGCCGGGAATCTTCAACGACCGGTTCATCTCCGCTATCAAGTCCGCGGTGGAGATGGTGTCGGGCGTAATGTGGCGGAAGACCGTCTTCGCCCACTCGGGAGCCCACGAGGAGTACCAGGTATCCACGTGCCGCCACATAGCTCGCGGCTTTAACACCACAACCGTCTCCAACATCGAAAGAGGCGCGGGATCGGTGGCCGTTTCGGCGCGGCCGGCCTTCCCCAGTACGTGATCTACCTCGGGGAATTGGCGGATGATGCGGTCGCTGACTTGCAACAACTGCTCCGCCTGGCTGATGGAAATGCCGGGCAGCGTGGTGGGCATGTACAGAATCGCGCCTTCGTCAAGCGGCGGCATCGCCTCCGATCCCAGCCGGAAAAAGACGGGGACGGTGAGAACGATTAACGCCAGGGCAGCGCTTACCACCAGCCACCTCGAGCGCAGTGTCCATCGCACCACCGGCTCGTAAGCGCGCATCAGCCGGCGGCTGATGGGGTGCCGGTCCTCGGCCTTCACCTTGCCGACCAGCACCGCGTTAGCAATGCGGCAAAGCCATTGCGGCCGGAAATCGAATCGTTCGACACGCGTGAGCAGCAGGCGCAGCGCCGGATCGAGAGTCACCGCGAGCAAAGCCGCCACCAGCATCGTGAGCGTCTTGGTGTAGGCCAGCGGCCGGAACATCCTGCCTTCCTGGCCCTGCAAAGTCAGTACCGGCAGAAACGAAATGGCCATCACCAGCAGGGCGAAAAAGATCGGGCCGGATACTTCTTTGATGGCGCTGAGTACGACCTCGCGGCAGTCGAGCGTGCGTCCCGTGGCTGCCCACTGCTCCAGCTTTTTGTGCGTCTGCTCCACCACCACAATCGAGGCATCCACCAGTTCGCTGAACGCAATCGCCACCCCCGCCAGCGACATGATATTGGCGCTGATGCCCAGCAGCCGGAACGGGATGAACGCCAGCAACACGGCGATTGGCATGGTGGCAATCGGAATCGCGGCGCTGGGAAAGTGCCATAGAAAGACCAGCACAATGAGCACGATCGTGATGACAACTTCGATGATCGTCTGCCGCACCGTGCCTATCGTGTTGTGAATCAGCTCCGAGCGGTCATAGACCGGAATGAGCTGGACGCCCGCCGGAAAGCCGGGTTCGATCTCTTTGATCCTGGCCTTCACGCGGTTAATGACATCCAGTGCGTTCTCGCCGCTGCGCATCACGACGATACCCGAAACCACCTCGCCCGCGCCGTCCAGATCGGCCAGCCCGCGTCGCAGGTCCGGCCCCAGCACTACCTGACCAACATCCTTAATCCGGATCTGCGAACCGCTGTCGCTCACGCTCAGAGGAATATTCTCGAAATCCTCAATGGAGCGCGCATAGCCGCGCCCCCGAACCATGTATTCGGTCCCGCCGAATTCGAGCAATCTCCCGCTCGATTCGTTGTTACCTGCGCGAACAGCCTCCACCACGCGGCTCACCGGAATGCCGTAGGCGCGCAGCCGGTTGGGATCGAGATTCACCTGGTATTGACGCGTGTATCCCCCAATGGGAGCAACCTCGGCAACGCCCGGCACCGAGCGCAGGTAGTAACGCAGGTACCAATCCTGGTACGATCGCAAGTCCGCAAGGCTGAGCTTGCCCGACCGATCCACCAAAGCATATTGATAGATCCAACCAACCGACGTGGCGTCGGGGCCAAGCTCGGTTTTCACGCCCTCCGGCAAGCGCGAAAGGACGCTGGAGAGGTACTCCGTCGTCCGCGAGCGCGCCCAGTACAGGTCCGTCCCATCCTCATAAATGACGTAAACGTAGGAATAGCCGAAATCGGAGAAACCGCGCACCGTCTTGACGTGCGGCGCGCCGAGCAAAGCAGTGACGATGGGATAAGTGACCTGGTCTTCAATAATGTCCGGACTGCGATCCCAGTGAGAAAAGATAATGACCTGCGTATCGCCTAGGTCCGGCGTTGCATCCAGGGGCACCCTGAGCATCGCCTGCCAACCCGCGATGGCGGCAAAGGCGATTATGCTCAGGACAGCCAGCTTGTGCCGGACCGAGAAGTCGATGATGCGGCTAATCATTGCCGCTCCCACGGCGATCCGCCATTTCGCCGCCTTGACTGTGCGGCGCCCCAGCCGTTGCCATGTCCCCATGGTGCTCGTGCATCCCGGCCGCTGGTACCGCCGGCTGTTTTGCCGCCGGTTCTGGTCTCCGCCCGGTTGGCGCTTTCACGACCGGGTGGGTTTCAGCGCCGGCGTTTTTCAGACGGCTCTCCGAATCCACCAGAAAAGTGGCTGCCGTGACCACCCGCTCCCCAGGTTGAAGCCCGTGAAGAATCTCAATTCGTTCTCCCGAGCGCCATCCGGTTTCGACTTGACGCGGCTCGAACACCCCCTCGCCATGCTCCACGTAAACCCGAGCGCTCGCGCCGGAATCGATGACGGCGTCTGCCGGCACGGTCACCGCAGCCGGCATCCGGAGAGGCAGTTCCATATCCACAACCATATCCGGGCGTAACAAGAAGCCGGAATTGTCTACCTCCAGACGATACTTGACGGTACCGCCCCCGGCTTCCGATTGCGGCAGGCTATCGGAGACGCGCGCCGCTAACTTGCGTCCGGTGTCGCGCAGCGCAACCTGTGCCATCTCTCCCGGGTGCAAATACTGCGACTCTTGCCCAAAGAGTTCTGCGATCACCCACACCTGGCTCAGGTCGGCGATGCGGTAGAACTCGACACCGTGCATGAAGTGTTGGCCCGGCGAGATATTCCGGGCCAGAATAAATCCGTCCGTCGGCGAGATGACGTCGATGCTGTCGGGAAGCTGGCGGGCCTCAGCCATGTGCCGGATCTGCACGTCGCTCATTCCGAGGTTGCGCAGGCGGTCTGTGTAGCCCTGAATGCTGCTAAAACCCTGCTTCGAAACAACACCGGGATACGCTACTGTTCGCGATCCGTCACCATTGGCGGAGCCCGGCACACGCTCCGACGCGGCCAGGAATCCGGAGGCGACGGCCAGAAAATCAGGCGAGTAATAAGAGGCCAGCTTCTGGTCCTTCTTAACGGGCATCCCTACCGAATCGTTGGAGGTGTCGCGGATAAATCCGTCCACCCCGGAGTCGATCTTGTAAACTTTGGTGTCTTCTGGGGTAACTCGTCCGACAGCGTGGACAACCCGGGTGGCACTGCTTTTCTCGACAGGGGCGACCCGTATCCCCAACAGCCGCCGCGTAGCGCCGTCAATCGTGACTGCGCCCGCGGTCGATTGCGCCACGGGCGAGGCCGGCGCTTCGTTCGCGCCTTGGCCGGCGTAGACCGGGACCAGAGCCATCCCGCAGTCGGGCGCGATACCGGGCTTGTCGGATTTATAGGCAGGGTGCATCGGATCGACGTAATAAAGCACCGCCCCATTCGCGGAGAGCGGATGGCGCGTTAACAGCCCGTACGTCGCCACGATCACCCCGACCACCGCCATCCCAAAAATCAATCGCCGCATCTATTTCTCTCCCCCCGAGGGCCGTTCACTCGGGAATACACCCGTACGGGCCCTGGCACTATTTCGTTTTCGACCTTTGGACGATTCGTAGAGAAGGCGCCGGTCGAATGTAAAGGGATAATCCCGCGGCTCCCATGTCCTTGTCTAGCTACAACGGATGTCTTGCTATAGGCGATCATGGCGGTGCATGGCACGAACCGTCTTTGCGCCAGCGCAAACGAACTGGCCGCAATCAGTCTAGCTGCAACGGGCGCATTGGCCAAGTCCTCGCCGTACCGGGAGGATCTCATATCAATGGGAGCAAAGAGGCTGGCCCGGCGGTTAACCGCCGCGTATTTACCCTGGGTGAATTTCAATGCTTCCTATCCGTATCGGATTCTCAATAATCCAACACCGAACACGGCCAAATATCCTGCGATGAAGACCTTCCAACTTGATCGGGCCGAAAATTCAGTTGGATTTTCAGAAGTTAATTTAACGAATTATTAATCGATTTCATACGAGCAGTTCCAGATAGTTCCAAAATTTTTGGAGGGCTGAATCTTCCAGCCAATGACTGTCATTGCGGCCAGCCATATTCCAAAAAGTCATTTGAGCTGATAACTGCGTCAGATTATGTCTCTTCGGAAATCTTGCGCAGTAATTGCAAGTCACAAATCGTGACCGACTCACGGCGAGGATTTACCAGACCGCGCGCCTCCCACGCGGAAAGCAGACGGCTCACAGTAAACAACGTCGTCCCCGTCATTTGAGCCAGGTCTTCTCGTGAAAGTCCGATCTCTACCAACCCGTTGGCCGGCCGGCCGATCTGTTCCTGTAACCTCACGAGTTGGCGCGCCACGCGCGGGGCCACTCTTTCGGTGGCCAGTTCGCGAAAGCGCTCTTCGAGTTCCTGCAAATGGCCGCAGGTAAGCCGGATCATGTTCTGATGAAGAATGGGGAGAGATTCCACCAGAGGCTTGAAAACACGCGCTTCCCATACCAGCGCGTAGCCCAGCCGGAGGGCTTGCGCGGTGGTGCAGTGACTGCCGGTCGAGAAGAGGCTTACTGCACCGAGAACATCGCCGGGAACACCGAGCCTGAGGATGACTTCTGTCCCTCTAGGGCCCAACTGAGTGATTTTTGCGAAACCGGAGGTCAGTAGATAGACCTGCTCGACATTGTCACCCTCAAGATACAACATCTCACCGCGCGCGAACTCCCTGACACGCGCAGTGGCGGAGATACGCCTGTAGTCCTGAGGTAAAATGCCGGAAAACAAGGGCGCAAACCCCACAGCGGCCCAACCCTCGGTGGTCTTACCCTGGGCTCCGTTCCGAACACCCGATATCATTTCTGCGAGTAACCTTTCCGGAGGACGCTCGGTGGCCCCATCCCGGACTTTCGTCAGCATGTTCGAAAGTGTGACGTCTCCCCCGCATTTGTGTCAAGGTATTTTGGTTCCGCTGGTACCTCCAGTATTTTTGCCTCTCATTAAGGTTTTTTTTCGACTGTATTAAATAAGAATTACACGAGAATGCACCTTACCTCGTAAGTGTTGGATCTTGCAACGAATTTGCCGGGTACCGAGCCAAACGGAACTTCACAAGTCAGCCATTCGGACCCTGGAGAGCGAGAGTGCTAGGAGAAAAGTGCCGGTGGCCGTCGGCAAACGTGCCAGTACTGACTCGCGTTATTCGCCTCCTTCCTGGGTCCCGTGGCCACGCTTATTTGCGCCAGCGCAAACAGCGGCACGGGTGGATGCG
>CAZKVF010000289.1:0-28240 GCA_964556085.1 uncultured Solibacteraceae bacterium
GTAGCACCGGTGCTGATTCTGACGTTTGGCGCGAAAATCGCCAACCTCGCTTGCCCCACCTACCGCGCCGTTACCTTGATTTCTACATCGCCGCGGAAGCCGAACTTGCCTAACTCCGCTGCGGGGCTTTCTCTAGGCAGGACGTCCAACTCCATCCCGTCGGCGTTTTTCACGGTGATCCGGCTGGGCAGGATTTCGACCCGAATGTGAACCGTCTCGGCCGCCGGATCCACGTGGCTCGGCCCTTTATTCTCGGCCATGCCTTTGCCGGCCACGACCTCCTTGCGGGTGAAGTTTTGCTGGTCGAGCGAGTAGCTAATGTGGTTGGCCTCGTCCTTATAGTCGAGCACCCACTCGACCCGCTTCATGCGCTTCGGTCCGACCAGGAGGGCTTTGCCTACCTGCTTGCGAATCTCGATATCGAAAACGCCGCGATTGGCGTTGAGCCAGGAGTATCCGGGACCTGTGCGGACCGCCCATCCATCGGACTGCAGCCTCCACATGCCGTTCTCGTAGGGCGATTGGACAGCACGCGGCGCCTCGGTGGTCTCGATTTTCTTCGGCACGACCGGCGCGACGAGGGTCAACTCCACCGGCACGGTCTGGCCGGGCGCGACTTGATACTGGCGCGTCTGCGGCAGCAGGCCCTCGGCCTGGGCCTGCACTTCATAAGTTCCGGCCTTGAGAGGCACCGGCTGATTATTCCGTGCCTGGTGTGGCGTCGCTTCATCCTGCAACCTGTATGTCAGCCGCGCGTTTGGCGGAGAAACTCGAAATTCGAGCTTACCGAAGGGGCGCTGGCGGGCTTCTTCGCCTGCCAGCCGCAACATCTGCTTGGCGGCGAAGGTTCTGTTCAGGGAGAGATCCTCGAAATCCGCTTTGCGGAGCAGAATAGAGTGCGGGCCCGGAGCGATATTCTCATGCGACCAGGAGCCCGCGGCGTTCAGCGCTCCGGCCCGCGTACCATCAAGCCAGACCTCCGCTTCGGGAGTGCCGCCCTCGATCTGCAGAGTTGCGGTGGTTACGGCGGGCTTGAGTTCGAATTTGAGGGCCTTCGGTTCGCCCTTGCGAATTTCGATTGCCTGTTCCGCTGCTTCTTCATACCCGGGCGCAGCCACCCGCACTTTATAGGCCCTGGGCTCCAGGCTGAGAGTGATTTTTCCGTTCCGCAGGTTGGGGCGTTTGGTGAGCTTGCCGTCGAGGAAGACCTCCGCGTCGGGGACGTTGGCCTCCACGCTGAGGAAGCCGACGTTGCGGTCCGAGTTGACCCAGAGGTTCAGATGCGGCAGGTTGCCGAGTTCGATGGGAAAGGGCCGGCGGGTCTTCCCATCGTCGATTTGCACACCGGCGTTGCCGGGATTGAGACTATTGAAAACCAGGCCATCGGGAGGGAGCAATTGCGGCGGTTGATCGCCTTGCGTTGCCTTGGCCGCGAAGGAGGCGTAGACGCGGGCGCGGCTGCCCAGGCTGGAAACCACAACCGCGTTGACGTCGTGCGCCTGGAGGGGTCCGGTCAGAACCGCCGGTTGGCCGGGATCGGCTTTGAAAGCAACGGACATCAATTCGCGGTTCTCCTCGAGCAACTTCAG
Organism: uncultured Solibacteraceae bacterium; assembly: GCA_964556085.1. GTDB lineage: Bacteria > Acidobacteriota > Terriglobia > Bryobacterales > Bryobacteraceae > PSRJ01. Next base: position 1,590 of record CAZKVF010000289.1, read on the forward strand.
AGTGTGCTCGCCGGCCGCGAGGTCATCCCGCGAATAGCTGCCTTCCTGGAGCGGTGCAGGCTCCTGGTTGTCGATGGATACCTTTCCGCTTGCCAGGTCGGAAGCAAGCTGGAGGCGCACGGGCTCGGGAAACAGCTGGAAGTCCAGGCGCAGCGGTGAAGGCGAGTTCTCGCCGAGCGTGAAATCTTTAGTATCGGGCTTGAATCCCTCGGCCGAAGCTTCCGCGTGATGCGCGCCCGTCCGGAGCTTGAGGGGGCCGTTGACGGGCGCGCCGTCTACAAAGTAGAAGACCTGCGGAGCATTGGCCCGCAATTCCACGGCGTACTCCTGGCCGGCGGCCTGCGGCGTCGCCACGATTTTCTGGCGGGACCTGGTTATGAAGTAGGCCGAGATCAGCAGCACAGCGGCGCCGCCCACAACCAACCATTGCAGGGGCGAGCCGTTGCGTCCGAACTGGGCCGCACGCTCGAAGGCTGCTCCCGCCTGCGCAAGGGCTTTCGCCGACCAGGCGGATAGCGCAGCCTTAGACGCCTCGTCAGATCGAGGTGGATCGGCCTGTTTCGGCGCCGGCTGCTGCGGTGCAGAGCGCACGGTTTGTGGTGGTGGGGGAGCCGGGGCCGGTACGGGAACGGTAGCCCCAGCGGTGCGCGGCTCACCGGCGCTCGAAAGCAGCGAACCCGGCGCTTTGCCCGCGGCTTGCAATTTGGTTTCAATGCCAGCCGCGACGGCGTGGAACTCGGGATCGTCCGGGTAGCGCTGGACAAGGGTCCGGGTTTGTTCCACAAGCGCCTGCGTCTGCTCCGCACCGGAAGCGCTGTCAATCACTCCAACCAGGGCTCGCAGCTCCTGAAGATAGTGTTCGCGCATTTCCCTGCGCCGCGGCTCGGGCAGAGCATTGCGCAGCGTATTGCGTAACTGCGTAAGGCGCAGGTCGTTGGGATAGGATTCCAGGCCCTGCTCCACTTTAGCGAGAGCGCCTTCAATATCGCCGCCGGCCTGCAGTTCCCGCGCATCGCAGACCAGTTCTTCGAGGAGTTCCTGCCTCTTGTAGTCGTCCACCAGGGACCGCAGGGTTTTGGCTTGCGGGTGGTTTGGGTCCAGTTCCAGGGCGTGCGTAACCAGGGGCTCGGCCGTGCGCCAGTTCTGGCCCAGGACGGAGCGGGCATGCTCCAGGAGCGCATTCAGAAGGGCAGTTCGAATCTGAGGATTTTTGCCGTCACGCTCCTCCGCTTTTTTCAGGGCTTCGAGGCCTTCGCCGAAACGGCGCTCGTTGCAGAGGCGTTGGCCCTCTTCCAGCAGTTGCTGCGCTTCGCGGCTGCGCTCGGTTCCCTGGGCGGCCAGGCGTTCCAACCCGGTCAATTCCCGATCCTCGGGAAACTCGTCCAGAGCATTGCGAACCAGCTCCTGCGCGCGCGCATATTCGCCGGATTCCAGGTGCCGATCGATCTGCTCCACCCAGCGGGCCTTGGCTTCCTCGCGAGCGCGTTCCTGGCGCCGGCGTGCCAGCCTCTGCAGCTCGAAATCCAACCCCGGATACTGGCCGTAGATACTGCGCAGAATTTCCCACTGGCCGAGGGCGTCGGCGTACATGCCGCGCTCTTCATACATTCGCGCCTTACCGACAATGCCGTTGACCAGGTCGCGCCGCTCGCGGATCAGGCGCAGCGACTGATGGAAATGCTGCTCGGTGGGGAAGCGCTCGGTGGCTTCGCACAGGAGGGCGAACTTGCGGTCCAGATCGGCCTCGGCATCTACACGGCGGTTCAGCTCGGCCACAAAGGCAGACTGTACCTGCCGCTGCTGCTCTTCCAGCTCGAGCTTGAGCGCCTGGAACAGGGCGTCGCCCGGGTACTGCTTCAAAAACCTGCCGCAGATCTCGAGAGCCGCAGTGAAGTTGCGCTCGGTCACAAAGCGCCGGGCGTCGTCATAGCCGTTGCGATAGAGATCGCGCTCGGAGCGGACGCGGTTATAAAAGCTCTGGTATTGAGCTTCGCGCTCCGGCGATTCCGAACCCGGCAGGGTACGCTCGAGCTGCAGGATCCGCTCCAGCTTGCTGAGAGCGCTGCTGATCTCGCCTCCCTGGTAAGCCTGGACGGCTGCCTCGTAAAGCTGCTCCTTCTGGTTTCGACTGGAGGCGAGTTCCTGTTCCCGGCGGTCCGCCTCGGCCAGCAACTCCCGCGCCCTGGTATCGGAGGGATTGACTTTTAGAATCTCCTCCAGCCCCTGACGAGCCTGGTCATACATGCGGTTGTTCATGTGCTGCTGAACCAGTTCGAACCACTTTTCAACCTGGCGCTCGCCACGGCGTTGTTCCACCTGGCCTACGAGGATGCGCGCTTCGGCATTTTCCGGATCGAGTTCGCGGACGTCCTGGATTTTTTCGAGGGCTAGGGAAAACTCCGCTTCCTCGAACCGCGATCGCGCGGTATCGAGGAGCTGCCGGATAGATTTCTGGCGCAGGGCTTCGTCGATCTGGACGCGCAGAAAGTTCATTTCGGGATCGATGTGGCCCTCGACTTCCAGCCCGGTCAGGATTTCGCCGGCGAACTGGAAATCGCGCTCCTGGCAGGCCTTCTTTACACGTTCAATGCGCGCGCCGATCTTGGTCCGGTCGAAAGCCTCGATCGGCTCATTGCGAACCGCTCTTTGCAGCGTGTCAGCGAAATCGCGGGCGCTCGAAAAGCGGTAGGCCGGCTGTTTCGCCATAGCTTTGTGAACCACGCGACTGACCAGCGGGCTCACAGATGAATTGATCTCCGACGCGGGCGGCGGTATGAAGTGGAGCAGAGCCTTGATGGTCTCCATTTCGGTGTCGCGCACGAAAGGCTTGCGGCCGGTCAGGGCTTCATAGCAGACCACGCCGAGGGAAAAGATGTCGGAAGCAGTGGTGGCCGGCTTCATATCCACCTGCTCCGGAGCCATGTACGGCAGGGTTCCCTTGAGGCCCGCGGCCGACTGGGCGCCGGCCAGGTGCACTACACCGAAGTCGATGAGCTTGACGCTGTCATCGTCCATCACGAAAATATTGCTGGGCTTGATATCGCGATGGACCAAGCCCTTCTCGTGCGCGGCCTGAAGGCCTTTCGACGCCTGCGCGATGATCTCGACCACTCGCGCCGCGGTGAGGCGGGGGCTGGCCTTGAGGATGAGGACGTCCAGCGTGGTCCCGGGAAGCAGCGGCATCACGAAGAAGGGCTTTTTCTGGCCGGCATCTTCGAACTCGCCCGTATCCAGCACGTCAACGATATTGGGATGGCTGAGCTGGGCCAGAACTTTCCATTCCTTGGCGAATAATTCGAGGGAAGCCCCCTGCGCCGTGCCGCGCAAGGTCTTGAGCGCTACTGTACGTTTGGTAACAGCGTCGTAGGCACGGTACACTTCGCCCATGCCGCCTTGGCCCAAAGGCGTGCCCTTGATCTCGTACCGGCCGGCAATCACTCGGGATGTGGTGAGCTGTGCTGACATGTGGGATATCCCGGTGGTTCGATTGTAGTTGGTCTGAAAATGTGGATCAAGTCACGAGAGGACCCATCGGGCCGGGTCAAAGGATTTCCGCGCCAAACGGAGCGTTCTGAAAGGCGGAAGTGGAGCGCTCCTCGGTCCAGATGAGCGATTCGGGGACGCCCTTCTCAGGCAAAAATTCGCCCATGGCTCGCGAGGCCGCTGAGGGCCTGCCGCCACCATGTGCCAACACGGGCAGATTAGGCCACCGTTGATGGATCCAGGCAAGCAGATGACCAGGATAGGTTGGGTGCAGGTGGCGCCAGGGTTCATACAGGCGGAGCGGCAGTAGTCCGCTGCTGCGCTGTGGACCGGATGGCATCGTGCGGCGGCATTTATCCAGCTTCTTTGCGCTGCGTCAAATTGGCAAGCAACGAGTGATTACAAAGTAACAATTAACTGAATCTCCAGTACCCTGAGTCCCGCTTCTTCCTTTGGTACTTAGAAGTTCAACAACTATTGACATGGTTATCAATAGAAAACGAGAATAACTTCGTCGATAGCCTTCGAGGGTATATTTTCCCAAGCTGACTGGCGCCCGCGTACAGGTTCTACAGTCAAGCTCAGGTTGGTCCTTGGAGCTGTGGCTTCATTGTACGCGAATGAAGCCGAGGGAATAAATGTTCTACTGCACCAAGGGTTGGTTTCGAGATCTTACGTGTTTTTCGGCCTTTGTAGTTGCTTGCAATACTCTGGCCGGGCCGGGCTACGGTCAGCAGACCTTATCGTCACAACTTGAAGGAGTTGGAACCGAGTCAGGGCAAGTAAGTTCCAACGCTCCGCGTGCGCCTCGCCGGACATATGAGCCGCCGCCAGTCAGTCCACCCCTCAACACCGAGTCTGGATTTCAAAGCCAGGTCTTCCGGAACGTTCGAGCGGCGGCAAATGCAATCACGCCCACTCTCGCCGCCGGCAGACCGGCAACGCTCCCAGCGAAGCAGCCGATATCCGCCGGCCGGAAGCAAAAGCCGGCCGACGCCACGCTGATGGCGAGGTTGAAGAGTAAGTTCATGCAACCGCGCTTGCAGACGGGAACTTCGGCCGATGATGGGACCGATCCGTACATCGTCAATCAGGCCACGGCCCTGCACAATGATCCGCAACAGATGTTCGTCTTCGTCCGCGACCAGATCGCCTATCAGGCGTATTCAGGTTCGTTGCGCGGCGCGCGCGGCACCTTGTGGAGCAAGGCCGGTAACGCTCTGGACCGCGCCAGCCTGTTGGTGGCCCTGTTGCGGGCATCGGGCTTTACGGCGCAATACGTTCAGGGAACGCTCACTACAGCTCAGGAGCAGAGCCTGATTCTGTCGATGTTTCAGAGCCAGTACCGGGTGCTGGGGCGGCCGCCCGCCGGCAGCGCTCTCGCGGACCCGGCGAACGATCCCAACCTCCAGGCGATCGCGGGCGATCATTATTGGGTGCAGTACAGCAGCGCCCCCGGAGGCCCTTTGACCAGTGCCGATACAGCCTTCGCCAAGTCCACACTCGGGCAGACGTTCGGCACGGCTACGAGCACTTCTGACACGGTGCCGTCTAATGAACAGATCATCGTAACTTTCAGCGAGAATGCGGAGACGTACAGCGCGGCCAGCGCCGCAGCCGCGGGGAACGGCTACTCGACCACCACCGTTCAATCTCAAGATTTCCTGACCACCGACCTGATCGGCAAGCCGGTCACGATCGGGCATTTTGTCAACTCGGCTAGCTTGACGGTAGCTGGCTCCAGCACGAACACTTATTCGCCCTATTTAGTTGTAGGGGGAGATCCGGCCAATACGGCCGGCGATCAAGTCTACCGCGGCACTGACTTTCAGGAAGTTTTGACGAATCTCCCGCTGGGTTCGCAGGTGCTCACCGGCCTGTTCGCTGACGTGACGATCACATACAACGGCTCCGGCACTTCCCAGACGTTTACCAAGACGCTATTCGATCGCATCGGTTTCGCCGCGCGAGCCGCCGGCTCGCCGAGCCCGGTCAGCATCGGCCCGGGGACCGCGCCCGCGCTGTACAGCGAAAACCTGGCGACGTTCAATGTGCTCGGCGGCTTGCAGGATGACTCCATTATCCGCACCTGGGGGGCGACCAACGATTCCCTACTCGCCGCTCTAAAGACAATCCAGCCGCAGCTGCCCACTAGCGGGACGCCCACACCTGCGCAGACCTCGCTTCAGGCCCAGGCTACAAACCTGGCGCACGACCTGATGATCAACACGCAGCGGATACTGACCGCCCAGTTTGCCGAGGCTAGCGACAATCTTTCCGCACGATTCGCCTTGAATTGGTACCTGGGAGCGTACCTGGCCGGCCCGCGCCTGCTGGTAGCCACCAGCAGAGTGAGCGATGCCGGGAATGGGAACACGCTCTTACAGATCGGATTCGACACGCTAAAAGACGACATCCAGGTAGTCTTGCCGCCCGGACAGGCCGCTGCGGCCGCCAACGCCTATCGCACCAATCGCGGGTTGAATGAGTCATACCTCGAATCGCAGTTACTGGCAAATTTCTCAGCCCCGCAGAAGCCCGTGGCGGGCAACACCCTACAAGTGGCCGTAAGCGCCGCGGATGTGCTGGCGCAATCAGCCAACCAGGGGATCGGCGCCAGCGTGCTGTTGTCGTCAAACCTATCGGTGGCCGGCGGACTGAATCTCTCTGCAGACGCCAACGCACGCATCGCGGAGGCGGTCGGCAACGGCAGCATTGTATTCGCACCCAACCACGCGGTAACGATCAACGGCGTCTCGCGAACCGGCTGGGTAGAGTTTGAGACCGATGGAACCGCGACGGGTGTCTTGGAGGATGGCAGCCACGGCGCGCTGGTCGATTACACCGCAGTCGTTCAGCTTCAGCCGGCGCTGGTAGCGGGCGAGAAAGCGGTGATCGACTTCTTTACCGGCTTTTCGACCGGCTGGGCCGTTGCGATGATCGCGAATTACGTCGCCCCTATGACTAGCGGCAGCTTCAAACTCAGCGTTCCCTGGCTGCAGGAAACAGCGATTTTCACGACCTACCTGATTAATAAGACGATTGCCACACTTTCGAATCTCGTTTCCGTTCCTTTCCTCGATCCGGGATTTCAACCCGGCCTTTCGTTGGCGGCATTCGGCTGGACAACCGGTTCCTTGACATCGCTGCCGCCCGCCTTGTTGGGGGGCAGCGCGCCACCGGCCCTGGCGCCTGGGAGCGGTACGGGCGTGACTTCGCAGGTTCAGCTGGATCCGAATTTCTCGGTTCCGGTGAACGGCGCCCAATTGGCCACGGCTTTCGATCTGTTTGTCACGAATACCGGCGCGGCTGCCGATACCTTCAACGTCTCTTTCGGCAACGCCCCGGCCGGCTTCACGCTCCAAAGCAGCTTGCCGGCGATCCTCATCCCGGCGGGTGGCCAGGCCGAAATCGGGGTGTACGTCGTGCCCACGGGGCAGATTCCGAACTCGGGAACAAGCGCCTCCTTCAATGTCACGGCGACGAGCAGTTCGAACCCGGCGATCCACACCACGGCAAGCGTGAACTTCACGGTACCTTCGGTCTCGGGCATTTCGCTGACAGCGGCCGCATCGGTCTTCAGCACCACCGTGGGCACATCAGTCCCCGCGACTTTGAGCATTACCGGCACGGGTAATGCCGCCACCGTTGCGACGCTGACGTATGCGGCGGATCCGAACCTGAGTGTTGCCGGAATTCAGAGCCCGGTCACCGTCAATCCAGGCCAAACCATCACACAGAACCTCACTCTGACTCCCGCTTCTTCGGCGCCTTTGAATTCCGTCCTCAACGTTCAGATCACGGGAACCTTCGGCAGTTCGGGCAATCAGCAAAAAGCCACGGCGGGGATGTCGCTCTCGGTGGAGACCGCGCAGGGCATGCCGGCCGCCAATGCCGCTTCCAGCGCGGCCGCAGCCGGCCGCACGGATCTGGCAGCAAGCTTAAGTGGCCTGGGCGGCGCGATCACAGCCCTCTCGGCGGGATGCTCGGCCACGACTCTCGGCGCCGTCCAGAATCTAGCCAATAACCTGCTGATGCAAATCAGCCTTTCGACCGATCCCAGTTTTTTTGATGGCATTTTTCCGAACGGCAGTTACAGCCTGTCACAAGAGATTCAAGTCGCGACGTGCAGCTCTTATTCCGGGGCCATCGCGGATTTGGATACAGTAATTGCCAACCTCGCCAGCTTGCTTACTGCAGCAGCGGCCGGAAGCGCGGGGATACCGAGCACTTACCAGGCTTCCAATGCTGTAGTCCAGTCAAAGCCTCTGACAGCAAGCGCAGGGCCGGGCACTAACGCGCAGTTTCAAGTTCAGGTGACCAACATCGGTCCTGTAGCTGACACGTTCTTTATCTACGCAGTCACCGATGTCAGTACGAATCCCCAACTACCTCCTCTATTCGGTTGGGTCATCACGCAACCGGTACTCGCTCCGGGCCAAAGTTTTACCGGCACAGTCCTGATTTCCGTCCCTCCGGGCACCGCGCCGGGATCCATACCACTTCTCATCGTCGCCGCCGGCCAGAACTATGGCGGCCAGGGGCAGGCGTCGGCCACACTCAATGTGGTTGCGAACGGCCTGACACTAACCACGGTCCCGGACGGTTACACACTTCTGAACGCCAACAGTACGGCGCAAGTTAGTGTCACCAATACCGGCACTGTGACAGACACAATTGCGCTCAGCCTGTCAGGTCCGGGCGCGCTGATCTCAACACTGGCTACGAATTCGGTGACGCTGGCTCCCGGCGCCAGTCAGACGGTGAATATTACGATTGGCAATCCGGGGTTTGCGAGCTTTGGCAATACGCCCCTGCAAGTGACCGGCACGTCCAACGGGAATGCGGCGGTCAATGCGAGTTTGAGCCTCTCTGTCGGCGTGCCATACGGGCTGGGAGTAACTGCCCGGTTCCAGCCGTCATCCCAGAACGCACCGGCGGTATTCGTGCTGAATTTACAGAACACCGGATCGGTGGAAGACACCTATACTGCCGCGATCACCAATACCAGCGGCAGTGTACAAGCCACTCTGATCAATACGGACGGGACGTCCACGCAGCAGATCCCGCAGTTCATCCTGCCTGCCCTGGCTTCGGGCCAGCTCTATCTCAATGCGAGCGGAACGCCTCCGGGGGCGGTCACGGTTACGATTACATCCCTCTCAGATGCGACCGTCACAGCCACTGCGACCGCCTACATTTGCCAGAGTTGTGCGCAGGCGCCGATCGCCAGCGCGGGAGCGCCTCAAACCGTTGCAGTTGGCTTGAGCGTGACGCTGGATGGGAGCGCCAGCTCCGATCCGAACACTCCTCCACTGCCTCTTACCTATAGCTGGACGCTGGTGAGTGAGCCGGCAGGAAGCGCGCTGAGTACCGCCAGCATCGTTAACGCCAACGCAGCCCAGGCTTCTTTCACGCCGGACGTTCCCGGCGCGTATGTTTTCCAATTGACTGTGAACAACGGCACCTTCGGCTCCAGCGCCAACGTGACCATCACGGCCACCGGGACCGCAATTCCGCCGCCCGGCTCTCCCCCTCCGGTCGCGGTCGCGGGCAAGAACCGCAATGTAGCCACTGGAAAATACTTTTTGCTGGACGGCAGCGCTTCGTACGATCCCGGGGCTTACGAGCTGACCTACCAATGGTCCTTGCAGTCCGCGCCGCGCGGTTCCATCGCCTCACTGGCCGGCACCAATGTCCCCGAGCCCGCCTTCCGGCCGGATATCGCCGGTGCTTATGTGTTCGGGCTCGTCGTAAACAACGGCGGATCGAGCAGCGCGCCCGCTACCGTCACGATCACATCCGTTTCCTCCGGAAACATAGCGCCGAACGCGAACGCGGGCAATGCCCTGAATGCGCTCCGAGGCGCCCCCATCACGGTGGATGGCAGCGCCAGCTACGATCCGGACAGCGGGCCGAAGCCTCTGACGTATTCGTGGCAATTCACGCAAGTGCCCGCTGGAAGCGCACTCACGGGCACACTTACGGGCTCAGGCCCAACGGCGACCTTTACGCCCGATTTGGACGGGGCGTATACGCTCACGCTGACCGTCTCCGACGGCACAGCTACTGGGACCGACACGGTGGTGGTCACGGCTTCCGACGGCAACGTGACCCCCAATGCCAATGCGGGAAAGCCGCGGCGCATTTTGCAGAACTTTGCCGTTGCGCTGGATGGCTCGGGCAGCAGCGATCCCGACAAGGACGCCCTGACGTATCGGTGGCGGATGGTTTCGGGAGTTGCGGGTGGCGGTAGTATCCAGAACTCAGCTTCGGCCACGGCCAACTTTACGGGGGCAGCTGCGGGACAATACGTCGCTCGGCTCGATGTGAACGACGGGCAGGGTTCCACGTTCCAACAGGTCGCCATCATCGTGGGCAGCAGTTGCGATGGAAATGGCGATGGGGGGGTCAACCAGATCGATCTCGATCTGATCACCGCCCTGATGGGGGCCGCCGTTCCGGCCAATGACCCGTTGGATTCTAATGGCGACGGCGTCATCACTGCCGCGGACCTCGCGGCCTGTACCTTACAAGTCCGCGCGCCAACCACCCTGAAGCTTGTCAGCAGCGCCGAACCGGCAATGATTGGCCAATCCATCACCTTCACGGCTACTCTGACTTCCAGCCAGCCAGGCGTTCCCACGGGCAGCATCCAGTTTCTGGATGGCGCCGTCGTGCTGGGCACGGTCCCGATTTCCGATGGCCAGGCCGCCTTCACCACCAGTTTTTCGACAGGCGACACGCACACCATCAATGCGCTATACAGCGGTGACACAGTCTTTAAGCCTGCCCAAGCGACCCTCACGCAGACACTGGGCTTCCCGGCCGCGGTCTCGCTTGCAATGACAATTACCAGCAGCGCCAACCCCGCTGCGCTCGGCCAAAGCGTAACGTTTACGGTGTCGTTCCAAGCCACCGGCGGCAGCCCAACCGGCACGGTCCAGTTTTCTGACGGCACCACACCTTTGGGCACGGCGCCCGTGACCAACAAGAAAGCCACGTTCAGTACCTCGAAACTGACCGGGGGCTCCCATGCGATTATCGCCAACTACCCCGGTGATAAGATTTTTCAACCCGCCATAGCGAGCATCGGCGAAGTGATCAGGCCATCAGCCACCACGCTTACTCTGACCGCTTCGACGCCGTCAGTTGCGGTGGGCCAAAATATCGTCTTCAGCGCTCAAATAGGCGGAACGGCTATAGCAGGAGTCCCTTCACCCACGGGACAAGTGCTCTTTGAAGACAACGGCTTGCCCGCGGGAACAGCCACCGTCAGTTCGGAAAAGGCCACTCTACCCCTGACAACGCTTGCAGAAGGCGATCACACGATCACCGCCATCTATACGGGCGATTCCAATTGGGGAGCCTCGCATGCAAGCGTGACGGTGCACGTCACCCTACCGGCCTTGCGCTTGACCAATGCCGCTTCCAACTCTTCCGGGAGTTTCGCCGCGGACGAGATTGTCAGCATGTTCAACGTAGCCGGACTGAGTGGCGATACCGGGGGAACGCTCCCGCTCGCCACTTCGCTTGCCGGCGTTGCCGTCACAGTGCAGGACAGCACCGGTGCCAAACGTGCGGCCCTGCTTTACGGCGTGTTTGCCTCCACCGGTCAGGTGAATTTCGTGATTCCCGCAAGCACCGCCCTGGGCGCGGCAACGATCACAGTTACCGCGCCTTCCTCAAGTCAGACCGCGCAGATGACTATTAAGGATTCGGCGCCCGGCCTCTTCACCGCGAGTCAGAATGGGCGTGGCGCACCCACCGGACAAATCGTGGTGGTTCATGCCGATGGCTCCCACACGATTGAAAACCTGGCCACGCTCTCCGGCAATACCTATGTTGCGACCGCGATCAAGCTCGCATCCCCAACAGACCAGGTGTTCCTGCAGCTCTACGGAACCGGGATTCGCCACGCGACCAAAGTTACAGCCGCCATCAGCGGGGCGGCGGCCACAGTAATGTATGCAGGCCAGCAGGGAGCTTATCCCGGACTGGACCAGGTGAATTTGCAACTCCCCAAAGCGCTGCAGGCCTCAGGCGCGCTCAATGTGGTTGTCAGTGCCGAAGGCCAGCCCGCTAACGGCGTCCTGATCGTTGTCGAATAATCGAAGCCATACCGGTAGCGCCGACGATCCGTGCCGAAGGTGCTTTGAAGCAGGCGAGGACGTGCCACAAGCCGCTTTCGGCCCGACGCTCCTTCCTATTGCATCAACCCGGTATCGGGGTTAAGAAACAACGGCGGAGCGTTAGGGCCGCTGAAATTGAACATATTCAGCATCGAGCCGGCGATGGCGTCAAACGACTGATCGCCCAAGCGTCCGAGATTCCAGTTATCCTCGATGAATCGCAGGACGGAGGTCGTGTCGGTGATCGTGGAATCGACAAAGTTCTGTTTGGCGAAAGGCGAAATCACGAGGAATGGAAGCCGGGTGCCGTAGCCGCACCGGTCCAGATAAGCGCCCGGTGCCGGGGTACCGCACAACCCGGTCGGTCCCATCAGCGAGTCGTTAGCAGGATCGTTCGATTTGTTGACGATGGGCGGCATCACGTGATCATAGAAGCCATCCGAATCGTCATAACTGATCATGATGGCCATATTCTTCCATTCGGGCAGCCGTTGAAGGGCATTGATGGTATCCACCAGGTAACGCTGCTCGGCCAGAGCTGTCGAGTCGGCAGGATGGCCGGTATCGGCGCTTTGAAACTTTAGGAAGCTTACCGCAGGAAGGGTTCCATAAACCGCCGCGTTCCAGAAATCGGTCAGGTCGTACTGATGATTGGCCTGGTCGCTGTTTTGGCCGATCTGATCGACGGAGCCGGGCGGCAGGTGGTGCGGATTCGAAGTGGAGGAGTAGTACATGAACGGGTCGTAGTGATTGTTGTAGACGCTGTTGCAAATGGCCGTGCCATCCGCCTGGACACCGATGCGGGCGAACGAGCTGTAGAACCAGCCCCAGGTGATGCCGGCGGCGGTTAGCAGGTCGCCGACGTTCTTGCTGGTCATCTTGATGGTGCCGCTGCCGCCGCAATCGTCGAAGCCCGCATTCAGGTTGGCAATAACGGACCCGTTAGCCACCTTTCCGGAAATGGAATCGACGGTGGTCTGGTGGGTCTGGCCGGAGATCAGGTTCAAGTGGCCCATCACCGTAGTGCCAAACTCAGTATCAAAGAAGTTGTCGCTCATGGCGAAGTGCTGGGCGTAGTTCCAGAGCGCGGTGACGGTGTTGCCGTCGTAGTAAGCCATGTTCGAGCCGGGCGGGCAGCTGGATCCATTGGTGCTTTCGGGAAACTTATCCATTAGGCCACCGTGGTAGGCGTTCTGCTCGTCGGTGTAGTGGTTGTCGTTATCGCAAAGCGCCTCCTGGCTGCGGTCCAGGCGAAAGGGCGCAATGGAGTTTGGATTGTTGGCAAGGAGAGCGGGCGTCAAGCCATTTACCGATGGCGTACCTGGAAGCGCATTAAATGCCGGTTCCCCCGGCGGGTTGGCAGCGTTCGGATAGGTCGCGAAATAGTGGTCGAATGAGTTGTTCTCATCGAAGATAACGACCACATGCTGGATAGGCGTCGCGGTATCGGCCGCGCGCAGCGCAGGAGTAGACAGGAGGGCAAGCGAAAGGGCGCCCAGGGCCAGAGCGAAAGGAGCGGTCAGTATTTTCATGCCGTTCGTATCAAACTACACGCAGATTGTTACGACCGTATGAAAAATGTGACTACTGGGCTGCTTCAGGTCGTACCGCCGGCGGTCCTTACCGCCGGCGACGACCTACGTTTGGCCTTGGCTCGAACGCTATCGTTCCGCGACGGGCGCCTGGATGGCCAGGAGGCGTTCGAAGAAGGCGCGATACTTCCGCAGGGCGACACGCAGATCCTCAGTGGAAACATCTTTACCGCCGCTCCACTGATGCTCCAGTGTGTTGCGCTGTTCCGTGAAGCCTTCAGCCAGGCGCTTCATGGCAACGGCCACAAGTTCGTCCGCCTGGCGGACGGCGGCCTGAGGCTCATCGACAAAGTTAGACTGGACCGTAGTCCACTGGTTGCGAAAATCCTGCACCACGTTTTCAGGAAGAAGGGTTCCGGCTGAGCCGTTCGCAGACCTCCCATCGGTTGTTTCCGGCCGTTGGCCGGAAGTTGTTTCCGCGGGTCTGCCGGCAGTTTCACTTCTGTTTCCCGCCGACACGAAATCGGCAGTCGAAAGACGCTCTTCAGTTAGGTTTTTCATGAGTGCACTCCCCGAGGCTCAACTGGATGAGCCTCCAAAAGATCGTCAAAAAGATCGCGATAATGAACCAGCGCCTGCCGCAAGTCCTCCGTGCTGGCCTGTCCTTCGTCCAGACGTAACGCAACGGCGTGGGCGCCGCGATAATGCCGGACCACATTCGGATGTTCCACCGAGAGGTCCGCCACCCTGTGCTCGAAATCGGTCATTGGATAGCCGCGCGCCTGCATCAGCTCGGAGACAAGGTGATCCGCCTCGCGGGTGGCCCCGGCGGGATCATCTACGAAGCGGGATTGTACCTGGCGCCACTGGCCGGCGAAGCGATCGCTTTCTTGAGGGGAAAGCGTTCGAATCGGTATGCTCTCCATTCGCCGCTGGCGTGTTATTAATTCCTGCTCGGCCCGCCTGCGGCTGCCGGTTACTCCTACCGCTCGGTCGTACTCGGGGCCGAATTGCGCACGTAACCTCCTGCTGCGCTGCCGTTGGAGAACATACCAGGCAACAGCGGCTACGGCGATGATGATGATTACAAGCACGATGACTGTGATTTCTCCGTTGGTCATACAACACTCCACACGAGGAAGTGCATTCGACGGTCCAAAGTCCGCGCCGCGAAGCGTCAAATCGACCAATCCGCCTGCCTGGGTAGCGCCTTCTCTTGTCGCCGGGGGGGCAGGATTATGAAATCACGAGATTTAGTGCCGGTGAAAACAATGCGCGACGCCCGGAGGTGCGTCTCCCGCGTTGCGGTGCCGCCTTAAATCGAGCGCACCGGCATGGCGACGACATCCCCCACTTCCATGGCCTCTTTGACCACGAACGGCTCGCCGTAGCGAACGCCGATGAGGTTGCCGTAGAAGCGTGCGATCGCGCCCAGCCGCTCGCGAATCTCCTCCTGCGAAGGAAAGAGAGCGCTGCCTTGTTCCCCGGCCCCATATTGCGACGCATAGCTGAACAAGCTGCCCATGCGGCGCTCGAATTGCGCGGAGATATCCACGATGAACGACGGCTTCACGTCGGCGTAGACGCTGGAATAGAGGATCTTGAAAGGACGATGAGGCTCGGAGTAAGGGTCAAGCTTGCGGAGTCCCGCCAGAAAGCAGGCTTCGTAACCCAACTCGCCGGCGCGGTAGTGGTCGGGATGCCGCGCTTGCCAATAAGGAAGAATCACTACGCGCGGCTTCAGTTCGCGGATCTTCACCGCCAGCGTCATGCGCCCGGGCAGCGAATTCTCCAGGCGGGCGTCCGGCATGTGGAGGTTGCCGCGCCAGGCAAGCAGCATATGTTTGGCGGCCTGTTCGGATTCGGCCACGCGCTGTTCGGGCGTGCCGCGGGTCCCCATGTCGCCGGCGGTCAGATCGAGCACGCCGGTTCGATAGCCCGATTCCGCCATGCGGATCAGTGTGCCCCCGCAGGTCTGTTCCACGTCGTCGGGGTGCGCCGCAATGGCCAGGATGTCGAGATTCATCGCGCCGCGAATTACCAGTAGAGGTCGCGCCGTCGCCGGTAGGGCTGCGCGGGGCCAAGCAGATTGATAAACAGGATGCCGGCGACGAAACCGCCGACGTGAGCGAAGAAGGCGGTACCGCCCTGAGCCACCTGCGCGCTGGCCAGGCTCTCGAACCCCCCAACAAATTGCAGGCCGAACCAGTAGATGAGCATGATCCACGCGGGCACATCGATCATGGTGAAAAAGATAAAGAGAAAGATCAGAGTCCGGATCCTGGAGTGCGGGAACTTGATCATGTAGGCGCCCATGACCCCGGCAATCGCGCCGCTGGCGCCGACCATGGGAACACGCGAGAAGGAGTTGAAGAACACCTGCGTCAACGCCGCCGCAATGCCGCACATCAGGTAGAACACCAGGTACTTTACATGGCCCAGAATGTCCTCAATGTTGTCCCCGAAGATCCAAAGGAACCACATGTTGCCCAGCACGTGCATCCAGCCGCCGTGCAGGAACATGGACGTGATCACATTGGAGAGGCGGAAGTGATCGGGAACGAGGGCGTAGCGCTCCATGAACGCGTTCTGCGAAAAGGCGTCAAGCGAAAATTCGTAAAGAAACACCAGAATGTTCACCACGATCAGGACCACGGTGACGACCGGCTTGGAATAGCTCGGCTGGGTGTCGCGAATGGGGAACATTCAGTTAGAGGAGGGCCCGCCCTAAAGCATAACAGACTCAGAGTTCGGCCGCGCTTGCGGTCACAGCAGATTTTTGTCGATTATCCCTTGATTTCAATAGACTTAGGTTCCGAAGGCCGGCTGCGGGCAGGAGCCGTCTGCTACAACGATCGGCAGATGGGGATATTCGCAGCGTCCGGAACTCAGGTTGTTGAGATTTCCGGCTTTCCCCAGGCACTAGCGGGTACACGAGGATATCGTCATGCTAGAGGAACAGGGGACGGGCAAAAAGCAGATTCTGGTAGTCGAAGATGAGAGCTTGATCGCGGCTGATCTTCAAAAGCGGCTAGAGAAGATGGGATATTCCGCGACGGCGGTGGCGCATTCCGGCGAAGAAGCTCTGGGCTGCGCCCGCAAAACTCCGTTTGACCTTGTGCTGATGGATATCCGGCTTAAAGGGCCGATGGATGGCATCGCCGCAGCCAACCGGCTGAAACAAGAACTGCAGACGCCGGTGGTCTACATCACGGCTCACGCCGATCACGAGACGTTGGAGCGGGCGAAGTTGACAGAGCCGTGCGGTTATGTGATCAAACCGGTCGCCGATGCCAGCTTGCGCAGCGCGGTGCAAATCGGCCTGTACAAGGGCGAGATGGAGCGGCGGCTTCGCACCAGCGAGGGCTGGCTGGCCACTACGCTGGGCAGTATCGGAGACGGGATCATCGCGTGTGACAACAGCGGCGAAATCGCCTTCATGAATCGCGTGGCGGAGCGGTTGACCGGATGGGAAAGCGCCGCCGCCAAGGGCAAGCGGCTGATGGATGTCCTCGGTTTGTACGAAGAGTCCTCTGCGCAACCCGCGAAGAACCCGGTCTACGATCTGCTTCCAGGCGAGCACCGCGTCTATTCGCTGGCCTCCAGGACAGGCGCCGAGAACGCCGTGGAAATCGGTTGTGTTGAGAATGGTTCCCAGGACGATCCGCTGGGTTCCGTTCTGGTGCTCCGTGATGTGGGCCCGCGCCGCGAATTGGAAAGCCGCCTTCTGCAATCTCAGCGAATGGAATCCGTGGCGGGCCTGGCCGGCGGCCTGGCACACGACTTCAATAATTTGCTGATGATCATGATGGGCAACGCGGATGAGCTG
Source organism: uncultured Solibacteraceae bacterium (assembly GCA_964556085.1). Classification (GTDB taxonomy): domain Bacteria; phylum Acidobacteriota; class Terriglobia; order Bryobacterales; family Bryobacteraceae; genus PSRJ01. The sequence continues at coordinate 18,566 of CAZKVF010000289.1, forward strand.
TGCACGCGGTTAACCGCGGAAGAACAGCGCCTCGCGGCCGACATCAAGCAATCGGCATCGATCGCCAGTTCCATCACCCAACAGTTACTGATCCTGAGCCGGCGGGACGCAGCGCGAACCGAAGTGCTCAATCTGAATGAAGTGATTTCCGAATTTCAGCCGCTGATCTCGCACACCCTGGGCCGGGCCCGCACCCTGATCACCGACTCCGGGTCACCGGCTGCGTTCGTGAGTGGAGACCGAAGCCGGCTCAAACAGATGCTGCTCAACCTGGCACTGAATGCCCGGGATGCGGTGCCGGCCGGCGGCGAATTGCGAATTTCGACGGAGGCAATCGAGATCGGGACGGACACGCCTCAAAGTCGCCAGTACCGTCCCGGCAGATATGCACGGCTGCGCGTTGCCGATAACGGCAAAGGCATGGATAAGGAAACGCTGGCGCGGATATTTGAGCCATTCTTCACCACAAAGTCCACCGTAGAAGGAAGGGGATTAGGGCTGGCGATCGTCCACAGTATCGTCGCCCAAAGCGGCGGATACATCACAGCTACGAGCGAGTTGGGCCGGGGCACCAGTTTCGAGATCCTGCTGCCCTCGATCGGCACCTTCCAGGGAAACCTGGATCAACTGCCGGCTACGGGTCGGCGCACCACGATTCTGCTGGCAGAGGACGAAGCCAGGGTTCGCCGCCTGATGCACGGCTACCTGGAACGGGAAGGATTCCAACTACTGGCAGCCAGTAGCGCGGAGGAAGCAGAATCGATCGCCGAGGCCTATCGCCACCCCATCGACCTGCTCGTGGCAGACGTTGTGATGCCAGGAAGAAGCGGCGCGGAACTGGCGCAGCGAATGGTGGCACGCCAGCCGGAAATCAAAATCCTCTTTGTTTCGGGATACCGGCACGACGCCATGGACCAATTTGGCGGGCCGGATGCCGAGTTCTTGTTGAAGCCGTTTCCTGGTTCGGAACTGGTGCGCCGTGTGCGGCAGTTATTGCCGCAGCCGGCAGCAAGGATCGCGTGATGCCGGTCACTCGATCTTCACCAACCGCTTGCCTGTATTTTCTCCCTTGAAAAGACCGATGAATGCCTGGGGCAGATTCTCAAATCCTTCTACGATGTCCTCGCGGCTCTTAAGGAGGCCGGCACGGTACCACCCCGCGAGTTCCGCCCCGGCGGCGGCGAAACGGGGCGCGTAGTCGGTTACGAGGAATCCCTGCATTTTGGCGCGGGCCACGATCAGCATGTGCAAGAGGCGAGGCCCCATTTGCGGCTTCGAATTGTTGTATTGCGAGATCTGGCCGCAGATCGAAATGCGCGCGTGGGTGTTGATCAGGGGAAGAACGGCGTCGGTGATCGGACCACCCACGTTATCGAAGTACACGTCAATTCCCTTGGGGCACAACTCCTGTAATTTAGCTGAATAATCCGCGGTGGTCTTATAGTCGAAGGCGCCGTCGAAACCGCACTCGCGGGTGAGCCATTCGATCTTGTCCGGTGACCCGGCGACGCCCACTACGCGGCAGCCCTTGATCTTGGCAATCTGCCCCACAACGGAACCCGTGGCGCCGGCCGCGCCGGACACCACCGCCGTTTCACCTGGCTTCGGATCGCAGACATCGAGTAGGCCGAAATAGGCCGTCAGGCCGGTCCCTCCGAGAAGGCCGAGCGACACCGGCACGGGGATGGACGGATCGAGCTTGCGGAGTCCCTTTCCATTCGAGATGGCATATTCCTGCCAGCCCATATACATCTCGACGATCTCACCGATCGCAAAATCCGGATTTTTCGACTCGATCACGCACGCCGCACCGCCGCCTACCATGACATCGCCGACTTCGACCGGCGCGGCATAACTCCGGGCTTGCGAAATGCGCCCGCGCATATAAGGATCGACCGAGAGGTACGTGGCACGAACCAGAAGCTCTCCATCCTTCAATTCGGGGACCGGAGATGTGACCATTCGGAATGTGAACTCATCGGGAAGCTCCGCGGGCCGCGAGGCAAGCACAAACTGGCGGTTGACTGAAGGACGTGAAGAAGGCGTGGCTGACGGCGGCACTGGCGACCTCCTGCCGGTCATTCTACAATGGCAGGCGACCAAAGATCGCCTGCCCCACCTCTCAAACCGGCGTGATAGTATCTAGCAGTCATGCAGCCAAGAATCAGCCAGCGCTTTGGGGTTGCCGCGGTCACAACTGCCGTCTGCCTGGCCGGCGTTCTAGCCGGACTGCGGGCACAGCAACGCCCGTCCGCGGAAGTCGCAATCGGCGGCACGGACATTGGTGGCGTCGTCACTGGTCCGACCGGGCCGGAAGCAGGAGTCTGGGTGATCGCCGAAACCGCCAGTCTGCCGACGAGGTTCGCCAAAATGGTGGTTACCGATAATGATGGCCGCTATGTCATCCCCGATCTTCCGCAAGCCTCATACAGTGTCTGGGTGCGCGGTTACGGGCTAGTTGATTCGCCCAAGGTGACTGCGGAGCGCGGCAAACATCTGAATTTAACCGCCGTTCCCGCGCCCACTGCGGCAGCCGCAGCGGAGTATTACCCGGGCATGTACTGGTATTCGCTGCTGCGGATCCCCGATAAAAACGAATTCCCCGGCACCGGCCAGCAGGGCAACGGCATCCAGGCCGTCATGAAGAACCAGCATTATTGGATCGACACGCTAAAAAACTCCTGCCAGTCCTGCCATGCGCTGGGCTCCAAGGGCATCCGAACCATCCCCAAAGAATGGGGACATTTCAAGGATTCGACCGAAGCCTGGACGCGCCGCCTGCAAGCCGGGCAGGCCAGTGCCAACATGGCTCTGACGCTCAGCCGTCTCGGACCGAAAAACGCCATCGCGTTATTCGCTGACTGGACCGACCGGATCGCCGCCGGTGAGCTACCCACTTCCAAGCCCGAGCGGCCGCAAGGGGTCGAGCGCAATGTCGTCATCAGCATGTGGGAGTGGTCGACTCCCAAGGCGTATCTCCATGATGCCATCTCGACCGATAAGCGCAATCCGCGCGTCAACGCTAACGGCTATATCTACGGATCGCCGGAGGAGAGCACCGACATGGTGCCCGTGCTCAATCCCCTCACCAATGAGGCTTGGCAGGTAAAGCATCCGTTCCGGGATCCCAAGACACCTTCTTCGCTCGACCTCCCCAGGGGCCACTCGCCGTATTGGGGCGACGAGCCGATCTGGGACGGCCACACCAGCATCCACAACCCGATCTTCGACGAGAAGGGGCGCGTGTGGTTTACGGCGCGCATCCGGGGACCTGCGAACCCCGATTATTGCAAAGCGGGTTCCGATCTTGCCTCGGCGAAAATCGCGCCGCTCAATGAGTCCACGCGCCAGCTCTCGATGTACGACCCCAAGAGCGGCAAATGGTCACTCATCGATACCTGCTTCACCACTCAGCATCTCTACTTCGCCAAGGACGCCAATAACACGCTGTGGACCAGCGCGGGCGGGCCGGATAGCGGCGTGGTCGGGTGGCTCAATACCAAGATGTATCTTGAGACCGGCGATGAGAAGAAATCGCAGGGCTGGACGCCGCTCATCATCGACACGAACGGCAACGGCAAACGCGACGAGTGGGTCGAAGCCGATCAGCCTCTGGATCCCAAGAAGGACAAGCGCATCATGGCGGCGTTCTATGGCGTGCAACCCAGCACGGTGGACGACTCGATCTGGGGTCAGTCGATGGATGTCGGGTTCTCACGCAAGGATCAACCGGGGTATATCGTGCGGCTGAAACTCGGGCCCAATCCGCCGCAAAGTTCGTTGGCCGAAGTTTACCTGCCCCCTGACATCGGTTACGGTTCGCGCGGAATCGATCTCGATACGAACGGGGTGGTTTGGACGACGCTCTCGAGCGGGCATCTCGCCAGCTTCGACCGGCGCAAATGCAAAGGCGTGCTGAACGGGCCGGCCGCAGCTACCGGCAAACAGTGTCCGGAAGGATGGACACTCTACCAGTATCCGGGACCGCAGTTCAAAGGCGTCACCGATCCGGGCAGCGCCGAACACGCTTACTTCCTGTGGGTCGATCGCTACAATACCTTCGGGCTCGGCGCCAACGTACCAATCGCGGAAGCCAACGGCGGCGAGGCTCTCATCGCGCTGGTTAATGGAAAATTCGTGACCATCCACATCCCCTATCCGATGGGTTTCTTCAGCAAGAACGTAGACGGGCGCATTGACGATCCCAATGTGGGCTGGAAAGGGCGCGGGCTCTGGACTACAACCGGCACGCGCACTGTCTTCCACAACGAAGGTGGCACCGCCTCGCGGCCAAAGGTCTACAAGGTTCAAATGCGGCCGGATCCGCTCGCGCACTGAGCGATCGTGGGGCAGGCGCCTCCGCCTGCCAATCTCGCCTGGTCGAGCTAAGCGTTCGAACTGCCGGCGATGTGCTGTTTCCGCGGGGCGAGGCGGACGCGAAAAACCGGCGCCGCTGCGCGAGGTCCGGTTTCCGGCGCCGGATCCCGCTTTGCGGTTATCGGCTTCTGCGGGGCATGGGCGCCGGACAGGCGTCTCCATCCTTGCGTTTTCCGACCGGTCGCCCGGTGCTGGGTTGCCGGCGCGCGGCGGGCGGGCACAGGAACTCTGTGTTCCACCTGCTGCAATGCGGGATGCTGCGCTGCCGCCCACGCATCCAGCTTCTGCCCCAGCAGCCGGAGTCCGTCGCGCGTCTGGCTGAGAGTCGCCTGAAGTTCGTCGTGTGACGCCTCCAGGTCGCGTATACGTTTCTGCTCGCGAAGTAAAGCGAACACCATCGTGCCGAGTAGCACGATCGCCAGTACTTGCAAGACCGACTTGTAGTTGATAAGTGCAAACCAGGAGTTGGCGCCGGCAGGCTCGGGATCGAGCGTCGGCGGTAGCGCCGCCAGACCGGCATCCGGAGGATTACTTTCGTCGAACCGGGCCTCCAGAAACTCCATCCTGGTCTCAAAGTACCGCTCAAAGGCGAGCCACTGCTGACGTTCAAAAACCGGCAGCTTTAGCCGCTCGCTGGTGTCATCAGCCGATTGGCGGGTGAATTCGAGCATTTCCGAGGCCTGCCTGTACTCTGCATAGGCCGATTGCATCTCGAGCCAGCGCTGGTGTTGCTCGTCACGCCGCGACGCCGGCTCGTGCGTATTGTTAACTTCTTCTTCCATGAATACCCTCACGGGAACGCCCCAAAGCGGCGACATTTCCGCTTTTGACCGGATGCGCCGCAGTAGAGCCGGATTTATTAATTTTCGTTCAATTATGGCTAAGTGGCGGATTCTTAAGCTTTATAAGCAGTGTAAAGAATGCCGGCGGGGCACTGATGGCTGTCTATTTTTGGCACTCCCAATCGTCGTTGAAGTATGATGCGCCAGCCGCATCGGGAGGCTTGAATCTTATGACTTGCATGGCGATCTCGCGAAACTCTATTGGCGCCTACGGCGCTGGGCGGAAGAAGGGAGCGTACTCTTTCGACCCTTTTGAAATGGTGCGGGAGTTCGGCGCCCGCGTTTTCGCCATCGCGAAACATATAACGCAGAATGAAGATGACGCCGGCGATGTCCTGGTCGAAACTTTTCTTTCGGTTTGCCCGGATATTGATGATTGCCCGGACGATGAGCACGCTTGGCTTCGGCTGGTAAGCGTTGCGGTAAGAGAGTCTTTTTCGAAGCTTCGCGCTCGCGGTGAGAATCGCCGGCACCCGGACCAGGTGGACCCCTGTGAGGAACTGCTGATTCGTGAGTTATTCGTTTGGGGAGATGACTATCAACTCTGCGATTCCGCCGAAGGAACCAATCGCGTGTTGGAGCAGGGCCTTGCGAGTCTGGATCCGATGTGCCGCACGGTCTTCGTGCTTAAAGACATTGAGGGAATCCCCGTGGAGCACATCGCGCCGATCGTGAATCGTTCGGCGGCCGCGGTTGAGGTCTGCCTCCTCAGAGCCCGCCTACGGCTGGGCGAGATGCTGATCGACCGGCCAGGACTGCGGCCGCGACTCCCAAAGCGGCGCTCGGACTGAGCGGTTTGACAGACGGAAGCGTCTGTTCCGACCCTGCGTCGCTAGCGATTAGGAGGCTCTTGGGAGAAAAAGCTCGAAGGTCGTGCCCTTGCCGGATTCTGTCTCCACGGTGATATAGCCTCCGCTCTGCCGAACGATTCCGTATACGGTGGAGAGCCCGAGTCCGGTTCCTTCCCCCACTTCTTTAGTTGTAAAGAATGGCTCGAACAAGTGCTCTTGCACTTCAAGGCTCATCCCCACTCCGTTGTCGGAGACAGTCAATCGCACGTAGCGGCCAGGCTCAACCGCTCGTAGGTTGGGCGGGCGGTTCTCGCCGATGTCTACGCTCGAAAGCGCGATGATCAGCCGTCCTCCGTTCGGCATCGCATCCCGCGCATTCACCGCGAGGTTCACTAAAACCTGATGCATGTAGCCGATATTGGCGCGAACCAGTCCGGGAGATGGCTCCAACTCCGTCACCAATTCGATTTTTCTGCCGATCAGCCGGCGCAGCATGTCCACATCATCAGTAATGATGGATTTCAAGTCCAATACCTGAAGCTCAGTGCTGTGTTTTCGGCTAAATGCCAGCAGTTGGTTCGTCAAAAGAGCGCCCTTCTCGGCGGCCTTCCGAATTTCCTGTAGTCCAATGTACGAGTTACTGGCTTCCTCGGTACAGTCGAGCAGTTGAGAGCTGTATCCCCGGATAACGGCCAAAAGGTTGTTAAAATCGTGAGCCACCCCAGCAGCTAGCCTTCCAAGGCTTTCCATTTTCTGGGCGTGCCGGAACTGCGCTTCGAGTGCCTTCAGTTTCGTCACATCGCGGCTCGAACCCCAGACCCTTCGCAGTTTACCGTTCTCCACGATGCCCCAATGTGTGAGTAAGAAGTGGCCCCGGTTCCCTTTGGAGCCTACTGGTGCGATCTCAATCGTGGTGTGCTGATATCCCGAGCGGATCAGATTTTTCAGGCAGAGGCGAATCGTAGCCGTGTCGAGAATGTCCCGCACTGCATCAGCCAAGCTGATGCCGATCAATTCGTCGGCTCCCTCCCGTCCGAATCTTTTGGCCAATGCGTCATTGCACTCTGCTACATAACTATCTCGAAGAATCCGTTCCAGTTGTTCCTCTTCGGGTAAGCCAATGTCCATCGGTTCATCAAACTCAGCGCGCCAACAGGCGTCGGGGTTCATCTGTACGAATGCGCGATAGCGCTGCTCGTTTTCGCGGAGCGTGTCCTCCGCCTGTTCCCGGCTGAGTTCTGCCGCGGCGCGCGGCGCGAACATCGTGAGCATTGAGTACACATAGTGAATCGCCAGATCCACAGGCTCGCGGTACAGAGCCGCAATCAGCCCGCATGGTGTTCCTTCGGCGTTATTCAGGGCGACGCCCACGAAGGCCTCGATCTCGAGGTCGCGCAACCGCTCATCCTTAGGGAATACCTCTTGCACCCCTTTCCCATAGATGCTCGGATTGCCTCGTGCCACCTCCGCATCGGGGCTGTCGGCTAGCGGGAATTCGAAATGTTTCATCCCGTTGCCTTCCACGCACGCGGCCAGCGTCCGAACTCTTTCGGTTCTGGTCCCGACGAATTCGCCGACATATACGCATTCCGCGCCGAGCACTTTCATGAGTTGATTCACTAAAGTGTGAAAGAACTCGGCGCCGATCGTTTCGGACACTCGTCTAACGAGCGAGAGGAATTGCTGCTCTCCGGTGGAGTGCGCGGGGGATGTTGGTCGACGGTTTGGGACCATCGGCTCAATCGTCGCGTTCAGTTTGGTTGGCGCCCCCATAAAAAACGCATAAGCCGCCCTATCGGGCCATATCAATACACGATGCGTTAGCACAATGGCCGCTTCTTTTTGAAGTGTGCAACGCGGATACGCGGAATGGCCGGGAACAACGTTCCTAGGGTATTCGGTCTTCAAACAACTCAGCCGGCTCGACCGCGTCGGCGTTTCGCGCGTAACCCCAAATCATGAATCGCACCTCCGCGTCTAGTCCGTTTTGCCACCAGCTCAAGCCATTCGGCATCGACTTTAGTAAATCCGCCCTGTGCCACGTTGTGAGTCGACCACAGCTCTTCCATTTCCGCCTGGAGACTCAACCTTCCTGCCCGGTTGAGTGAAGCGAAGGCGCGGTTTACCGGCCCGTGGTAGAGGCGGAAGAAGCGCACAACCTCGCCGGGGGGAAATGGAAAATTCAGTACCGCGTTGCGGCGAGCAAACTCCACACTGGATACGCCCGGGCCAAACAACACGCGCACCTCGGCCTCATCACCCCAAAGCACGGGTTCGCGCATCCCGGAGGGAGCGACGAAATTTGAAATCAATCTGTACATTTGGCCGATGAAGCCCTGTGGCGTCCAGTTTGCCATCGCAACGATGCCGCCCCGGCGGCATACGCGCAGGAGTTCCTTGGCAGCCACCTCCGGGCGCGGGGCGAACATGGCGCCAGCGACGCTCGTGACCACGTCGAAGGTTGCGTCGTCAAACGGCAGGTCTTCCGCGTCCGCTTCGTAGAAGCGCGCGCTCAGCCCTTCGACTCGTGCCCGTTCCCGGGCGCGATCGATGAGATTCTCGGCTATGTCGATGCCCGTCGCGTCCACGCCATTGCGGGCAGCGATGAGCGCCAATTGGCCGGAGCCGCACGCGATATCGAGGAGTCTGGATCCGGGTGGAACCGCCAGGCGGCGATAGAAGCCTTCAGCCTCGATCTGCGTGTAACGAGAAACGCGATCGTAATCTCCGGCGTTCCAGATTCTCCTGAGACGCGACTTCAGCGTGGCGATCTCCGCCGGCCAGGGTTCCCACGGGAAGTGTTTGGTGGCTCGACTCCACCAAAGGACCTCGCTGATCAGTCTCTCCTCTTCTAATTCCATATCCCCCTCCTTTTCGCAGAAACGGGTTAGTCAGCTGGCCAGGCGCACGCAGGTCCCCTCGCATGCGCGAGCAGCATTCCTGGCCAGATATTTCGATTAGCGAGAAAGATTCAGTGACGGGCGGTCCTACGCGACGGTCGAAGCATCCCGGTTTGGTGCCGGCCGGATGTTCTGATTTATGCGGAAGAAGTTGTCAGGATCGTACTTCGCTTTGACCGCTGCCAGCCGGTCGTAATTCCCCCGGTAGGTAGCTCGAATCCGGTCCTCTCCCTCTTCCATCATGAAGTTCAGATAAGCGCCGCCGGCGCCGAACGGATGTAGAGCATCGTAATAATCTCTGGCCCAATTCACGATTCGGTCGCGGTTGGCCGGGTCCGGGTCCACTCCGACAATCACCCCGCTCCAGACTGCATCCCGATAAGCGAACGCGGTGTCGCTTTCGCGCACTCGATTCACTTTCCCATTCACCGGATAAAGATGCATGGTCGATAGCCAGGTCGGCAGGGACGACGCGTGTTCGAGGTGCTTTTCAATTGCCGCATCACTGATTTCCTTGAAGAAATCCGCCTTCCAGTACCATTGCAGGCCGGCCGGATAAATCGGGTCGAACATCCCTTGCAGCATGGGAAACGGCATCGGCACGAAGAACTCGAAAGCCGGCGGACGGTAGCTGCGAATCGGCCCCAGGATGTTATTCGCCTCTTCCATAGGACCCTGGTAGCACCACACGATGGCGCACATCTTCCGGAGGTGCAGTTCTTCGGGGAACGGCGGTCCCGGAGGCACGGTCATCATAGCGACGAA
>CAZKVF010000290.1:0-6246 GCA_964556085.1 uncultured Solibacteraceae bacterium
CTTGGGTTGAGGGGATAAACCCTTTCCGCGACTGAAGCTCCTTCGGTGAGCGCGCTATAACGGCACAGCCCATTGCTGAATTCGATGGAAATTCGAGTCGCGCCTCCCTCGCCGGCTCTGATCCGCGGGTTGGCGATCACGGCCGGCATATCAATCAATTGGGGATCGAAATTGAACATCTTCTCCTGGCGCATCTGTTCGGATTCTCGCTGCAAAGCGGAAACGACGGCCGAGAGGTTGTTCGAATCCTGATTGGTGGTTGAGGGCCTGATCACAAAGGTGATCGTCTGGAGCGACTGGCCACCGGAGCTGGATGCGGCCGCAAGGGCGCGGTTCAGCCCCACGAGCCAGGCATGGATCGCGTCCGGGAACGAGAGATTTTTTTTACTCGCGCCGATCAATACCGTGGCCAAATGCTTTTTCCCCAATTGACCGAGCGACCAGGCAAGCTCTCTCGCGAGTAGCGTCAGTTCGGGGATGCCGAACTCGCCGGCGGGCCCCATTCCGGCCACCACCAGCAGGTTTCCCTCAAAAGCGGGCCGGGGATCCGGTAACCAGAAGGGGACACCCAGATCGCCGCGGAGGATTCCTCGCTCGTGAAACTGGGAGATCAATAAATCTTCGTCAGAATCGGCGGCCGGCGCGGCTGGCGCTCCCTGGGCCGGCGCCGCCTGGGAAATCCGCAGCGCTTTGGAAATCGCCCGATCCAGATCGAGTTCAGCCCCGGTGGGCAGCACCCTCAGGTAGTGGCCGACGGCTATGCAATCGATCGGCGGCTCTCCCGCCACGGCGTTCCTGGCAACATCGTCGATCTTGCCGACTAGAACATGAATCCGAATTGCGGTGTGGGGCGGAGGCACCGGCGCGCTGTTCCGGGAATCGAGGCTCGTTGCGGCAGCAGTACCGGCCGCGGTAGGGCCCGCGGTCCCCGCCGCCGCGGCGAGTGATACCGGACTCGCCAATGAAGCGCCGGCGCCTGTCGCCGTCTCTCCCGCAATGGCAAGCGACAGCGGCTCGTGGCGGAGAATCACATCGGCCAGCGCCAGCTCTTCGGGGCTGATCGTTTGCCCGTCGGTCGCGCCGCGGCTCACCAGGACGTTGCGTAGGGCGATCGCCTGCTGCTCTTTGATCGATTTGCGCGCCGCCTCTCCGGCCAGCATGGACGACTGGCTCTCTTCACCCAGCCCCCGCTCCCCGACAAACTCCGGCCCCAGGCCTTTAAACAAGAATTGCTCGGTTTGCAAGGCGCCGGTTTCGAGCAGTTCCGTCATGGCCGACTGGACGCGCGAATTGGCAGGCAGGTTCTGATGCTCCTCATCCACATAGAAAGTTTTCACGCCGTCCAGCAGGCCCAAGTTGTGCGGAACGGTTCCGTCTCCTCTGCGGGACATAAAATAACCGGCATCGACACCGAGTTGATTCGAGTCGTTGATACCCGCCAGCGTGCGGCGATTGTATCCCGCCACGTAAACCATGCGTGCCGGATCGACCGCGCCGGCGATTTCGCGTTGAAACACTTCCGCCTGATCGAGAAGCGACTGATCGACGGGGCTGACCGTATAGGTGGCGGCGCGATACAGAACATCGAGTCCTTCGAGTTTGCCGCGCACCGGCATCATCTGGTATGCGCCGGGAAAGGTCTTGGCGATATTCAAAAGGTCTTTGGCATCGTGTGAGAAGTCGATCTTGGCTATCGTGCCGAGCACATCGTTGGTACCGAACAGGAGCCGTGGGATCGCAAAGGAGCCGTAATTAGGGGTCCCCAGCATGACCAGCCGTCCGGCATTGGCGCCTCCTTTGTTCCAACGGTCCGGATGCCTGGCGATAAAGCAGCGCGCCACGAGCCCGCCCATGGAATGCGCGATGAGGTGGAAAGGCGCCTCCGGACCGAACCACGTATTCGCGTTTTGATAGAGTTCATCAGCGGCGATGCGGATATCCCGGCGCCAGTCGAAAAAGAATGGCCGGACGGTCCATTGCTGGCTGAGGGAAGCCAACTGGCTGCCGTAAAAACGCATATAGATGCCCGAGGCGCGCACGTCCCGCGGGCTGGAGCCCTTGGCGTCGAGGCCGAGGCGATCGAACTGGCCCTGGAGCAGGTGGAGGATGTGCACCCATATCAGGTTCTGGCCATCGTTATCAAATAACGTAAGCTCGCCACCCATGATTCCGTGCAGGACAATCACGTTGCCGCGCGGAGCGGTGACGCCCCGTTCTCCGACCACCTGGGTGCCGATCGACCGTATTTGCTCGAATTGCGCGTTTCCCAGGTAAATGCGCAGGGCCCTCTCTTCTTCAGCGTTGGCGTGCAGCACTGCATCGATCAGTTCCTTGGGTCCCGATTGCGAGATCGTTCGCATGAATGCACGTTCGTTTAGCGGCATCGAGTAACTCCTCTTTGCTTGGGGGCCTAAGCGGGATTTTTCCCGAACCGGTAAGCCAGCAGCGTTTTCCAGCGTTGGCTGCGAATTTGTACCGGAAAGTACATAAGCTTAGCCCCTTGCGGAGAGGTTTTCAAGACGGCGCCCAGGGAAGCTCCTGCCGGCCTCCGGTCTTGACTTTTGGTAAGCCATCGCTTACCGTAAGGTATGGCTGACCGATGGGAAATGCTCGGCGTTCTTTCCGACCCCACGCGCCAGACGGTTCTCGACCTGCTCCGGCGCCGCCCTTGTACGGTAGGCGAGCTGGCCAGCCGCCTTCCGGTCAGCCGTCCCGCGGTCTCGCAACACCTTCAGGTGCTCAAAGCGGCCGGCCTGGTGGAGGAAGAACGACAGGGCACGCGCCATTATTTCCGACTGAATCCAAGAAGCCTCGCGGAGCTGCGCGCGCACATCGATTCGATCTGGCGCGACGCGTTGACTGCTTTTGCCGACTTTGCCAATAAGGAGACTGAGGATGCCAAAAGAAAAGGAAACGTCCGTACCCATTCGACAAAGCGTTCACGTTGATTGCCCGATCGAGGAAGCCTTCCGCCTATTTACCGAACGGTTCGATGACTGGTGGCCTCTAGCTTCCTTCTCGGTTTCCGGCGAGGAGGCGGAGCGCTGTGAGATCGAGCCCTGGGTGGGCGGCAAAGTCCTGGAACGCACCCGTTCGGGGGAAGAACAGGAGTGGGGGAGCGTGACCGTTTGGGACCCGCCCGAGCGGGTGGAGTTTACGTGGCGGCTTTTCACGGACGAACGAGATCCGGGCGGGGAGCGTGGCAATGACGAGAGCGTAACGGTGGACTTCCGCGTCGAAGCGGATGGAACCCGCGTCACGCTCACGCACCACGGCTGGCACTGGGCCGGTTTGGCGACTTGCGTATCGCGCTTTGCCGGGTTTGTTTCCGAGCAGATGCTGGTGGCAGTCTGAGGACTGCCGGGAGGAGTAGAGCAACATGGTTCCGATGGTGGTGGAGCAGACGGCGCGGGGCGAACGCGCTTTCGATATTTATTCCAGGCTCTTAAAAGAGAACATCGTTTTTATCGGGACGCCGATTGACGACAACGTCGCCAACCTGGTGATCGCCCAGATCCTGTTCCTCGCGGGCGAAGACCCCGAGAAGGATATTTGCCTGTACATCAATTCGCCCGGCGGGGTGACCACGGCCGGTCTGGCCATTCTCGACACCATGAATTTCGTGCAGCCGGACATTGTTACTTACTGCGTGGGCCAGGCGGCCTCCATGGCCGCGGTGCTCCTGGCGGCGGGCACTAAAGGGAAGCGCTTCGCCCTGCCGTACTCCCGCATCGTGATTCACCAGCCGCACGCGCAGGGCCTGGCGGGGCAGGCGGCGGATCTCGATATTCAGACCCGCGAGATCTTGCGGACGCGCGAAACCCTGAACCGGATTCTGGCGGATGCCACAGGTCAACCGCTGGAGAGAATTCAGAGGGATGTGGATCGCGACTACATCATGGACGCGCAGCAAGGCGTGGAATATGGCATGGTGGACCGCGTAATCAGCCGGCGCGAGCTTCCGGGAATGTCGCCCGCGCTGAACGGAAACCATCGGAACGGGATTAGTAAGTAAGATCGCTTGGGCCCGGCCTAGCGCCTCAGGCCGCGCCGGTAGCGAGCGGTGGCGGCCTGGTGGGCGGCGATATTTTTAGAAAATTCGTGCGCGCCTGAGCCATTCGGGCGCAGGACGAAATAGAGAGCATCCGAATCGGCCGGCATCAGCGCTGCCTTTATCGAAACCAGGCCCGGATTGGCGATCGGGCCGGGGGGGAGGCCCGCGTGCTGGTACGTGTTGTAGGGGTTGCCGCTGGCCAGGTCCGAGCGGTAAATCGTGCCACGGTAGCGGTGATCGAGCAGCGCCGCGTAGATCGTGGTCGGGTCGCAATCCAGCTTCATGCCGATGCGTGCGCGGTTAGCGAAGACCGCGGCGACCTGGGGCCGTTCATCGGCCAGCTTGCTTTCTTTCTCCACCAGTGATGCCACAGTAATCGCTTCGTGTATTTCGGCGGTGGTATGGAGGTCCTGCCAGACTTCGCGGAACTTGTTCGTCATCATGCGGCACAAGCCGGCGGGAGTGGTGGTGCGAACCAACCGGTAGGTGTTCGGGAACAGGTAGCCCTCCAGACTGGGAGCTTTCGGATCCAGGTCGCGGATCTGGGAGGGATCGCGCGCCGCGGTCAGGAAATCTTCCGCGCTGAAGAGGCCCAAATGCCCCGCGGCCGCTGCGATATCGAACATGTTATATCCCTCGGGTACGACAAGTTCGTAATAGAAGACGTCCCCGCGGGCGATCCGTCCGAATACTTCCAGTGGCGAGGCCGGCCGATCGAAGCGGTACTCGCCGGCCTGGAGCGTATGGCCTCTGCGAACGGCACGCGCTACGAGGAAATCCCAGCGGGTAGATACCACACCGTTTTCAGCCAGCATGTCGGCGATCCGCCCCGCCGAAGTGCCGTGTGGAAAATCCAGGTAGACTTCGCCGCTAAAGCCGCGGTAAGCGCGAGTGAGCCGGAAGGCCGCGTAGCCGGCCGCAACAACCGCAACCAGGACCAAAACAGCGACGGTGAGTAATAATTTCCTGATCACAGGGAATCGAGATAGCTTTGTAGCAGGATAGTGGCCGAAAGGCGGTCAACGGCGGCGGCGCGTTTGGCGATGCTGATGCCGCTCGAACGAAGTACGCGATTGGCCTCGACCGTGGTCAGACGCTCATCCCAAAACTGTATGGGCAAGCCCGTCTGACGTTCGAGCGCCTGTGCAAATTCGTGTACCCAAGCCGATTGCCGCCCTTCGCTGCCGCCCATGTTCAGAGGGTTGCCCATCAGGATGAGGCCGGCTTCGCGTTCGCGCGCCAGCGCCGCCAGCGCTGCGATATCGGCGCGTTTGTTGGTACGTTCCAGATTCGGCAGGCCCTGGGCGGTGAGGCCGAGCGGATCACTGATGGCCAAACCGATACGTTTCTTACCGAGATCGAGGGCGAGGATGCGCGGTTTTCCGCTTGGCAAAGCAACCTCATTATATCCGTGGCTTCAGCAGTTCCCGGAAGTTAACTCGTGGCCTTCAGCACCTCGAGTAGCGCTGCGGAAACCGCTTCCGGCTTTTCGCGGGGCAGGAAGTGGCCGGCGCCGGGGATCACTCTGTGAGCGACCAGGGAAGGAAGCACAGCGCGTTCAGCAGGCGAAGGCTCTCGAGACGGGCGGCCGATCCCGTCGTCGGCGCCGTAGAGCGTAATGGTGGGCGCCTGGATTTTCGGGCGCTCCGCGAGACGCTTCTCCACGTCCAGGAAGCGCGGCTCGCCGGGCGCATTGCCGTGCCGATGGCGGTACGAGTGGATCACCACGTCCACGAAATCCGGATTGTCGAACGAGGCCGCGGTGTGGTCGTATGTTTCGTCGGTGAAATGCCAGGTCGGCGACCACGTCTGCCATAACAGCTTGCACAGCGGCCGGCGGTTAGCCGCCAGACCGCGGCGGCCGCGATCAGTGTTGAAATACCACTGGTACCAGGTAGCGCGTTCGGCCTCAGGCGACGCAGGCTGCGAGGGTCTTACGGTGTCCTGAATCGTGTAGCCGCCGATGAGCACCGCGGCGCGCACGCGTTCCGGATAGAGCGCAGCAGCGATGGCTGCGGCCCGCCCACCCCAATCGAAGCCGCCCACCGCGAATCGCGGCAAGCGCAACGCGTCCGCTAAATCGATCACGTCCTGGCCGATGGCCGCTTGCTCGGCCATACGGGGCGTTTTCGAATCGCGAAACCGCGTGGCCCCGTATCCGCGCAGATAAGGGACTAGCACCCGATATCCAG
>CAZKVF010000291.1:0-10697 GCA_964556085.1 uncultured Solibacteraceae bacterium
GGCCATAATTGTTGTACTCATTACAATGGCCATCCCCGTCTATCAGAAATCCATTATTCGCGCGAAGGAAAGCGTCTTGAAGAACAACCTGTTCACGCTCCGCACTGTTATCGATAACTATACCTACGACAAGCAAAAGGCCCCCCAGTCCCTTCAAGATCTTGTAACCGAAGGCTATTTACGGGAAATTCCGGTCGATCCGATGCTCGCCTCCAGCCAAGGCTGGAAAGTCATCATGGAGGACGCCACCCAGGCTGTCAACCAGGATTCGCCCGGTATCTTCGACGTGCGTAGTGGATCGGAGAAAATCGGACTTGATGGGACCCCCTATGCGGACTGGTAAACGTTACGGCTTTTCGATCCTCTTTTCTTTCCTTTCACTTAGCATTAGTTATGCCCAATCGCAGCCAGTGCCCGCGCACTGCGTGACCGCCGCCGTACCTCCCCAAGTACGGGCGGAAGGCCTCGCCGAAGCGATCGGTGACGTGGTTCTCGAATGCTCCAGCGCGGATCCCGGCGCAGTGATCGCGGGCAATTTTACGCTGTCGCTGCCGGTGGCCGTCACCAACCAGGTTGACGCCAACAGCTTGACCACCGATGCCGTGCTGGCCGTCGATTACGGTCTTGGTTTTACGCCTTCTCCGGTCAAGGGCCTGATCAGCGGGAACAGCATTTCGTTCAACGGCGTCAGCCTGACCGTGCCTGCGGCAGGCAATTTCCAGGTGAAGTTCGGGAACGTTCGCGCGAATGTCCATCAACTGGGCGGGACTGCGGCGGTTCCGCAGCCGGTTGTGGCCAGCTTGAGCGTGCCGCTCCAAGTCAATCAGGCCCAAATTATCGCGGCCTACGCCGTTCCCAGCCTGTATGCCACGTTGTATGACAAGGGCATTACCTGCGGCGGATCCCCGCTTCCGGCAACCATCGATATGACGGACCTGTTCGCCACGAAGACGGTGTTCTTCTCGACGCGTCTGACGGAAGGGTTTGGCAGCGCCTTCGCGCCCAAGGCTCCGGGCGCAACCAACGGCATCCGGTTCCTGATCACCTACAGCGGGTTCCCGTCCAACGCGCGCCTGTTTGTTCCGGACATGGTAGCCGGCTCGGATGCAACCATCCCGACCGCGGGCGGCGATCTTGGAACACCACAGAATCCGGGCCAATACCTGCCAGGAAGCGGCAGGCTGCTGCTGGTTCGTGTCGCAGGCGCGGATGCCACTGGAACGGGCGGCGCGGTTTTGCCGCCGCCCACCGGCTCCGGCCCCGTGACGCTCAATTCCGTAACCGAAGTCGCGCTTACCGGCGGAACGGGGTATGTGGTTTACGAAGTTGTGGATGCCAGTCCCACCGCGATCGAGACCGCGCAATTCCCGACGTTTATCGGTTTAGCGACAACGGCCACGCCCACGGTGGCGCTGGAGAGCATTTCGCTGGCGCCGGTATCTTCAGTCGGAACGGCCTCAACCAACGCGCCATTTCCGCGCTTCGCGGCTGTGACACCGGGCGCGGATTGCGGCATTGTGGGCGATTGCGGCGCATCATATTTCCCGAAATTGAGCGTGTTCAACGCGCCGGTCCAGCTCACGGCTATTGCCGGCGGTGCCATGACCAGCGCGCCGGGTTACATCTACGTTCAGAACGTAGGCGGCGGAATCATGAACTGGTCGGCGACGGTGCATTACGTGGATGGGTCCGGCTGGCTTACGCTTTATGAACCCAGCAACCAAAACGGCGCCACGATCACAGTAGGTGCGCAAACACTGGGGCTGGCGGCCGGCACTTATCATGCAAATGTGGTGATCGATGCGGGTCCGCTCGCCGGCAACGCCACCATTCCAGTGACGCTCACGGTGCAGGCTCTGCCGCATGTCACGCCGCCGGCGCCCACCGTCACCGTGACCAGCGTGGTGAATGCCGCCACCTTTGCGAATACGCCGCTAGTCGCGGGGTCGCTCGCCACCGTGATGGGGACCAACCTGAGTGGCAAAGCCGTTTCGGTGACTTTTGACGGCCTTGCGGCGACGCTGTTGTACACCGGCGCGAGCCAGATCAATCTCCAAGTGCCGGCCGGACTCGGTTCGAAAAGCACGGCAAACATGGTGGTAACCGTCGATGGCGTGAGCAGCGCGCCGGCAACGGTGCAACTCGCAGCAGCGTGGCCGGCCATATTCGCGCACGGGGTGCTTGACCAGAACAATCAGGAAAATACGTCGGCGACTCCCGCGGCGGACGGCACTGTCCTTCAGGTGTTCGCGACCGGCATCCCCACGGGCGCTACCGTCACGGCGCAAATCGGCGGGCTCACGGGCCTGGTGCCGTTATATGCGGGGCCCGCGCCTGATGTTCCGGGCGTGCAGCAGGTTAACGTCGCGGTTCCCGGCGGCGTTGCGCCCGGGGCGACTCAACTGATGCTCTGCGCGAGCGTTGGCGGCCAGCAGTATTGCTCGCCGGGCTACGCGCTGGTCACGGATTAACAGAGTTGGTGGGGCAGGCGCTTTCGTCTGCCAACAACCTGGGGCGCATCACCGCGCCTCCACGGCGCTCTTAAACGTCCAAGTTCACACGCGCGCTATGCCGCGTGAGTAGGCCTGCCGAGTTCCCAAGCATTGCGGGAGATCCGATACAGCACGTGGCGACGCATCGGGTGACCCGTTGCGACGAGCGGATGATCGAACTCGCCGGAGAAAATGAGACCGATTTTGTCCATAACGCGGCGCGATCTCTTATTCGCTGGGATAGTGAAGGCGACAATTTCGTCAAGTTTCAAGTGTTCGAAGCCGTAACGCAACACGGCGCGACCGCCTTCCGTTGCAAGACCCCGACCCCAGAATTCGGTCCGCAAGCGGTACCCGATTTCAACACATGGAGTGAAGTACGTCTCAAAGCGAGGCCGCATAAGCCCGAGCCAGCCTGCGAATGTTCCGCCCACCTCCATTGCCCACGGACCGAAGCCGTGTGTTGCGAAGTGCTCATGAATGCGCCTCCACACGTCCTCGGTTTCCTGGCGCGAGGCGATCGAAGGAAAGAACTCCATCACGCGAGGGTCGGCATTCATCTCCACCAGCGGTTCAAAGTCGGAATCCAACCAACTACGTAATCGCAGCCGCGGTGTTTCGATCTCGGTCATCCACCCATGTTACTTGCGAGGAGGGTGGGGCAGGCGATCTCGTCGCCTGCCTTTCGCGCCAACTTTGTAGACGCCCCGCTCGCCCCCACCGGCCGCTTAAATGGCGTTACTATAAAGGCCTTTCAGGGGAAAAATATGCGCAAACTTCTTTTCGGGTGCCTGCTGGGCGCCGGTCTGGCGGCTTGTCTCGCAGCGCAGGATATTTCGGGAACGATCGACGGCGTAGTGCTGGATCCATCGGGTGCCGGGGTTCCTGGGGCGAAAGTCACAGTGACCAACGTGGATCGCAACCAGGTGGTTCGCACGCTGACCACGGACGTGGGCGGGAATTACGCCTCGCCGCTGATTCCCATAGGCAATTACGAAGTCAAAGCCGAAGCTGCCGGCTTCAAAACGGCCAACCGGACCGGAATCATGCTCAACGTGAATGACGACCTCAAGATCAACATCACGCTCGAGGTGGGAGCCGTGACCGAGTCGGTTGAGGTGCGCGAAGCAGCCGCGACTGTGGAACTGGGCATGGCAACGGGTGCTACCACCATCGAAGGCACGCAGATCCGCGAACTCTCGCTGGCAACGCGCAATTACGAGCAGCTTGTTCCACTTATGCCCGGGGTGACCGCCAACACCACCGATGAGCTTTACCTCGGCGTTTCCGCACCCGCGGGAACGGCCGCTACCCTGCCCTACTCCATTAATGGCCAGCGCAACTCCGCCAACAACTGGACTCTCGATGGTGCCGATAACGTGGATCGCGGCAGCAACCTTACATTGCTCAACTTTCCGTCGATCGATGCCATCAGTGAATTCAAAGTGGAGCGGAGCCTCTATACTGCCGATGCCGGCCGCGCGGGCGGCGGACAAATCAGCGTGGTCACCAAAAGCGGAACCAGCCAGTTCCACGGTAGTGCCTACGAGTTCAACCGCAACGACGCCTACGCTGCCAATAATTGGATCAACAACACCAACCGCGTAAACGTCGTAAACGGCAAGGCCCAGGTTTCGCCGCTGCGCTGGAACGACTTCGGGTACACCATCGGCGGACCGGTCACCCTCGGACGCCGCTACAACAAGGACCGGAACAAGACGTTTTTCTTCTTTTCGGAAGAGTTTCGACGGATCATCACTTACACGACTTTCCAGCCCACCGTGCCCACTACGGCTATGCTGCAGGGTGTGTTCCCCGCGCCGGTATGTGTGAGCTATACCACGTCCTGCCAGCAGACCTCTACGCAAATCGCGCCCAGCCAGATCAATCCCGTTTCGGCCGCGTACATCAAGGACATCTACAGCAAACTAGGGCTTCCCTCCAGCAGCATCACTGGGGGGTTCTATCCCGAGCGCAACGTTTACAACAGCCGGCAGGAACTGGCCCGAATCGATCATGTGTTTAACGAGAAATTTTCGGTGTGGGGCCGGTTCCTAAGTGACAGTATTCCCACGGTCGAGCCGGGCGGCCTTTTTCAGGGATCCACCATTCCCAACGGCGCCACCACGAGCACCAACGCGCCGGGCAGGAGCTGGGTCATTCACGCGCTGAATACTATCCGCCCAACGCTGCTGAACGAGTTTGGGTTCAATTTTTCGCGCGGCGCCATTCTTTCGGTTCCGCAAGGCCTTACAAATAAAGCGGCCAACCCGGACATCAACGTACCGGAACCATTCGCCAATACGCAAGGAGTGGTCCCGACGTTGTCCTTTACGGGCGCGCCCACTGCGAGTAACATCGTGGGTTACGGCCCGTACACGGAGTACAACCGCAACTACAATTTCTTTGACAACTTGACCTGGATCCGCGGGCGCCACACGCTGAAGTTCGGCTTCAGTTCGAACCGCTATCAGAAGACCGAGAACGCCGCCAGCGGCCAAGGCGTGTTCACGTTCTCAAACATCGGAAATCCTGGGAGTACGGCCAATAGCTTCTACCAGTCGTGGGCCAACTTCCTGCTGGGCAACGTCGCCTCATTCACTCAGCCCTCGACCGACATCACGCCCAACATCTGGGCCTGGCAACACGAACTGTACGCGCAGGACGATTTTCGCGTCAGCGCCCGGCTGACCCTCTACGCAGGGGTGCGCTGGTCCTATTTCGGCCAGCCAACGGACACGAACAACCTCCTCGATAATTTCGATCCGGCCTTGTATAACGCCGCCAACGCTCCGCGCATCAACCCCGCCAACGGGAACATTGTAGCGGGTACGGGCAACAACCCATCGCTCAACGGCATCATCGTGGGCGGCAAGGGATCGCCCTTCGGCGACGCAGTCGCTAATACTAACTACAAGGATTTTGCCCCGCGCATCGGCGTTGCCTGGGATCCCTTCGGCAGCGGCAAGACATCGATCCGCTCGGGTTATGGGATCTACTACGACTCGCCGCTGTTCGGAGTGTACGAACAAAACACATTTGCCAACCCGCCTTATGTACAGAGCGTGACCTATAGCAACACTTCGTTTTCGAACGTTGCCGGCGGTACGCTTGGGGTCTCGAGTTCCCCGCTGACCCTGCACGCCACGCCACTTCCTTTCCGCACGCCCTATGTGCAGCAGTGGAGCTTCGACCTGCAACGTCAATTGCCCCGCGAGATGGTGCTCGATATCGGGTATTACGGCTCCAAAGGCACGCATCTTTTTGGAATCGTCGACGTCGACGAAGCTTACCCCGGTGCCGCGCTCGCGGCTGGGCTGCACGCCAATAACGGCAACACCATCTTCACCACGGCCGACGATCCCAACATAAACGCTGTGCGGCCGTACCTGGGTTTCAGCGCGATTAACACGCTGGAAACCGCGTTCGATTCCAACTACCATTCGCTTCAGATCGGTTTCCGCAAGGAGTTTCGCGGCGCGGGCCTGATCAACGCCGCCTATACCTACTCCAGGAACCTGACGGACAATGCCAGTGATCGCTCCAACGCGCCGCAGAACAGCTATAACTGGCACGAAGGGGAATACGGGCCGGCCACGCTCGACCGCACGCATGTGTTCACACTGAATTACGTCTACACGATTCCGGTTTTCAAGGACGGCCACGGCGCGCTCGCCTACGTGCTGAAGGGGTGGCAGGTGACGGGCATCACCACGTACTACACCGGTTCGCCGTTTACGGTGACTACCTCTAGCGTCGACCCAGCCGGCCTCGGGCTTCTGGGGGCGAGTGCCGCCAGTGCCCGTCCGGACATGGTCTGCAACCCCAATGCCGGTGCGCCGCACACGATTGCCCAGTGGTTCACGACGAGCTGTTTCGCGCCGGTGCCGCAAGGGCAGGTGCGGCCCGGAAACGCCGGCCGCGGTGTGATTCGCGGTCCCGGATTCGGCAATTGGGACGCCAGCCTCATGAAGAATTTCAAAATGGGTGAACGCTTCAATCTGCAGCTTCGCGGGGAAGGGTTCAACCTGCCGAACCACCCCAATCCAAGCGGCTTCGGAAGCACAAACAACACCAGCACACTGTTCGGCCAGATCACCTCGTTCCGCGCGCCGCGCCGCATCCAGATTGGCGCAAAGCTGACCTTCTGAGCCGAAATTTGAAGATTGACCGGCGAAAGCGCCTGTTCCGCGAGTTCAGGTATGTCTTGGCGTCCCGATGCGGGCGTGAACGCCGACGGAACGACAGCTCGCAACAGTTTCGGTCTGCAGTTTGTGGACCTACGGCCGGTCGTGCGCAGCAGGGGGTGATTGCGGCTGTTCTATAACTGAGGAGTGGTGCGCTTTACCAGCGCGCGATGCGCACAAGCTTGTTGCGTGGACCCCAGACGGCGGGATCGGTCGGACCGAATAGCGCTAGTACGGGCGTACCTACCGCGGCGGCCAGATGTGTAATGCCGGAGTCATTTCCAATGTACAGACTGGCACGCGCCAACCAGCAGGCAAGTTCGTACAGATCCTCTATGCGGACTGCGCCGTCGATGTGCGGGTCGTCACGCCCCGCGCACCAGCGAACCGGCATGGTGCGTTCCAGCGCACGAGCCAACGCGCGGAATTTTTCGAGTGGCCAGTTTTTGCGTGGGCTACCAGAGAAGGGGTGGATGACGGCAAAGGCTTCATGAGGTACATCGCATGGGATACGCGGTACCGCGCCGGGCGGAAGACCGAGTTGTTCGAGGTAGAAATCGGTGGCGTGCTGCACTTGGCCCCCCGGCCCCGCGGGCAGCGCCTGATGGAAGGTGATCGGCAAGCCGAGCGATCTCGCCAACTCGCGAAACTCGGGGCGGTTGGCGCCGTACCAGGAAACTATGGAATCGAAGGAGCGCAATTCCGTCATTAAGGACGCGGGGGGCTCGGTAACGCCCAGCAGGTCCAACCCGGTGGCAGCGATGGATCGCACACGGTGGGCAAAGCGGATGAGCGGAACGTTGGGGCCTGATACCCAAACCTCCGTGTAGCCCGTTTGCAAGCTCTCCAAAGCGGGGAGCGACAGGATCAGGTCGCCAATCGCGCCGGGGCGGATCACGAGGCGTCTCATACCCCTTCGCGCCCTTGAGCGCCGCACCATGGCGTCTTAGATAACGCCAATAAATTCTTTTTGGTTGAACGGAATCGCACGTTGCGGGAAAATTTTGGATTGAGTTTTTGGGCCAGCCCCAGTGCGATTCGCTGCATACGATACTACCGGTTTCTACGACGAACTCTTTGACTCCAACGGTTCCCCGCGTCCGCAGGCGCAACTTCTCATCAATACCATCGAAAGTCTCTCCGACGGGCAATTATTGCGTTACCAGCATGCAGCCGATCGCCTGCTCTTGCAGATGGGGATTACCTTTAATGTCTATGCGGATTCCGCGGGGACGGAGCGGATCTTCCCTTTCGATCTCATCCCGCGCATCGTGACCGCCCCGGAGTGGCAGCGGATCGAGCGCGGCTTGCGGCAGCGCATTCATGCGCTCAACGAATTCATTGACGACATTTATCACGACCAGAAAATATTGAAAGACAGCGTGATTCCGCGCGAAGTGATCTTCAGTGCGAACTCCTACCGGCCGCAGTGCCAGGGGCTGAACCCGCCGCGGCGGATCTGGTGCCATATCACGGGGACCGACCTGGTGCGCCACACCGACGGCCAGTACTACGTGCTCGAAGACAACCTGCGCGTGCCTTCGGGCGTGTCATACGTGCTCGAAAACCGCGAAGTGCTCAAGCACATTTTCCCGCAGGTCTTCGAAGGCCTGGCTGTCCGGCCGGTCAACGAGTATCCGAGCCGCCTGCTGGAAATGCTGGAATCGATCGCGCCGCGGAGCGTAGACCGGCTGTGCGTGGTCCTGCTCACGCCAGGCATGTACAACTCCGCCTATTTCGAACACAGCTTTCTGGCGCAACAGATGGGCGTGCAGCTGGTGGAAGGGCGCGATCTCGCGGTCAGGGATGGCGAGGTATACATGCGCACCACCACAGGACTGGAGCGTGTGGACGTAATCTACCGGCGCATCGACGACGACTTTCTCGACCCCGAGGCGTTCCGCCCGGATTCGCTTTTGGGAGTACCGGGGCTGATGGCAGCCTACCAGGCCGGCAAGGTTTCGCTGGCCAACGCTCCCGGAAACGGAGTGGCCGACGACAAGGTCATCTACGCGTACGTGCCCGAGATGATTCGCTATTACGAGGGCGAAGACCCGATCCTGCCCAACGTGCCCACATACCTTTGCTGGCGCGATGCCGACCGGAAGCACGTGCTGGAGAATCTGGAGAGCCTGGTGGTGAAGGCGGCCAATGAATCGGGCGGCTACGGGATGCTGGTAGGTCCGCATTCGACCGCGGCCCAGCGCGAGGAGTTCGCCGCCAAGATTGAGGGTAATCCGAGAAACTTTATCGCGCAGCCGACTCTGTGCCTCTCGCGCGTGCCCACCATCGTGGAAGATCACTTCGAGGGGCGGCACGTGGACTTGCGGCCGTATGTTCTGTACGGGAAGGATATTTACGTGCTGCCCGGCGGTCTGACCCGTGTCGCGCTGCGCCGCGGTTCTTTAGTTGTAAACTCATCACAGGGCGGAGGCAGCAAAGACACCTGGGTATTGGCCGCCACGATGCAACAATCTCAATCTTAAATGGGACCCGCAAAACCTCTTTTGAGCCGCGTCGCCGATTCGCTCTATTGGATGGCGCGTTATATCGAGCGAGCCGAGAATGTCGCGCGCTTCGTGGGCGTGAACCTTCATTTGATGCTTGACCTGCCTTCTTACGAAGAGAAGCAATGGCAGCCCATCGTCGATACCACCGGCGACGCCAAAGTCTTCCGGGAACGATACGCCGAGGCCACGCAAGAGACGGTGATCGAGTTTCTGGCGGCGGACGCCAAGTACCCGAACTCGATTTTTTCCTGCATCCGCGCCGCCCGCGAAAACGCCCGTTCGGTTCGGGAGATCATCTCGTCGGAAATGTGGGAGCAGGTGAACGCGCTGTATCTGCTGGTTCGTGAATCTCGGGGCCTTTCGCCCGATGCGCTGCCCCGATATTTTCACGACGTCCGCATGGCGTGTGACCAGTTTCAGGGAGTGACGGACTCGACGATGACCCACAACGAAGCGTGGCACTTCATCGGACTGGGCCGCACTCTGGAGCGAGCGGACAAGACCACGCGCCTGCTGGACGTCAAGTATTTCATTCTGTTGCCGTCGCTTCGCGACGTAGGCACACCCTACGACGAGATCCAATGGTCGGCGGTGCTGAAATCTGTCAGCGGTTTTGAAATGTACCGGAAGAAGCACGGCCGCATCTCGCCCACGCACCTGGTAGACTTTCTAATCTTCGACAATGAGTTTCCCCGCGCCGTGCGCTACTCGATCGGCCGAGCCGATCGCGCACTGCATGCCATAACCGGAACGCCGGCGGGCACCTTTACCTGCTCTTCCGAGCAGCGCCTGGGAATGCTCAAATCGCAACTCGACTTCGGGCGGGTGGACGCCACGCTGGCGGCCGGGTTGCACGAATTTCTGGACGGGCTCCAGGTGAAAATGAATACGATAGACGAATGCATCGTACGCGACTTCTGCGCCCAGGGAACCGCCGCCACCGCAACCGCGTGAGCACACGGAGCGCCACATGACTTTCTGCCTGGGAATCACTGTGGATCAGGGCCTGGTGGGGATCGCCGATACCCGCCTGCTCTCCGGCAACGAGTGCCTGATTGCGCGCAAGACCGCAACATACCAGGGACCCGGCTTCTCTTTTTTCGTGATGAACTCCGGGCTGCGCTCGCTGCGCGACAAAGTGCTGCTCTATTTCGAGGAGGCCTTTGTGCGCAGCACCGAGGCCCGGGACCGCCTTTCAAAGGTAGTGGACCTGTACGCGCGCGAGGTGAGGCGGGTGGCCGGGGAGGACCGGGCGGCGTTGGAAGGGTCCAATCTGAGTTTCAACATCCGGTCTCTGATCGGCGGCCAGATGGGCGCGGACTCGAGCCACCGCTTGTTCCTGGTGTATCCGGAGGGCAACTGGGTGGAGGTCGGGCCGGATACGCCCTACCAGATCATCGGCGCTTCGGGTTTTGGAAAGCCCATTCTGGAGCGCTCGGTCACGCGCACCGACAGTATGTCCTACGCGTTCAAAGTAGGGATTCTAGCGTTCGATGCGACGCGGCTTT
>CAZKVF010000292.1:0-12408 GCA_964556085.1 uncultured Solibacteraceae bacterium
TCAGAATGCTCCCCGACTGGGAGCCCAGCCCGCGGGGCCAGGAGAATGGCAATTCTTCGGAGCCGTCCCGGAGGAACTGCGCGAGGCGCCGCTTCCCCCGGGCGGAGGCGTGCTGCTGTACCTGCCGGCCTGCCCGGACGCACGCTGGGAGGCCGCGATGCTGGCATCGGCCCGCGTGGCTGTGCAACTCCGACCTCCTGCGCGATTCGTGGTCGTCCACCACGGTGGTGGAGGGGCTGCGTTAGCCCGCACCGTTTTTCTTGAAGCGCGTCATCTGCCTGTGTGTGTCGTAGATTTGCCCGAAGGCGACTCCCAGGCGGTGGAGCGAATTGTGGCGGAGGCAACCGCCGTGCGCCGCTATTCCGAGGTCCATTACGATGCCGGCGGCATCCGCCATGAGCCGGTGTGGTCAACGGTCAGTCACCAGCGGAAACCATTGCCGCTGGGACCTGACGATGTTTTACTCGCGACCGGAGGCGCCAAAGGGATTGGCGCGGAGTGCGCCATCGAGGCTGCCCGCATCAGCGGCGCGCGGCTGGCGATCCTCGGCACGTCGGCGCCGGAAGGGAACCCGAATCTGGAGCGCATGCGCGCACAGGGGATCCGCTGCGAGTACATTCGCGCGGATGTGACCGATGGGGCGGCGGTCGCCGCCGCTTTTGATCAGGTACAGCGCATGCTGGGTCCGGTCACCGCCATTTTGCATTGCGCCGGAGTCAACCAGCCGCGCTTCGTGGCGGAGTTGGACGAGGCCCAATTCCGGCATACGATTGCCGTGAAAGTGGCGGGGCTGCGCAATCTGCTGGCCGCCGCCGGCCCCAGTGTCAAATTGGCGGTGGCGTTCGGGTCCATCATCGCTCGCATCGGCCTGCCTGGCGAGGCGCACTACGCTGTGGCCAATGAATGGATGGCGCGCGATTTCGCGCGCTGGGGCGAAGAGCATCCGCAGTGCCGGACGCTGACGCTGGAATGGTCGGTGTGGTCCGGCGCCGGCATGGGCGACCGTGTAGGGCGCCTGGAGGCATTGAAACGCCTGGGCGTTTCGCCCATCTCCATCGAAGAGGGCGTGCGGGCTTTTTGCGATACTCTAAGCTCGGATGCCAATGGCGCCGTGATTGTCGCCGGCCGGTTCGGAGCGCAACCCACCGTTCAATTCGACGCGCCCGATTTGCCGCTGCTCCGCTTCCTGGAGCGTACCCGCGTGTATTATCCCGGCATCGAGCTGGTGTGCGAGGCGGATCTGTCGGCGCACAACGACCCGTACCTGGAAGATCATGTGTTCGAGGGAGCCCGTCTCTTTCCGGGCGTGATGGCGCTGGAAGCCATGGCGCAGGCGGCTATGGCGGCCGCGGGTTCGGCAACGCCTCCTGCTTTCGAGCAAGTTCAGTTCGCGCGCCCCATTATCGTGCCGCCGGATAGCGCCTTGACTGTACGCCTGGCTGCGTTGGTTCGGCAGGATGGCGCGGTGGAGGTTGCCCTGCGCAGCGCCGAGACTTCGTTCCAAACTGATCATTTCCGCGCTGTTTGCCGGTTCGGAACTGGCCGCCCGGCAATGGCGCTGAATCTGCCTGAGGACCGGGAACCTGCGCCGGTCGATCCTGTCCGGGATCTGTATGGCAGGCTGCTCTTTCAACAAGGCCGATTCCGCCGGGTGCGCTCTTACCTCCGCCTGCAAGCTACCGAGTGCATCGCCGAAATAGCGGAGGACGAGCCGCGGCACTGGTTCAATCGTCATCTGCCCCAGAAGTTAACGCTGGGCGACCCGGGGCTCCGCGATGCAGCCATCCACGCGATTCAGGCTTGCATTCCCCACGCGCGGGTGCTGCCGGCCGGAGCCGCGAAGATTTGGGCAGATCGGCCGGCTAGAGCTGCGGCGCATCGCATCTGTGCCCGCGAACGGTCCCGCCAGGGTAGCTTGCTGATTTACGATCTGGAGATCCAGACTTTGGAAGGCGAACCGGTGGAATGCTGGAGCGGCTTGGAGCTGCGCATTGTGAGTCCGGCTGAGTCGCCCCAGCGCTGGCCCGCAGCTTTGCTTGCTCCGTACCTGGAGCGCCGGATTGCGGAGACGACTGGGCTCGACGGCGTGTCGGTCGCGTTGCGCCCGAATGGGATCGCGAGGGGCATTTTCAGGCGGCCCGACGGCAAGCCTTTGCGGAACGGCAGCCACGTTTCGCGGTCTCACGCCGGTGGACTCACGCTGGAGGTGTCGGCGGCTGTGGCAGTGGGTTGCGATTGTGAGCCGGTTACCCCGCGCCCGCCGGATGTCTGGCGCGATCTGCTGGGCGCGGACGGTTTCGCGCTTGCGGACCTGGTAGCCCGCTCGGCGGGGGAATCGCAACACACCGCCGCTACTCGCGTGTGGTGCGCTCTGGAATCTTTGAAGAAAGCGGGAGCCCGGCTGGATGCGGGGCTTGTGTTCTCTACACCCGAAGATTCGACCGCCGCTGCGCCGGGGTGGGTTGTGTTGCGCTCGGGCACCGCGCAGATTCCCACACTGGTAGCCGTAGTATCCGGTGTCGATCAGCCTCTTGCGATCGCCATCCTTGTGGCTTCTTGATGCAGTCCTACGAATACCGGCACGTGGTGAGCTTCGAAGAGACTAACCTGGTGGGCAATGTCTATTACGTGAATCATCTCCGATGGCAGGGGCGCTGCCGCGAGATGTTTTTACGAGAGCATGCGCCCTCCGTACTGGAAGAATTGCGGCATGGCTTGGCGCTGGTGACGACTCATTGCTCCTGCAATTACCTCGAAGAATTGGCGCCATTTGACGAGGTGTTGATTCGCATGACGTTGGTCGCGATCGCGCAGTCGCACCTCACCATGCATTTCGAATATTGGCGCGGGTCCCAGCTTGTGGCCACGGGGTCGCAGCAGATAGCGTGCATGCGAAGGGAGAACGGAGAGATGACGCCCGCAGGCATACCGGCGGAACTGCGCCGGGCGCTTACCGCGCCACGGTAGTTCCCGGAGAACGATAAGAGCGCCAGTTCTGGCCATTTTCGGCAGGACAACAAACGTTGCGTGTAAACCAAAAAGTCTGGCGAATTAAGCCACTTGCGCAGTTAGACGCATTATAAAAGGGTGCGCTTTGGCAGCTTATGGGTAGCGTTCGAGGAAGGGACCAGTGCCGCCTGGCTCAGGAGAAGCGGGAAGCGGTCCAACAACTCGAATCCGCGGCAATTCGAAAATCTCAACGTAAGCTGTCAACGTGAGCTTATTGCAGTAGACGGAGTAACGGTTGAAACTCAGATTCTTGCAAGTTATTGAAACATGGAGCGGGAGACGGGGATCGAACCCGCGACCAACAGCTTGGAAGGCTGTGACTCTACCACTGAGTTACTCCCGCTGGCCTCTGTTTTCGCCCTACGGTCTCAATCTAGCACAGCGCGGCTCGCGTCGCGGAACCCTCAAAACGTATAGCCGACTCCGACTTGCGGCACGAAGTTGAACACCCAGCCGCGAATGTCGTTGAATCTCGGCGTCACGAACAACCGATCCGGCAGAGGGGACATGTAGGTGCGGAAATCGGCGCGCACCAGAACGTGCTTCCCGGGTAGGAATTTGATGCCACCGCCGGCGCTCACAACGGCTTCCACTTGTCTCTGGGGCGCCAGAACCGCAAACTGTTGCAGGGGCTGTGTGAAGAACGGAGTGCTGTTTCCGGTAAAGACCTTGATTCCGGCGCCAGCGGCGAAGTAGGGACGCACCTTGGAATCTCGCGATGTCAGGTGAAACAGAAAATCGTAAACCACCAGGTTGGTGTCCCCGTGTATGGTCGCGCGCGTGTTTTGGTACTGCAGTTCCGGAGAGCTCCAAAGATACAGGTATCGCAGCTCGCCGCCCACGTATTCGTACATATTCTGGCCAAAGAATGCCCCGGCGGCGGCGCCCGAATGGAAACCGGCGCGGGCCGATACTCCCAGCGCGGGGTTTCCGATACTGGTATTGTCGTACCATCCGTATCCGCCTGTAGCGCCAACTTCCCACTCCTGTGCCACGGAAACGGTTGAAACCGCCACGGTAAGGGCCACCATCAGTAGGGTCGCACGCATAGGTCCTCGCTTGTAGAAAATTCGCCTCGGGCGTTTGAACTATAGCGCAACAAATGCCGGCAATCTCCCCAGACGACTCATTTATTTTAGTCGGGGGCTTTCCTATCCGAGCATTGTCAGGTCTAGAACCGTGCGAACGAGCACCTTAGAGGATTTACGAAGGCCGGTGGGCCTACTTCATCGTAGTTACTGCACCTCTATCTCCCCCGGCCGCCAGCTCTTGTTGAACCAAGGTTCGAGCGGGCCGTAGAGACGCAGGATCGTATTCCATCCTTTGCCGGGAATCGTCTGCACCCAGTTTCTCTCCTCGCCCGCGGCGCGTGGACCGAAATAGATATCAACGGAGCCATCGGCATTCACTAATAGTCCCTTGGTCTGGCTGCTGATGGTGGGAAACTGCTGATCGGTCTGCAGCATCGACCTCGTCTGATTGCTGAACACAATCACCGACCAGAAGTCTTTTTCGGGGGCGTTCGGCGGCAGGTGCAGCTTGTAAGTCCTGCCTCCATCCAACGGATCTCCGTTGGAGTCTCGTGCTGTCCACGCGTACTGCGATCCGTGCCCGATCAGCTTCTCTTCCATGGCCGGCGTGACAACCGTTGCCATGAAGAAGTACGACGTATAGGCGTCCAGGTCAAGCACGCCGGGCTGCTTCTGAAATTGGTAGCCGCCCACAAACGGCAGCTGCCATGCGCTCTTCGGATAATAGTAAGCCTCCGGTTCCCGGGTGTGGAAAACAAGGGCGCGGGCGGTGGCGTCGCCGACGGCAGAGGCTTCCACAAGAATCTTTTTCAGGCGCGCGTCGGGTGCGAACGACTGGCCTTTTCGTATGCCTATGGATGCGAAGAAACCGAGCCGGACGGGATCGAGGGAATCGGCCGGCTCCTCCTGCACAACCTGGTTCAACAGTTCCCAGAAGTTATAGTCAGCCGGAGCGACGGTGCTGAAGTACTTGCCAGAGAGATTGACGAAATTCAATGGCGCAGGAGATTTACCGGCGTCCGCGAGAGGATAAATTTTCGTGAATTTTTGGACCAGTTCGACGCCAGGCTTAGGATCGCCATTTTCCAGGAAACTACGCCACGGCATCCAGACGTTGAAGGTCGCCGGACGTACGACGAAGTAACTGCCGGGCACGGCGCCCGAGTAACCCGGAGGTAACAGCAGGTACTTACCGCCCTGGCCCTTGTCCGGTCCGGTAATACCGATGTCCGCGACCCACCGATACCACATGTCATTGATTGCGCCCAATACCTTCGGCGGTACTTCTACGACAAGCGGGCCATTAGTGAGATCAAGCCACGTCCAACTGTAGACTGTGTTGTCATTCGCGGTGAGAAATATCGAGCGCGAATCCATCAGCTGCTCGAAGATGGGAACAACGGTATTCGGGGCTCCTAGCGTACGGATGGCGTTGCGATTGGCTGCCTGACTGACCGCCGGGATCGCCAGCAGGTAGGCCTGCACGGCACGCTGGAAGTCGAGGTTGTCGTAAAGCTTCTCTGCGGTGGCGTTTTCCGGGAAGCCATCAAGGAATTGGAGCGTGCCCAACCGGGTATCGATTCTGTCCGGCACCGCTACGCCGGGCGGGACCGGCGTGGTCATCTTATATCGGACCAGAGCCGGGCCGGCCAGGAGGCCCAATGCAGTGGCTGCCAGAAGAAAAGCACGAATACAGTCAAAGTGTTTCCAGCGAAGCATCGCTCAGTCCGATGCCGCTCTCTCTCATGTGTCTCTTTTTTCTGATTGTCGCTAAGAAGCCCCAACAAAAAAATCATTACCGGGCGAGCGATCATCATGGCGGGAGGAGAGCCGTGCCCGCACATAGTCCCATCGTGGGTTCGGGCGAAAGGAGACCGGATGAAGTCAAGCACGCGATTCGCATTACTTCTTTGCGGAGTGCTGATCATCGCTCTCGCTGCTGGTATGTGGCTCGGCGTGGAGGGGATCAGAGCCCAGCGGAGCCTGCCGGTTCCAGGCGCCTCGCAACCAGGCGCATACGCAGGGCAAGAGATTGAAGGCACACCAGGCTCACCCGGCGCCACGACGACAATTAACGGCGATCAGCTTCCGCCGCCGCTGGAACCATTTGGGGGCAAGATCGAGCGCAATGCCGCGCAATCGACGCCCTACTGGCCCATGCGCGTAGTGCCGCCCAAGGGTGCGCCCAATGTGCTGCTGATCATGACCGACGACACCGGCTTCGGCGTCTCCAGCACTTTCGGCGGCGTGATTCCCACGCCCGCGCTCGATCGCATCGCCGCCAATGGGCTGCGCTACACCAATTTCAACTCCACAGCGCTGTGTTCACCCTCACGGGCCGCGCTGATCACCGGGCGCAATCACCACTCGATGGGGTTCGGCGTGGTCTCCGAGCAATCCACGGGTTATCCCGGCTACAACAGCATCATGACCCGGGACAAGGCGACCATAGGTAAGATCCTTAAGGACCACGGCTACTGGACATCGTGGTTCGGTAAGGACCACAACACTCCGGAGTTTCAGGCCAGCCAGGCCGGTCCGTTCGACCAATGGCCCACGGGCATGGGCTTCGACTACTTCTATGGCTTCGTGGGCGGCGACGCCAACCAATGGCAGCCAAACCTGTTCCGCAACACTACGGCTATCTACCCCTACTACAACAACCCTGGCTGGAACCTGGTGACGGCCCAGGCCGATGATGCCATCCAGTATCTCGACCGTATTACTGGCATTAATAACGAGCAACCGTTCTTCGTCTACTACGTACCGGGCGCCGTCCACGCGCCCCATCACCCAACGCCGGAGTGGATCAAAAAGATCAGCGACATGCACCTGTTTGATAGGGGCTGGAACGAACTGCGCGACACCATCTTCGCCAATCAGAAACGGCTGGGCGTGATTCCGCCGAACGCTAAGCTCACACCCTGGCCCGATAACCTGCTGAAGCGCTGGGATCAACTCACACCCGAGGAGAAGAAGTTGTTCATACGTCAGGCGGAGGTGTTCGCCGCCTATTGGGCTTACAGCGACCACGAGATTGGGCGCGTGATCCAGCACATCCAGGACATGGGCAAGCTCGACAACACGCTGATCATCTACATCGCCGGCGACAACGGCAACAGCGCCGAAGGGTCCCTGGCCGGCACCCCGAACGAGGTTGCTTCGCTGCAGGGCATTGACATTCCGGTCGCCACTCAAATGAAGTTCTTTGACGCCTGGGGCAGCGACCAAACCTATCCGCACATGGCGGTGGCGTGGACGTGGGCTTTCGACACCCCGTTCTCGTGGACCAAGCAGATCGCCTCGCACTTCGGGGGCGTACGCCAGGGGATGGCCATCTCATGGCCCAAGGTGATGAAGGACAAGGGGGGTATCCGCAACCAGTTTCACCACCTGATCGATGTCGTGCCTACTATCCTGGAAGCGACGGCCATAAAGGCTCCGGACGTGGTCGATGGCATTCCGCAGAAGCCTATCGAAGGCGTCAGCATGATGTATACGTTCGACCCGAAGAACGCCAACGCGCCTTCGACACACCACACCCAGTATTTCGAGATGATGGGCGACCACGCCCTCTACCATGACGGCTGGATTGCTAGCACGAAGGTGATGCGCCCACCCTGGGACCTTGCCGGGGCGGTGAGCCTGGATCCCGCCGGATTCCCATACGAGCTGTACGATCTCCGGAGAGACTGGACGCAGTACGAGGATGTGGCGGCGAAATACCCGGACAAGCTGAAGGAGTTGGAAAAGCTTTTTTGGGTGGAGGCCGGCAAATACCAGGTCCTGCCGCTCGACGCATCAGTAGCGACCCGAATCGTGGCGCCGCGTCCTAACCTGGCCGCCGGACGGACGCAGTTCACCTGGTCGGGCGAGATCACCGGGACGCCGAATGGCGATGCCCCAAGCATCCTCGACTCCTCGTTCCATTTCACAGCCGATGTCGAGATCCCAGCGGGTGGCGCTTCCGGCATGATCGTAACCCAGGGTGGCCGTTTTGGCGGCTACGGCTTCTATGTGCTGAAGGGCAAGCCTGTGTTCCTCTACAATTTCGTCGATCTTCAGCGAACCCGATTGGAAGGGCCGGATAAGCTCTCGCCGGGCAGACATACTCTGGAGTTCGAATTTAAATATGACGGCCTCGGGCTCGGCACGCTCGCTTTCAATAATGTCAGCGGCATCGGCCGCGGCGGCACGGGCGTGCTCGAGGTCGACGGCAAGGAAGTCGTGCGGCAAAGAATAGAGCACACCATCCCTCTCATCATGCAATGGGACGAGAACTTCGATATCGGCGCCGATACCGGCACCCCAGTATCGAATGACTACCAGGTGCCGTTCCGCTTCACCGGCAAGCTCAACAGGCTGACGCTGACCATCGACCGGCCTAAACTCACTCCGGACGATGAGCGCCGGCTCATGAACAGCGCCTCGAGGGCCGCCGATGGGCCGGACGGCCGGTAGACGCGGCGCATGACTGCTTACGCGCGCCGCAGGGTAACCGAATCAGGAATCTCCAACTCCAGACCCGCGTAATTCTCCGCCAGACTGGTCATGGCGGCCCGGGAGCTAGTGACATAGTCCAACTCCGCAAGCTGCCGGCGCCGGTCAAACTCATTCTCGCCGGGGAAGCGGTGGAGCATCGAAGTCATCCACCATGAAAACCGTTGCACTTTCCAAATGCGCCTGAGACAGATTTCCGAGTAGCGATCCAGAAGATCGCGCCTGCCCGATTTGTAGAATGCCGCCAGTCCCCGCGCCAGCACGGCCACGTCGGCCACGGCCAGGTTCAATCCCTTGGCACCTGTCGGCGGCACAATGTGCGCCGCATCGCCCGCGAGGAAGAGACAGCCATGTTGCATGGGCTCAACCACGAAGCTGCGCATCCCGGTCACGCCCTTCTGCAGCACTGGCCCCTCTCTGGGCGCCCATCCGTCCCGCGTCGCCGAGCGTGCCAGCAACTCGTGCCAGATCCGGTCGTCCGGCCAGTTGGCAAGATCCTCGTCGGGTTCGCATTGCAGATACAGACGCGTGATCTGCGGCGACCGCATGCTGAACAGGGAGAATCCGCGCTCGTGCCAGGTGTAGACCAGTTCCTCGGAGGAGGGGGCCGCTTCGGCCAGAATCCCGAGCCATGCGAACGGGTAAACGCGGTCGAAGACGGTGATCTGGCCTTCAATCGCCGAGCGGCAGATTCCATGAAAGCCGTCACAGCCGCCGATGAAATCACAGGCGATCTCTCGAGCCGCGCCGTCCTTTGCGTACCGGACTTTCGGTCGCGCGGTATCGAAATTGCGGATGCTGACGTCCTCCGCTTCGAATACGATCTGGCCGCCGGCTTCGAGGCGGGCCTTCACCAGATCCTTGATTACTTCCGCCTGCGCGTAGACCGTGATCGAGCGGCCGCCGGTCAGCTCGTTCATATTGATGTGATGCCGGGTCCCATTGAAATTCAGGTAAATCCCGTGATGCACCAGGCCCTGGCGTTGCAGCCGCTCGCCAACGCCGGTTTGTACCATGAGATCCACCGTGGTCTGTTCCAGGACGCCGGCGCGGACGCGGTCTTCGATGTAATCGCGGCTGCGCACTTCCAGGATGATGGACTCGATGCCTTCCAGATGGAGCAGATGCGAGAGCATCAGGCCGGCCGGGCCTGCGCCGATGATAGCGACCTGAGTGCGTGTTGGTGTGGAGTCCATTTGGCCTAAAAATCGGTTGGCAGGCGGAAGCGCCTGCCCCACCTATCCGTGACGGATCACCAGTACGTCCCCGTCTTTGACGATGTACTCTTTCCCTTCCAGCCGCAGCAGCCCTTTTTCGCGGACGCCCGGATAGCCGCCCAGATCCACCAGGTTCTTCCAGTTCACCACTTCGGCCCGAATGAACTTCTTCTCGAAATCTGAGTGAATCGCACCAGAAGCTTTGACGGCGGTGCTGTGAACGGGGATGGTCCAGGCGCGCACCTCGGTTTCCCCGGCGGTAAGGAAGCTCATCAGACCCAAGAGGGAATATGTCGCTGAGATCAACCGCTCCAGTCCGGATTCGGCAAGTCCGTAGCTCGCCAGGTAATCGCGCTGCTCTTCGGCGGGCAACTCCGCGAGTTCCGCTTCGATCTTGCCGCAGACAGCCGTCACGGCGGTCTGCGCGTGCCCGGCCAGCGGCCCTTCGCGAAACTCCTGCTCCCTCTGGTGAAGCTTCGGAGCATCGGCTTCGCCCAGGTTCAGCACGTAGAGCATTGGCTTCTGCGAAAGGAACTGAAACCCCCGGATGCGTTTTTCGGACTCGCTATCGAGCGGCATCTCGCGGAGAGGCTGGTTCTGCTCCAACGCCACTTTGCACTTCTCGAGCAGCTCGAATTCGTGATCGAGCTCCGGATTCTTCACCTTCTTGCGGTCCTTGTCGAGCCGTTCCAGGCGTTTTTCGACCACGACCAGGTCGCTTAGGATAAGCTCCGTTTCCACGTCCTCGATGTCGCGGTGCGGATCGACCGATCCCTTTTCGTGCGGGATCGTCTCGTCTTCAAAAAGGCGCAAGACCTGCGCGAAGGCGTCCACCACGCGCAGACTGGCGACGTAGCTCGGGTCGCGCAGGTTTTCTTTGGAAATTGCGGGCATATCCACGTATTCCACGGTGGCGTGCGTGATCTTCGGCGGCTCGAAGATTTTGGCCAGCTCGTCGAGGCGCGCGTCGGGCACCCTGGCGACACCCGTTCGCGCGGCAGTCGCGCCAATACGAGTCTCGTGGTGGACTCCGGTCAGGATCGTGAACAGGGAAGTCTTGCCTACCATCGGCAGGCCGATAATTGCGGTCTTCATAAGCGGGGGGTCTACAGGGGGACGTCCACCCTGGTAAGGATTTCTTCAATGATGCGCTCGGCCGTATCGGCGCGCCGGGGGACCAGAGTGGTGCGCGTGTTGATCACAACGCGATGAGCGAAGGTCGGCACAGCGAGGCGTTTGACGTCATCGGGAACCGCGAATTCGCGCCCTTCCACCAGGGCCAGCGCTTGCACCGCGCGGAACAACGCCTGCGCCGCGCGGGGGCTTACTCCCAGCACCAGCGATTCGTGATTCCTGGTTCGATCGACAATGGCAAGCATGTAATCGACCAGCGATTCTTCCACGCGCACGCGGTGAATGGCGTCCTGAAGGCGCACCACCTCCTCCGCCGATATCATGTTCACGGCCACATCCGGGAGCCGGCGGTCCGATTCCCGCACGATCACCCGCTCGCTGGCGGTGTCGGGATAGCCGATGCGCAGCCGCATCAGGAAGCGATCGAGCTGCGACTCCGGCAGCGGATAGGTGCCGTGGTGT
This sequence comes from uncultured Solibacteraceae bacterium, assembly GCA_964556085.1. Lineage (GTDB taxonomy): Bacteria > Acidobacteriota > Terriglobia > Bryobacterales > Bryobacteraceae > PSRJ01. The sequence continues at coordinate 11,354 of CAZKVF010000292.1, forward strand.
TCCACGGGATTCTGAGTCGCGATTACCATGAAAGGCCGCGGCAGCACGTGCGATTGCCCGTCGATGGTCACCTGCTCTTCGTTCATGGCTTCCAGCAGCGCCGATTGCGTTTTCGGTGTGGTCCGGTTGATCTCGTCCGCCAGCAAAAAGTTGCTGAAGATGGGGCCGGGCTTGAATTCGAAGCTCTCGGAATGCGCATTATAAACCGTGACGCCCAGGACATCGCTGGGAAGCATGTCGCTGGTGAACTGCAGGCGGTGAAAGCCGCACGAAACCGAACGCGCCAATGCCTGCGCCAGTGTTGTTTTGCCGACTCCCGGCACGTCTTCAATCAGCAGGTGGCCCCTCGCCAGCAGGCACACGATCGAGAGGCGAACAACGTCCGGCTTGCCCCGTAAAATTGCTCCCAGCGATGCCTCTAATTCGACCAGCTTCAACGATTGCGGCAGGGGTTCGGCCGGCGGGACGGCGATGGATTCCCGCTGGGTGGTCATCTATTCAATGATACCTCCCAGTTCCAGAGGGTCCAGTACCTTAAGCTAATTCCGCGGCGCGGGCGGTCTTTGCCACCGTCGATCACCTACGTCACTGGCCCCGCCGCCCCGGCCGCGAAGGTCAGCGCTTCCGTCTGAATCGTTTCGCCATCGGCCTGGTGGAAGAATTCCCGCAGTTGGCCCTCGAAAAACTCCAGGCTCATATACCCATGCGGCCCGTATCCCTTTGGAGCTTCCTTGACATAAGGATTCGGCCCGTCGAGAATCCACCCGCCGGGAGAGTTGTCGTTTCCTTTGAGCACCTTCCAGGTGGGCTTATCGGCCACCGGCCCGAGGATGTCGCGGTAATAAGGAAAACCTCCATGACCCACGCAGCGGCCGTAGACTCCCCACTTCGGGTGCTGATCATAGCGGACGCAGCGGTGCTCGTGGCCCCAGTACCACGCGAAGATGCGCCGGTCATTCAGATAGTCCTTCAGCTTGTCGACCAGATTGGGGCCCTGCTGATCCAGGAGCGAGAACGGCTGGTGATGCGAAAACAGCACCACTTTGCGCTCCCCG
>CAZKVF010000293.1:0-5017 GCA_964556085.1 uncultured Solibacteraceae bacterium
AGATCAGCATGCCGCGCAGCTCCGTGTTATCGCTGAACGGACCTGCCACAATCAGCTTGCCGGCCTCCACCAGTTTTCCAAAGTTCGCCAGATGGCCTGCCTGCAGGCGCTCTGCCTCGGCCGGATCTCCTTTTCCCGCATTCGGCCCCCGGTGAAAGAAGCCCACCACGTAAGTGGTCATCTCGTATTCCGGTTTGGTATCGGCGGCGGCCAGAATGCACGCGAGCGTCACCAGCAGCAGTGTTCGTGACATGCACGCACTATAACATTCGGGGAGAACTCCCAACCCAGCGCCGGGCCAGTCATTAGAGCAGGTCTATGAATTCCTCGTGGGTGAGGCCGGCCCCTTCGATGATGGATTCCAGCGTGCGGCGTTTGAGGTCGCGATTGTGGTAGGCAAGGGTGACGCGGAGTTGCGGATTATCCGGGTGCTTGAGTATGTAGTGACTGCCCGAAGTGTGGTGGATAAAGAAACCTGCTCGCTGCAGGGCCCGGAGTACTTCGCGGGGGCGGACCGCCGGCAGGCGCTGGCTCATGCGGGTTCAAGGGCGATCTTGATTTCCTCTTTGACGGGATCGGCTGTGATTTTCTTATCTGGCGGGATCGGCTGCCCGTCTTTCCGCAGGCTTTCCAGGTATGCCCGGATTGCATCAGAAGCCATCGCGCGCGCTTCCGCGAGCGTGTCGCCTTCGGTAACCAAACCCGGCAGTGCGGGACATGTTGCGACGTAGCCGCCTTCTTCCGCGGGTTCGAATAACACCGTATAGTGATATTCCTCAACCGACTTCATATCTTTATTGTTGCAGGAGTAGTGTACGGATGCACTGCGAAGCCGTCAAGCGCCCCCCGGCGATATGATGTCCACTTATGATCCGTTGTCTCCTTTCCCTCATCGCTCTCACCCTGACCGCTGCTCCACTCAAGCACACCATCACGCATGAAGACGTGTGGCTCATGAAACACACCGGCTCGCTCACCGTCAGCCCGAACGGCCAGTGGGCTGTGGTCTCGGTCAGCGAGCCTTCCTACGATCCCACCAAGGGGGCGAGCGATTTGTGGATCGTACCCACCGACGGCAGCGCGCCGCCGCGCCGGTTGACCAGCAGCAAAGCTCCGGAAAGCGGAGCCGCGTTCTCGCCTGATTCCACGCGCCTGGCCTTCGGCACTCATCGTGAAGGCGACGAAGTGGACCAGATCTACGTGCTGCCGCTCAACGGCGGTGAGGCGCTCCGGGTGACGTCCATCTCCACCGGCGCGAGCCAGCCGAAATGGCGGCCCGACGGCAAAGCCATTCTGTTCGAGAGCCGCGTCTATCCGGGCGCCATGGATGATGAGGCCAATAAGAAGATCGCCGCCGAACGGAAAGCGCGCAAATACAATGCCCGCGTGTATGACGGTTTTCCGTTCCGCTTCTGGGACCGCTGGCTCGACGATCTGAAGCCGCACGTCTTCGTGCAGGTGCTCGAAGAAGGCGCGGCGCCGAAAGACCTGATGGCTGGAAGCAAGCTCGCGGCCTTGCCCGGTTTCGATGGCGTGCGCTCCTTCGGCGATGCCGAGCTGGAGGCCGAGTGGACTCCCGACGGCGCATCCATCGTCTTCAGCGCCATCCCGGACAAAGATGTGTCGGCGTATGGTCCCATCACCTCTCGCATCTACCGCGTTCCCGCCACTGGCGGCGAGCCGGTCGCCCTCACACCCAGCCCGGCGAGCTACACCAAACCCACGTTTCGCCCGGATGGCAAGGCGCTCTACGCTCTCGAGACCAGGCGTGGCGACGAAGATCTCTACACCCTCTTGCGCATCGTCAAGATCGACTGGCCGCCATCCAGTGCCGCCAAGCCGAAGTTGATCGCCGACGGTTGGGATCGCAGCGTCAGCAGCTTCACCTTCACCCCTGACAGTAGCCGCATCTACGTGCTCGCCGAGGATCAGGGACACGACAAGATTTTTGTTCTTCCCGCCGGTGGTGGTCCCGTGCATCCGGCCTTCGAGGTCAACGAAGGCCTCTACTCCGGGCTCGCCATCTCACAGAGGGCGGGGTCTCCACACCTAATCGCGCTCTGGGGTTCCATGACTCATCCTGAGGACTTGGTTCTCGTCGACCCGCAGACCGGCGCCCGCCGCTTCCTGACGGAATTCAACAAGGACCGCATCGAGCAGATCGACTGGCAGCCTCCGAAAGAATTCTGGTTCACCGCGAAAAACGGCAAGCGCATCGAAAGCCTGCTGGTGCTGCCTCCGGCCTTCGACCCGTCGAAGAAATATCCGCTGATCGTGTTCCCGCACGGCGGCCCGCACAATATGACAAAGGACCAGTTCTTCGTGCGCTGGAATTACCATCTGCTCACCAGTCCCGGATACGTGCTGCTGATGACCAACTACACCGGTTCCACCGGCTACGGCGAGGAATTTTCAGCCGCCATCGACAAGGATGTGCTGCGCGGTCCCGCGGCGGAGATCGAAGAGGCGGCCGACGAAGCTATTCGCCAGTTTCCGTTCATCGACGCCACGCGGCAGGCTGGCGTCGGCGCCAGTTACGGCGGGTATCTCATGAACTGGTTCGAGGGGAACACGAAGCGCTTCAAATGCATGGTGAATCATGCGGGGCTTACCGACAACGCCTCCATGTGGGGTTCCACCGACGGCGCTTACTATTGGGAAAAGCGGTATGGCGGGCCCGTGTGGGAGCTGAAAGGCCAGTGGCGCGAACAAAGTCCCGCGGCCTACGCCGCGAATTTCCACACTCCGATGTTGATCACGCAAGGAGAGCGGGATTTCCGCGTGCCCATCAGCCAGGCGTTCGAGATGTACAAACTGCTCCAGCGCCAGCGCGTGCCGTGCCGCCTGGTCATCTTCCCCGATCACGGCCACTGGATTCTTAAAGGAGAGGACGCGCGCTACCACATGAAAGAAGTGCTGGGTTGGTTGAATAAATACCTGTGAGGATTATGGTTCCGCTCTTTCGACGATTTACCGAGCCGCGACCAAAGGGAGCGGTTACACTACCATCGCCTCGCGCACTGCGGATCGATACCCGAGCCCTGGACTCGTTCAAATAAACAACTGTGAGGCCGCCCATGAAACATCCACTCGAACGACGCGAATTCGGCAAAGCTCTTCTTGGCACCGCGCTCACTGCCGTGGCCGCGGAAGCGCAGCGAAAACCGCGCCCCACCCATCCCTGGCCCCCGGGCATCAAGATTTCGGTGCAAATGCCGGAGGATCCCTCGGGCGAAGATCTGCAATTCGTCAATCAGCTTGGCGCGCACTACGTCAACATCCCCACGCATGGCGAGAGCGCCACTTACGAGAATTTCGTCCGGCTCAAAAACAAAGTCGAATCCGCCGGCCTTCTCGTTTGGAACATCGGCAACAGCGACGTGCACAACATGGAGGAAGTCACGCTCAATCTTCCGGGCCGCGACCTGAAGATCGAACAGAACAAGAATTTTCTGCGTAACCTCGGCCGCGCCGGCCTGCATTACACCACCTATGCTCACATGGGCAACGGCATCTGGAGTTCCGCGTCCGAAACCACGCGCGGTGGCGCGCGCGCCCGTGCCTTCGATCTCAATACCGCCACCGGCCACTGGGCAGGCAAGGATTTCAAAGGTCCGCTCACGCACGGCCGCATCTACGCGGAAAAGGAGATTTGGGACAACTACGAATACTTTATTAAGCAGGTTGTCCCGGTAGCGGAAGAACAGGGCGTCTTCATCGGCGTGCATCCCGACGATCCGCCTGTGCCCCTGCTCGGCGGCTTGCCACGCTGCATCTTCGGCAACTTCGAAGGCTACAAGCGCGCTCTCGAAATCGCCGCAAGCCCCAACGTCGGCGTTTGCCTGTGTTGCGGAACCTGGCTCGAGGGCGGGGAACTGATGGGCATGGACGTGGTGGGCGCCATCCGTTACTTCGGCCGCATGGGGAAACTGTGGAAAATCCACTTCCGCAACGTCAGCTCGCCCATCCCCCACTTCGTCGAGACTTTCGTCGACAACGGCTACATGGAAATGTGGAAGATCATGCGCGCACTGCGCGAGGTGGGATTCGACGGCGCGGTGATTGGCGATCACTTCCCCGAAATGGCAGGTGGACCGCGCGCGTCAGTGGCCTACACGGTCGGCTACATGAAAGCTTTGCTCGAACGCGCCAATGCCGAATTCGGCGGCTAGCGGCTGTCAGTCCGAGCCGCGACCAAACCGTCACCCTGGCTCGGTATATTCACCCACGCTATAGCCATCAGATAACTTTCACTCGGAACCGCACCTCACCTATACTGGCCTCGGAGGAGCATTATGCGATCGAATTCCCGGTGGGTTGCCGCCCTTGCAACCTTATTAGTACTGGTTGCCCCCGGAGCCTATGCCCAGGGCCGTTACCGCAATGCCCGCGGTCTCGTGGAACGCGTGCAAAGGAACCTGCACCGCTCCGAAGATTTCACTCCGCCCAATGAGAAGGAAAGAGAGCGCTATCACAACGCCCAGCATCATCTTTCCGAGTTCGACCGGAAGCTGAGTGAAGGCCAGTTCGATAAGGATAAGCTCGACACAGCCATCGACGACTTGAAGAACGTCGTGGAACACAATACCCTGGCCGTCGATGATCGGGATAAGCTCACCCGCGACCTTGGTGAACTCCGCGAACTCCGCCGGACCCGCGGCGCGGACTACTGATCGTCCTGTTGGGGGGAAGAGCCACAACGGTGATGCCTCGTTTCCGCAGCGAGTCATGAATAGCAATTTGACAAGCAAGAACTTCTTTGGCCCGCTGAGCATCGATTTCCTCCTGGGTCGCTAGTCGGTGTGATTTGGCGTGAAGGAATCGTGCCCCCACTGCCGCCGAAACCTCCACAACATACCGGCTCTGAGGTTCCGGCACCGAGTCGTCCAGGCTAACTAGCCAGGTGGGTTCATGCAGGGTGCTTTCAATCGTCCGAATCTCCCGCCAATACCGCCTCAAGTCAGGCATTCAGTTTATTTCCTTTAGGACCCGCGCAATCTCGCTGGCGGCCAGGGCC
>CAZKVF010000294.1:0-7006 GCA_964556085.1 uncultured Solibacteraceae bacterium
ATCGGCAATGGCCGGAACAATTGGGCTCACAACCCGCAGTTTCGCGGTGCTGTGCCTTACCCCAATCGTGCCGTGGCCAACCGGTATAACGGCGGACGCGGTGGGTTGCGCCCGACCCAAATGCCGGCGAACATTGGAAACGTCAGACCGCCGAGTGCCCAAGCGGGCGCCAACGCTCTCAGAGGCAACGTCGGCGCAAATCGACCTGGAGCAGGCGCCCGGCCAAGCCAACTGCCTTCGAACATTGGCGCCGGTAATCGACCGGGCGGGCGCGGGACCCCAGGCCAACTTCCAGCGAACATCGGCGCTAACCGGCCGGGCGTTGCACAACGACCTGGGTCGATAGGATCGGCCAGCCGCATGTCTCCACCTGTCGGTAATCGGGGAGGCGCTTTCGCCGGAGGCAACGCCGCACAAGCTCGCCAGTTCAGCAACCGTGGAGCGCGCAGCATGGGCGGAGGCGGCGGTTTCCGAGGCGGTGGCGGCGGCGGTTTCCGAGGAGGTGGTGGCGGTGGCCGTCGAGGCGGCGGCGGTCGCAGACGGTGACCGTACGAGAAACACTGACGAAATTAAGGAGCACAAGGAGCGCCAAATTATGCAGCGTAATCCACTCTTTCCGGCATTCACAATGCCATTGGCGGCGGCGGCTTTGGCAGCCTCGGTTTGGGCCGTGGGCCCCGAAAGCAGCCAGCGTACTTTCACGAGTCCCCGGGAAGCCGCGCAAGGGCTTCTCGCCGCGGCCGAAGCTGGGGATGTATCCGCGCTATCCGCGATCTTCGGCCCCAGTGCCGACGAAATCCTCAATTCCGGAGACGCCGTACAGGACAAGAACGACGTCGCGCGGTTTGTGAAGAGAGCGAAACAGTCAATGAAGGAGAGAGTGGATCCTGTAAATGCCAACCATGCCAGCTTGCTCATTGGACCTGACAACTTCCCGTTCCCCATACCGCTGGTCAAGACTGCCGGCCGCTGGTATTTCGATACACCGACTGGCAAGGCCGAGATTCTGGCGCGGCGGATCGGGTCCAATGAGCTGGATGCGATCGCGGCGTGTAGAGCCTACGTGGACGCTCAATACGATTACGCGACCGAAGACCGCAACAAGAACGGCGTACCGGAATATGCGCGCAAACTGATCAGCTCGACAGACAAACGGGACGGCCTTTTCTGGCCTGAAAGTGATGCCCCGCCGACGGCCTTCGTCAAGGAGGTTAAACAGGCTCAGTCGGAAGGGTATCGCAAAGAAGGCGACGCGCCGGCTCCCATTCACGGCTATCACTTCCGGATCCTGTTGGCGCAAGGGCCCAAGGCGCGTGGCGGCGCCTTGGACTATATCCAACACGGCTCGATGATCGGCGGCTTCGCCCTGGTAGCTTGGCCCGCCGAGCACGGCGTATCGGGCATTAAGACATTCATCGTGAACCAGGACGGCGTCATTTACGAGAAGGATCTGGGCCCATCGACCACTGCGCTCGCGCAGGCCATGACCGCGTTCGACCCGGACAGCACCTGGCGGCGTGTCCGCTGAGCGACCGTTAGTCCGGCCAGATTTCGGCGATGTCGATTTGGACGGTTGGAAAATGCTTGGGCTTCAGCATGCCTTGGTTGAGAACGGCGACCGTACGGAGCTTCTCATCCTGCAAGTAAAGAATTTCGATGGTCGCAGCCTCGGGGCTCACCAGCCAGACTTCGTCCACACGGATGCTCTCGTAATCGCGCAGCTTTTCCGTGATTTCCTTGCGCGTTTCCGAAGGTGAAAGAACTTCGATCACGAGTTGAGGTGCGGAATGGATGTAGCCATCCTGTTCGACCATCGTAGCGCGATCAAATACCGCTATATCGGGGGACCGGCAGGTGAGCGGTTCTTTCCGAATTACAAGACCGAACGTGCTACCAATGCATAGGGTGAGTTTCCGGTCGAGTTGGCTCCGGAAAGCTGCGGTAAGATCGTCGATTACATAAGGGTGCGGAGTTTGGTTCGGCGGCATGATATGAATTTCTCCGTTAACCACTTCTTCACGGCCGTCCTGCGTGACGGGCATATCAAGCCACTCTTCGTAGGTGATGATCTTCGGGAGCGTAGCCATCCGTAGATATTTTATCTGGTGAACCTCGTCGCCTTCTTGCGCCTGTGCCGCTCGAGAGCCAGCTCGATCAGGCGGTCGATCAATGCCGGAAATGGAACCCCGCTGTGTTCCCACATCTTGGGGTACATACTGATCGAAGTGAAGCCAGGGATAGTGTTGATCTCGTTGATGTAGAGTTTACCGGTCGACGTTTCGAGCAGGAAATCCACGCGCGCCATACCCTCGCACTCCGTGGCGCGGTAGCACTCGACAGCCAGGCGGCGCAATTCGTCAGTCTTTTCCGGCGGGAGGTCCGCGGGAACGCGCGTCTCGGCTTTGTTCAGCAGATACTTGTCTTCGTAGTCATAAAATTCCCGCGACGGCAGTATCTCGCACGGCAGCGAAGCCACGGGAGCTTCGTTGCCCAGTACCGCGCACTCCAACTCGCGCCCGGTGATGCCCCGCTCCACGATGATCTTGGTGTCGTATTCCGAGGCCATGCGCATCGCGGCCGCCAGTTCCTCGCTATTGCGCACCTTGGAAATGCCCACTGAGGACCCGAGGTTAGCCGGCTTGACGAACATCGGAAAGGGCAGCCGCCGCGCGATGCCATCGGGACTCGCCTGCTCGCGTCGAAGAGCCACGTAGTCTACGACCGGCAACATCCGTTCCGCACAGACACGTTTCATAACCTCCTTGTCCATGGAAATTGAAGAGGCCAGGACGCCCGCGCCAACAAACGGTAGATCCGCCAGTTCCAGCAAGCCCTGCACCGTGCCATCCTCGCCGAAAGTGCCGTGCAGCACCGGAAATACCACATCGATATGAGGCTGGGCGCCCGGCTCTGGAAGTATCGGGCAAGGGCTCCATTTCCCCTGTTTATCGATAAAATACGCGATCTGCTCGTACTTCTCCGGGTCCATGTGCTCCATAACGGCCTTGGCGGAGCGGATGGAAATCTCGTGTTCGCCGCTGCGGCCGCCGTAGACAATCGCTACGCGCAATTTCATAGGATTCGCTTGCCCAACGCGGACATCACCAGTTCGACAGCCAGGTCGGCCGTCCGGTTCACTTCATCGATCACGGGATTCACCTCCACCACCTCCATGGCCAGCATCTGCCCGGAGTCACAGATCATTTCCATTGCCAAATGCGCCTCGCGGTAGGTAACGCCGCCGCGCACGGGCGTGCCCACGCCGGGAGCATCCTGGGGATCCACGAAATCCATATCCAGCGAGAGCTGGAAACCGGCAGTGCCGTCGGTCGCCACGCGCATGGCCTCCTCCATCACGGAGCGCAGGCCGCGCTCGTCGATATCCCGCATGGTAAACGCTCGCACGCCCGACTCGCGCACATGTGGCTTCTCCAATTGATCGACGTCCCGCAGGCCGACAATGACCGCGTTGCGCGGATCGATTTTCGGACCATAACCGAAAAGGTGCGTGAGCGCGGGCGGCCCGAGGCCCACGACGCACGCCAGGGGCATGCCATGCACGTTGCCGCTGGGGCTGCTCTCGGGAGTATTCATGTCGGCGTGCGCGTCCAGCCAGAGGATGCCGACTTTCTGGCCGATCTCACGGAAGAAGTTCGACACCCCGCTAGCCGTTCCGATGGCTATCGAATGATCCCCGCCCAGCGTCAGCGGCAGACAGCCCCGCGCGAGGGACTCACTGACGGCCGCGGCCAGGCTGCCGCAAGCGGCTGCGATCTCCGGCAGATACTTGGCGTGGCTGTCACCCGAGGAAGTGGTTTCCGCCTGCGCCACTTCGATATTGCCCCGGTCGTCCACGTGGTAACCGAGTGACGCGATCCGGCCATTCAGGTTGGCCACGCGCATCGCTGAAGGGCCCATGTCCACTCCGCGACGGCCCTGCCCCAGGTCCAGAGGCGCTCCGATGATGGCGATATGCGAGGGCCGCATGGGCTAGCAGCAAGAAATCGAGCCGCCGATGAACGCGGATAAGCGCAGACTTGCTAGATTACCATCGGCCTTCATCTGCGTGGATCTGCGGCTATTCTTCATTGCCCTGTCTAGAATTCGGCACTGCCCGGGGTCCGCGGGAAAGGAATCACGTCCCGGATATTTTTCATGCCGGTCAGATACATCATCATCCGCTCGAAGCCCATCCCGAAGCCCGCGTGTGGCACGCCGCCGAAGCGGCGTAATTCGAGATACCATCCGTAACTTTCTTCCTGCATTCCAGGCTGTTCCCGAATCCGGCTTAGCAGCACGTCGTGGCGCTCCTCGCGCTGGCTGCCTCCGATGATTTCCCCGATCCGCGGAACCAGCACGTCCATCGCGGCTACGGTCTTGCCATCGTCGTTGCTCCGCATATAAAAAGCCTTGATCTCTCTCGGGTAATTGGTGACGATCACGGGCTTCTTCAGCAGTTCCTCGGTAAGATACCGCTCGTGCTCGCTCTGCATATCGCAGCCCCACTCGGCCGGAAACTCGAAATTCCGGCCTGACTTCTGAAGCAGCGAGATGGCTTCCGTATAACTGATCCGCTCGAAGGCGCCCGCCAGCACACCTTCGAGGTTCTTGAAGAGTTCAGGCTCATACCACTTGCTGAGAAATTCGAGGTCCGGGCGACAGTCCGCCAGCACCTGCTCGATCTGGCTCTTCAGAAACGCCTCCGCCAGGTCCTGGTTATCGTTGAGGTCGCAGAATGCCATTTCGGGCTCGACCATGTAGAACTCGGCCAGGTGCCGGGGCGTATTGGAATTCTCGGCGCGGAACGTGGGACCAAATGTGTACACGTTGGCAAAAGCCAGTGCCAGAATCTCCGCTTCCAATTGGCCGCTCACCGTAAGATATGTCCGCCGGCCAAAGAAATCTTGCGTAAAATCGGCCGGCTTGCCGATCTCCAGGTCGAGGGTCGTGACCTGAAACATGGAACCGGCGCCCTCGGCATCGGATGAGGAGATCACGGGCGCATGGATAAACACGAAACCGCGCTCTTGGAAAAACCGGTGGATCGCCCGCGCCAGAGCATTGCGCACACGGAACACGGCTCCGAACGTGTTCGTGCGTCCCCGCAGATGCGCCAGGGGGCGCAGCGTTTCCAGGTTGTGCTTCTTCTTTTGCAGCGGATATTCTTCGGGGTTGGCTGGGCCGTGGACAACCAGCGAGTGCGCCTTCAATTCCACAGCCTGTCCCTTGCCGGGCGACGCCACCAGTTCGCCTTCCACGCTCAGGCTCGCGCCCGTGGTCACACGCGAGATCACTTCCGGCGGCAGCAGGCCTTCATCCACAACCACTTGAAGGTCCGTAGGCGAGGAGCCGTCGTTGAGCTGGATGAAATGCACGTTCTTGCCGTCGCGCCGCGTTTTCACCCAACCCCGCGCGGTGACGCCCGCGCCCGGGGCCCGCTGAAGCAGGTCGCGGATGTAGCTTCCCGGAAGAATCACTGGTCGGTACCCTGCGTCTCCAGCCGCTTAAAAATCTGCTGCACACTCTCCAGAGGATTGGGGAACTGCGGATTCTCCTTCAATTCCAGCAGCAGAGGGTATTGCGTCGGACGGCTGCAAAGTAGGCCCATGGTTTGCTTCCAGTCGATCGTCCCCCCTTCCGACAGGAACGGGAAGAGATGGTTATCCGCTTTGCCGTCGTTATCGTGAATGTGTGTGGAACGGATGCGTTCCTTCATCAGGTTGTAGGCTGCGGCCACGCCTTCATTCATGTTGGCGTGCCCTGTATCAAATACGTAGTTCAGCCCCAGATGCGTCATGTCCTGGAACTCGCGGAGGCGCTCAGCGCTCGACAGCTCGTTGGGTATGTTTTCGAGCAGGATCTCCACCCCTCGCTGGCGCGCGAAGAGGCTCAGTTCCTCGAGCGCGGTGAACGCCGCGTCAAACTTACGGGGATCGAACTCCTCGCCGCCCACTCCCATGTGCTGGATCAGGTAGCGTACGGGAATGACCTCGGCGATCTCCAACGCGCGCTTGATTTCATCAACTGCTTTGAGGCGCTGCGTCTTCACTCGTTCGGTAATGGTAATGACCGAGTGCGGGCCCGAGCGCCCCCAGATCTCGTCGGTGTACATCGGTGAGTGCAGGGAGTGCAGCTTCATCTTGGAGTCCCGGAACCAGTGTCCAAGCTCGCCGATCTGCGCTTTGTCACGATAATCGAGGTGCTGGCGCGCGCAGAAGATCTCCACGGCCATGATCCCCGCTTGTTCGATCCGGTTCAGCAACGCCGTAGTCAGCCGGTGGTTGACGAAGAGGTGCGTCGAAAGTACGTGATCCATTGTAAGCGTACCCTCGATTCTACCGCGAGGCTTTGGTAGGACATGCCTCCTCGCCTGCCAATGTCCGGCCTTTCGCTCGCCGCTGGCGCCCGGCGATCTTGTCGCCGGCGATTAACCCTACCGCTTTTCCTTCTGCCCGCCCATTCTCCGCTTCCAATCAAACAGCGCTATCCCGGCCGCCACCGAGACATTCAAAGACGCAATCTTCCCCGCCATGGGAATCCGCACCAGGACATCGCAGTGCCGCCTCACCTGTTCGTGCAAGCCTTTGCCCTCCCCGCCTAGAACAAGTGCCGCCGGTTGCGAGTATTTCACCCGGTCATAGTCCTCCACGCCGCGCTCGTCCAGGCCGTAAATCCAATAGCCCCTCTCCTTGAGATCTTCGAGGGCGCGGTTGATATTGGTTACGCGCACCACGGGGAGGTGCTCAAGCGCGCCCGCCGCGGCTTTGGCGACCACGTCGGTGATGCTGGCCGCGCGCCGTTCCGGAATCACTACGCAGGCGGCTCCGGCTGCGTGCGCTGTTCGAATGATAGCGCCCAGGTTGTGCGGATCTTCCACCCCATCGAGCACCACGACCAGCTCCGCCCGAGCCCCGGCCACGGAATCCAGTTCCGCGTATTTCTTGGCGGCGCCTAATGCCACGATGCCCTGGTGCGCGGCCGTCCCCGCCAGGCGGTCGAGAGCCGA
>CAZKVF010000295.1:0-9069 GCA_964556085.1 uncultured Solibacteraceae bacterium
CCGGTTCTTCGGGAACTCCGGCGGCATCCGCTTCTTTTTGCGCAGCGACGTAGCGGCGGAGCAGAGCCACTACCGCCGCGATCTCGAAGGGCTTGCCGATGAAGTCGCTCGCGCCGCGAGCCACGGCTTCCACGGCGACCGGCACGGAGGCCTTGGCAGTCATCAGCACTACGGGGATTTTCGGGTCGATGGCCCGCAGGGAATTCACGAGGTCGAGGCCGCCGCCATCTGGCATGTAGACATCGCTCAGGACGGCGTCGTAGCCTCCGTGCGATGCGGCCTCCAATGCCGCACGCCCGGTAGGAACACTGGTAACGCGAAAGCCGTTCAGCGTGAGTCCCGTTTCCAGCATCAGCCGGATCGACCGTTCGTCATCAGCCACCAGGATCTTCGGTTGATACGGCATCCTTCGGCAACCCTTACCGGCTGGCAAAGGCGCCAGGCCCGCTCGAGCGACTACTCTAGTGTACTATCCAGCAGGCCCAGCCCTCGCCAGTGGGATCCGGAGTGTGAAGGTGGATCCCAGGTTGATTTTACTCGCCACTGTCACCGTGCCTCCATGTAGTTCCGCAATCTCGCGTACCAGGGAAAGTCCTAGTCCGGTACCAGGAACTCCAGCATCTTCCACGCGCGGTACCCTGTAGAACTTTTCAAACACGCGCGCGAGGTCCGGCTCCGGGATGCCGTAGCCCTGGTCAGCCACGGAAATGGTGACGTTCTCGCCATCGCGCGCAGCGCTTATGGTTACTTGCGTGTTATTCGGGCTGTATTTGATCGCATTCGAAACCAGATTTTCCACGGCTCGCCCCAAAAGATCGGCGTCCGCGAAAAAGGCCGGCAGCCCGATAGCCGGCGCAAGGAAAAGCCGAATCCCCCGCCGCGCGGCCACCGGTTCAAGCAGCATTACAATGCGCTCGAGCAGCGCGTCCAGTTTTACCGCCGTGTTGCGCAACCCCGTGGCTCCCGATTCGAGGCGCGTGATATCGAGATAATCGGTGATCATACCGGCCAGCCGTTTCACCTCGCCGTTGATGGCCGCGCTAATCTCCTTGCGCCGTCCCGGCTCGATATCGTAATTCGTGAGCAGCTCGGTCATCCCCTGTATAGCCGTGAGCGGCGTCCGCATCTCGTGCGAAACCAGCGAGATCACGTCATTCTTGGTTTGCTGTAGTTCGCGCTGGCGGGTGACATCGGAGAGCGAAGCGACAATGCCGCACACCGGCCCGGCACGGTCCTCGCCGGTACCGACGGCCGCAAGGCGCAGGACATAGTGGCGAGCCTTACTGGCGCGGATCTCGATTTCGCGCTCCACGGTAGCGCGCTCCACCGTGAGCCGGCGGAGCAAATCGCCATCGCCGAGGCCGAGGCGCTCGAGCAGGTTCTGTCCCGGGAGAGCACGCGGGGCAGCCTGCAGGATGTCGCCTGCGCGGCGATTGGCAAAGGCGATCGTGCCTTTGGGCGTGGCGATGATCAGTCCATCCTCTACGCTTCGCAGCGCCTGGTCGATGAAGCGCGCGCGCTCCATCAAACGGGAATTCAATTCCCGCACCTTTTGCACTTTCCACTCCAGGCCGCGCGGCAGCCAGCGCCGTTCCTGTGGCTCCGTCTCTCCCGGCGGAGCGGCGAGCACTTCGCTGAAGTGCGAAAGTCCATCGATGCTCTCATCCAGCCGCGAGCTGGCCGCGAGCGATCGCCACAGAAGCCCCAGGATTCCCGCCGAGGCGAAAGACACGATGGCCGGCGCAAGCGGTGGGAAGATCAGCAGGCGCGAGAACTCCAGGTAAGCCGCGACTACGACTCCAAAGCCGACGATTAGCAGCGCCCCGGTTTGACGCGCGATCTCCGGTTTGCCTTGGGCGCGCTCCAGCGCCACGAGTGTAATGGCCGCGATCAAAGCCGCCCACAGGAACGCGCTTACATCGCCGGTGTCGGAGTAAAACCGGCCGCGCAGAATTGTATTCAGCGCATTCGCCAACACCTCCACGCCGGGCAGAAGCGAGCCATGCTGGTTATCCTGGGAATCGGTCTGGTGCACGAAGGGCGAAGCCACGCGGTCGCCCTGGCTCGCGGCGGTGGCGCCAATGAGAACGTACTTGCCGCGGAAGCTCGCGGCGGGCACCGTCCCGCGCAGAACATCCGCCACGCTGTATGTCACCGGGTCGAATGACGCCGCCGGGCCGATGTAATCGATGGTCATGCCGCCGGTTTCCAGGCGCCGCGGCGCGTGCCCGGCGGCCTGCCCCACCAGGACCACCGGCGGGCTGGTATCGAGCGGAATGGCGCGGCTGCCCACCATGAGTGCCGGCCCGGTGAACGAGACGCTCTGAACGGGCGCGCGATCGCCCACGCGCACGGCTTCCACGGGAATGGCGCGTAGGGTCTCGCCCGCATCGTCCGACACCTGCACGGCGAGCTGGCGCGCGACGCCCTCCGATTCCACTTGCACATTGACGTGACCAACGCCGGCGGCGGCGGCGGCGAGGGCGGGCATGGGCATCAGCCAGGTTGCTCGCCCGCCGCGCGCCGGCGAATCGATCAACTGGGCTGCCAGCACCACGTTGCCGGCCTGAGCAATGGAGCGCGCTAGCGCCTCGTCGGAGTCGTGGTTCGTGGGATCGGGAAAGAGCACGTCTACCGCCAGCACCTTGGGATCGCACGCGCTCAGCATCTCGATCGTTTTGGCGAGCACCTGTCGCGGCCACGGAAACCGCCCGAATTCCGCGATGCTCTTTTCATCAATCGCGACTATGGCAATATCCGAAGGCGGCGGCAGCGGGCCGCGCTGCCGCATCAGCCAGTCGCGGGTGTAGCGCGCGATCCCCGGCGCCTGCCAATTCGCTAGTAGCCCTATAGACGCGGAGAGGAGCACAATCAGCGCCGCTGTGGTCCATTTCGCGCGTTGTCGCTTGCCCTCCAACGGAATCCTTTCAGCTCATTATGCAGTGCGGGGCAGGTCCCCTGACCTGCGCGGGGCGCCCTCGCCCCGCTATTCGAGTTTCGGCGAAATCTGAACGCCGGCCAGGACGCCGGCCGCGGACCAGGCGGTCCGCGCCACAAAATACGCCAAGCGCCATTAGTCTACCTCGCTCCCTGCAAGCGCTGGATACCGGCGAGCGACTTGGCGGCCGCATCGCTGCCACGCGCGCTGCCGAGTACGCTCATCCAATATTGGCGGGCCAACCGCGAATCGCCGCGATTGGCCGCGATCGCGCCCAGGTTGTAGAGCGCGTCCGGCTGCCCCGGCGCTATTCGCAGCACCGCCTGATTCTGCTGTTCGGCCTCGGCGAGGTCGCCTGTCTCGGAACAGACGAGGCTGAGTTCCAGGCGCACGTCCACCTGGCTGCCATCCGCTGCGACCGCCTCTTCCAGATGCCGCCGCGCACCCGCCAGGTCCCCGTCGGCCCGTTCCATCTGCGCCAACCGCAGAAGGATAGGCGTGTGTTTAGGATTGCGTTGCAGTTGCTCGGCGAGAAATGCCTTCTCATGGGTGGCGTCCCACGCCGGCGGACTGGGCCGTTCGACCGCCGCCCCCGTTTGCTTCGGCCGAAGTAACAACCACCCCCCGGCGGCCATCACCAGACCCGCGCCCAGTGCGGCCAGTACTCGATGTCTGACCATATTCAACCTATTTCCCGCGCGGCTTGGAACGCGACCTGAGGTCGCGTTGCACAAAATACGCCGTAACGGCAACCGCAATCGAAAACGCGATCAAAGAATCCATAAATCACCTAAGTTCCTGCCGCTCTATCACGGTCGCGGCTCCGATCGGAGCACGAGCGCAAGCGAGTGGTTGGGCCTCATTGCACCCGTAAGAACCCCATCCAGACTGCCGTGCCGATATGCACCGCCACCAGTGCCACAAATGCACCGCTGAACGGGCGGTGCACTACGTGCCACATTTTGAAGATCTGGCCGGCGCGGTCCAGAAAGCATATCTTAGCCGTCAGCCACGATTGCCGCCGTACCAGGGCTACCACGCGTTCCAGGTCGTGATGGTTGCTCGGCCCCAAGCCGCCCAGCGTCCAGACGGCTTCCCAACCAGACAACACCTCGCGCCGCATCGCCGCTATCTGAAATGGACGCGCCAGGTCCAACGCCAGCATGCGCTCGATCGCTTTCACAACCGGCATACGCAGCGCCTCCTCCCGCCGCACGGGAGTCACTAAGGGCCGCCACACTTCCTCGGGGATCACGTCCTGGGTGCGCAGGTCCTCTGACAATTCCAGGTTCATCCGGTGCAGCTCTGCGAGCGAGACCTCCGCGTCTTTCTTGCTGCGCGGGATCTGCGCGTAGAAATAGCGGCCCACCAGGCCGCTCGCCACCACCGCCAGCATGATCCAGTACGCCATCCCCGCCAGGCCGCCAAACTTGAAGGCGGAGTGCAGCGCCACCAGCGCCGGCGCGGCCAGCCCCATTACGATATGGAAATCCAGCCAGTGGCGGGTAGTCCCGATTTGGCGAAGCCATGCCCAGCGCTTGCGTAGCGGGTAAACGAAAATGGCCGCGAACAGCATCGTAGAGAACACACCGAAACCGATGCCGGCCGGCCCGGACGGCCGCAATTGGCGGTGTAGGTCGCTGAGCGGACGCTCGTCGAGCGGCAGCAGGTAATAGCTCCGTCCCACTATCAACTCGTACAGGAACAACGCGACCAAGGCGCCTGCGAAGAGTGTAACCGCGATGCCGTGCGGCGTGATTTTCCAGGTCTTCTTTGGCGCAACAGCGGTGGCGTTCATTGCTTTGCACCCTCCCGCTTCTCGCTTGTGGTCACATCGAAATGCTTGTACCCGCCGAATGTATGTACATTGCGCCAGTGCTGATGGTGTGTCTTCAAGTCGACCACTGCCTCCAGCGGCAGCCATTCCCCTGAGTCCCGCGCCGCGTCCTTCACCTCGGGCGGTCCGTAGCGAACGCTGGCCTCCAGGCTCTCGAGGCCGATCTCTTCCAGTTGCGCACCCAGGCTGGCTTGAATCGAGGCAATCCTGCCCGTGGCCGGGTCGAGGCGAGCCTCACCCTTCCAAGCCAGCGGATATTCGCGCGCCCCGGCGCGCAGCACGCTCGGGCTGCGCTTACCCGGCCGAAACTCGAATGCCAGCCGCCGCCACTCTCGGCCGCCATCTTCCACCAGCCCTAAATCGGAAAATTCGAAGCTGTTCTGATAATAAGGATGGAAAATCAAGCCCATCGTCGCAAAACCAGTGGAAGCTAGCATCGGTTTGGCTTCCGTTTTCTTCGCCCCGGCCTGCTCGATGCGCGATTCCGTCACGCTCAGATCGCCGTCGTCCGTGTCCAGCAGCACCAGGTAATCGAATGTCCGTTTGCGCCGCTCTTCTGTTTTTTCCTTCTCGCTCAGCTTGGTCTCTACCATAGTCTCGGTGCAGGCCACCGACGAGAGATCCGCAATAGCCTGTTCGGCCGCGCGCGCGGCGAGATCGAGGATACCCTGCTCCGTTCCCGCCCGGCCCAGCGCGACGAAGCTGATTAAAGTAACAAACGTGCGTCTCATTTTCCTAACCGGTACCCCAGCGAAAACGAAATCTGATCATAATTCTGCGAGTATCCCCGATAGGCAAGCCAGTTGGCCATCACGAAGTAATGCCGGCCGAGCTGCCAGTCGAGCATCGAATTGAAGAAGCTGGCCAGCGACTGGGTTGTGTATGCCGATTTGGTGTTCTGCAGACCGGCCTGAAACTGCAAGCGGAGCTGATCGGAAAGCTCTTTCGTGAAAGAGGCCGATTCATAGGAACCGGTGCCAAAGCTGCTGCTGAAGCTACTGACGTGCACGTCGAAGCGCAAATCGAGAACCGGCAGCCTTTTCCAGGTGACCCCATATGCCTGATTGACGGCGTGCGAGGTGTCCCCGTTGCGCCGGCTGGTCCCCACGTTGACGCTGGCCGTCAATTGATCCGTAACTTCCACGCGGACGCCGCCGCTGATTCCGCTGAACAGGTACTGATCCAGGAGGCCTGTGCCCAGCAGCCGGGTGTCGAAGGTCGGCACGCCGCGGAAGTAGTTATCGCTCACATCGAAACTGACGCGCTTGCGCGGAGTGTAGCGCAGCGTAATGAAGCTTTGGCTGAGCTGGGCCCCGGCCGCCCCGTTCATGAGCTTCGGGTCGCGGTAATCGGCCTGGGCCGATTCAAAGATCGAAAATACCCGGCCGATCGAGTAGTTGTTCTCCAGGAACAGGTATTGCCGCTCCGGCCGCCAGTTCACTCGCGAGAACGCGATCCCGGCCGTACTGCTCCAGTGGACGCCATCGTAATTGCCGGTTTCAAAATTCACGAAGGAGCCCACCGTCTGGCGGTTGGGCGCGTAATTCCACTGCGTTGGATCGGGATTCGTGCCGGCGAATGTACCTACAGTTAGTGTTCTGGAAACCTTGCGTGCGGCGTAACCGCCGTCAATCGCTCCCAGGCTGCTGGCCCACGGCAGAATCAGCCGCCCCACGCCAAGCCGCCAGGGCGATTTCGGATTGGCATAGAACAGGCCGATCTGATAGGTGCGATTCATCAGATCGGTGAGCGTGGTCTGCGAGGTCGGCTGCGAGGTTACGCTGCCCCGCCAGTAGCCGGTGAGAGTCCAATAGCTGCCCCCGATCCGGGACCAGTCCACGCGGATCACCGCGCCGTTTTCGGAACTTGACGTGCCGGCATCGTGATCCAGGATGGCCGTGCGCTCGAACGCGATTCGCCCTCGTAGACGGTTGACTTCTTCGAGCGGCGGCCGCGGAATATACTCCCGGATCTCTTCTTCCAGCGGGTCGCCCTCGGTGAATTCCAGGACCTGGAGGTAGTGCCGGCGGCCCTGGTTGACGTCCGTGCGGACGCGGTTCATTTCGTCGGCGGCCGCCAGCCGGGCTTCATCGCCTTTCAGCGGATCGAGCGTCTTCGCCTGAATCTCGCAGACTGCCGACGTAGTCGCGACTGCGGTGACTACCCCCGTAGCCACCGGCTTCCGGTCAATCACCGCGCCGCCCGCCTCGATCCGCGAGATTTCGACCACCATGCCGGGCAGGATGCCCTCGGCGCTCCCCGCATCGATGTATACGGCCCCCTGAGCAACGTAGCGCACCGTGAAAACCGTGCGCCGTGCGGGCGCCGGGGCGTTCTGAGCCTGGCCCCAGGTTGAGCTCGCCATCACAACAAAGAGGGCTGCCATTAGGTAGGACGCACCCACTGGTCCGCGGCTGGCCCCCCCGCCGGCCTTCAGCTTGGCACCCCCCGCTCCCATCTAGTCACTCCTCCCCGTCGGATGGCACTGGTAACACGTCATCGGGGCATACGAGTACCCCTTCACGTTCCTGTGTTCCGGGTCGGTGTTAGCCTCGCTGTGCGTGTGGCAATTGATGCAGCTGAACGAGTTGTAATTCGACGCATCCAGGTGGCAATCGGCGCACGTGGTCCACACCTTCGCGTGAGTGCCGGAATAAATAGGAAACCAGGTGTGATTGAACGTCGCGCCCGCCCAGGTGGCCGTTGTGTGGCACGTTGTGCACGTCGTGGGAAAGGCGGCCGCCACGTGATTGGGATTCTGTACGCCCGTGTAATCAGCCTTGTGGCACGAGTAACAGTCGGTCGGCACGGTGGTGTAATTGTTGCCCACGTGGCACAGTGCGCAGGCCACCGTTGTGTGCGCGCCTGTCAGCGGGAAGGCCGTTTTGGAATGGTCGAAGGTTGCGCTTGTCCAGTTGGTGGTGCTGTGGCAGAGCGAGCAGTTCAAAGGGAATCCGGCGGCGGCATGTTGCGGGTTGGTGGTCTGGTTGTATTCCGTCAGGTGGCAGGCGTCGCAGTTGGTGGGAATCGTCGCGAAGTTGTTGTTGCTGTGGCACTGCGCGCATTGCACGGTGACGTGGGCGCCCGTCAACGGAAAAGGGCCCTTGGAGTGGTCAAAGGTCGCGCCGCTCCAATTAACCGTGCTATGGCAGAGCGAGCAATCCGTAGGGAACCCCGCCTGCGGGTGATTCGGATTAGTAGTCTGGTTGTAGTCCTTCAAATGGCAGCCATCGCAAGTGCGGGGCGCAGTGGCGAAGCTGCTGCCGGTGTGGCATAGGTTGCAGGCCGTCGTGGCATGCGCGCCGGTGAGCGGAAATCCCGAAACGGCGTTGTGATCGAACGTCGCGGTGGTCCATGTGGTCGTGTTATGGCACTGCGAGCAGTCGGTAGGAAAGCCCGCCGCTACGTGGTTCGGGTTATTGGCCGACTGAAAATCGGCCTGATGGCAGTTGATGCAGGCTGCCGGTGTGCCGGCGAATCGCCCGCCGATGTGGCACGCCGTGCAGGGAAGCGTGGCATGCGCCCCCGTTAGCGCGAAATGCGCGAGAGCCGTGTGATCGAATTTCGCGCCCAGCCAGGAATTCATCGAGTGGCATTGCAAACAGTTCAGCGGGAACCCGCCTTGCTGGTGCGGCGGCCCTTGCGCCGCCGCGAAATCGCTGCGATGGCAGGCGATGCACTCCGTGCTCAGCCCCACAAAAACCGCATTGGCCGCCCCCTGGTGGCAGCTCTCGCATTCCACCCGGGCATGCGCCCCGAGGAGCGGGAAGCGGTTTGAGTGCTCGGTTTTGGCCAGTTGCGTAGCCGGGGTCCAGCCCCTGGTGGTATGGCACTGGTCGCAGTGATTGCCAACCTGCGCGCGGTGCAGGTCAGCATGGCAGGAAGCGCAATCGTGCGCCGTCTTCTTGAAGACCGGGCTGATGTGGCACTCCTGGCACGCGACGCCTGCATGCATGCCATCCAGCCGATATGACGTCTGGGTGTTGTGATTAAACTCAGGATGCTGCCGGATGGGCGCCCACGCGGTGGAGGTATGGCACGCCTCGCAGGAGACCGGGAGCGGCCCGTGCGGATTGCGCGTGCGCTCCTGCGGCTGCGCGGCCAAAAACGGAGGCAGACAAGCGAGCAATAGCAAAACGCGCTTCACTGGTGGCATTGCTTGCACTCCCTGGGCGTGCCTTTGTAAACCACGGCCGTGTGCCCTCCTGATTCGCGCGTCTGGCTATGGCACAGGCGGCACGGGACACGCTCGTGCGCGCCATCCAGGTTGAAGGTCGAATGGCGGCTATGGTCG
>CAZKVF010000296.1:0-8077 GCA_964556085.1 uncultured Solibacteraceae bacterium
GACCAGTCGGCGCGTGTGTCGCCAGAGATTGTAGTCTCAGTGTGGCCCTCGGTGCGGTGCTTCATGTAGCTGGCCTCGGCCGGTCCGCAGCCATTCAAGCCGGCGCGATCACGCCACTCACTGTCTAGCTGGATTCCATAAGGCGGATCCGTGACCATCAGCAGCGGCTTGCGGTCTGCGAGCAGTCGGGCCACGGCCTCCGGACTGGTGGCATCGCCGCACAGCACGCGGTGCTTGTCGCAGAGCCACAGATCGCCCGGGCGGGATACCGGATTCTCGGGCAGCGGCGGCGCCGCATTGGCTTTCTCGTCATCCTCAGGCGCGATGAGCAGGTTGTCGATCTCGCCGGGATCGAAGCCCGTGAGGGACAGGTCGAAATCAGCCTCGTTCAGTTCCTGCAACTCGAGGGCGAGTAGCTCGTCGTCCCAGGAAGCCCACGTGACCGAGCGGTTCACCATCAGGCGAAATGCTTTCACCTGCGCTGGGGTCCACTCGTCACAAAGGATTACTGGGACCTCGGTGATCCGCAGCTTGCGCGCTGCCTTAATGCGGAGGTGGCCATCGACCACTTCGCCGTCGCTGCGCGCCAGCACCGGAATCTTGAAGCCGAACTCGCGGATGCTACTGCACATGCGATCTACGACGGCGTCATTTTTTCTGGGATTGCGGGCGTACAGGACCAGGCGGTCGATGGTCCAAGTTTGAATTTCGAGGAGCGGCGCCGTCGTCATCCTTGGTTCTCAGTCACTCCCAAAACGATTATAGAGGAGCTTTCTATAACCACAAAGTACTCTGCTATGTGGACTTACCGAGTGCTAAGCAAGTAGAATCATTGCCAGGGCAGGGTGAGGCCGCGGAATAGACGAAAGTTGACCGGTGCGCGCAGTGTCGTTACCTATAGCCGACGAAACGATTCCAATACCCATTCGCCGCTTGATGAATGGTGACGCAAGATATACAAGTTGCCATCGTCGGCGCGGACTTTAAAGAAGGTGTCGTCCGGGCCGTACCATTGATCGAGCACTTCCTCAATCAAATACTCACGCTCGCCCAGCTGAAACCGCACAGGCCGCTCGTCCGCCTTCCAGCCGGCATAGCATTGTACTCGCACGACCATCTTTTCAAGCCTTGCGCCCGTTCCCGGCGCCGCCACGATTCTTATGATGCGCTCTCCGCGGCCAGGTCCGTGGTGCGGCGGTTCTTTTGACTGTCGAAAATCGATTCGGGGACAGGGCCTCATTTGTGAAACAGCATCCCCACAAAAGTCCCCACAATTTGCGAATTGCGCTGAATTCTCCGGGAGCTAAAGACGTGTAAGTGTTTGAAAAGTTTGGCTCCTCAGGTAGGACTCGAACCTACAACCCTTCGGTTAACAGCCGAATGCTCTACCATTGAGCTACTGAGGAGCAGCGAGAACAACCCCATTTAATCAGACCCCCTCGCCAAGTGTCAAATCCAACGGACAGACTTGCCTGAAACTGGAACGCCGCACCAACTGGCTTTTCGCCCTTATCCGCGTCACAATCGTACCTATGCGCTACCTCTTCATTGGCCTGCTGCTGCTCGCCCCGCTTTGCGCTCAGGATCGTGGCGATCGGCCGGATCTCACGGTCGTCAGCCGCATCAAAACGGAGACTTTTGACAACTCGCGAGTCATGGACACCCTGGGGTATCTCACCGATGTTTATGGCCCCCGCCTCACCGCTTCTCCGGAGTTCCGCGAAGCGGCCGATTGGGTGGTCAAACGTCTCGAAAGCTACGGCCTCGAAAATGTCCGACTCGAAAAATGGGGGCCTTTCGGTCGGAGCTGGTCATTGAAACAGTACGCGCTCGAAATGATCGAGCCGCGTTACGCGCTTCTCGATGCCGCCCCGCTTGCCTGGTCCGATTCGACGCGCGCGCCCGTCACGGGAGAGCTGATCCTGGCGCCTTTCGCCAATGGCCGCCCGCCGCAGGATCCCGCCAAGCTGGAAGCCGAAACCAATCGCTATATAGCCCAATGGACTGGTAAGCTGCGCGGCAAGGTCGTGCTGCTCGCCCCGTTCCGGGAAGTGCGCCCCGCAGGGCAGCCGCTGTTTGCGCGATACAGCGATAAGGAACTCGGCGATCTGGCACTCGCTCCGACCCCGGTTGCACGGCGCGCCGATCTGGACAACCTGCAAGTCCCCGACGATCCCGACGAAGCGCGGCGCTTCAACGCCAGCCTGCCGGCTTCGGTACGCGAGCAGTTCGCTAAGCAGAGGGAGCGAATCGGGGTGAAACGAGCCCAGTTTTATCGCGACGAAGGCGCGCTCGCCCTCATCAATACCAGCGAAAGCTCCCGCGATGGGCTGGTGTTCGCACAGGGTGCCGGCTCCTACGATGCCAAGGACTCACTGGCATTACCAACCTTTGTCGTGAGCCGGGAGCAGTACAACCGTATGACGCGCCTCCTCGACAAGAAAGTTCCTGTGAAGGTGCGGGCCAGCCTTCAAGCCGATACCTCCACCGCCAACCAGGATTCTTACAATGTGGTCGGCGAGATTCCCGGCGGCGCAAGGAAAGACGAGCTGATTATGGTCGGCGCGCATCTCGACTCCTGGCACTCCGGCACAGGAGCCACCGATAACGCCGCGGGCAGCGCCGTCATGATCGAAGTCATGCGCGTTCTCAAAGCGCTCGACCTCAAGACGGATCGCACCGTCCGCATCGCATTATGGAGCGGTGAAGAGCAGGGACTGCTCGGCTCTCGCGCCTATGTGAAAGAGCATTTCGCCGACCCTGTCACCATGAAGCTTACTGACGCCCATGCGAAACTTTCCGGTTATTTCAACCTGGATAACGGCAGCGGCAAGGTTCGTGGCGTCTACCTGCAGGGCAACGATGCCATGCGGCCCATCTTTGACCAGTGGCTCGCGCCTTTCCGCGATCAAGGTGTGAGCACCATCAGCATTCGCAACACCTTTGGTACGGACCACCTTTCGTTCGATGATGTCGGTCTGCCCGGCTTCCAATTCATTCAGGACCCACTGGAATATGACACCGTCACGCACCATTCCAATATGGATACGCTCGATCATATCCAGGGCGCCGACTTGATGCAGGCCACGGCCATCATCACTACCGTGGTGTACAACGCCGCCAACCGCCCGGAGATGCTGCCGCGCAAGGCGCTGCCTAAGCCGCAGCCGAAAGCCAACCTGGGTCAGGCCGCAACCGGCGCGCGGTAAAGTTCAGAGGCGCGACCGTGAGGGAGCCGTTTGCTTAAGCCGGCACGGTCGTGCCGTGGGAGTTGAATCATGTCCTTACGTCCCGTAAAACGCCTCGTTCAATCCAAACCGACGCTCGAGGGCGCCGGCGTGCATCTGCGCCGAGCCTTCGGCTTCGGTAACACAACCGACTTTGACCCTTTCCTCCTCCTGGATGACTTTCGCAATGACGTCCCGGAGGATTATCTGGCAGGATTCCCGTGGCATCCCCACCGGGGCATCGAGACTATCACCTACGTCCTGGCAGGCACCGTGGAGCACGGGGACAGCATGGGCAATCGCGGCGCCATTGGCGCGGGCGATGTCCAGTGGATGACCGCGGGCCGCGGCATCATCCACCAGGAAATGCCCAAGGGCGATCCGGCCGGCCGCATGCATGGCTTCCAGTTATGGGCCAATCTCCCCTCTTCGCTCAAAATGACTGCGCCGCGCTATCAGGAAGTCAAGGCTCCTGAGATTCCCGAAATTCAGGATGATGATGGCACCCGCGTCCGGGTCGTGTGCGGCAATTTTTGGGGAACCAAGGGTCCCGTCGAAGGCGTCGCCGCCGACCCCATTTACCTGGATGTATCGGTGCCGCCCGGCCGCACGCGTACCCTTCCCGTCGAAACCACACGCCACGCCTTCGCCTATGTTTTCGCGGGAAATGGCAAGTTCTGCAATGCTTCGGGTCCGCTCGCCGTGCCCACCGAACCGGTCGGATGGGCCGATACTATCCCGCCTGCCGAGGCAGCGAATCGCTCTCTAGTACTCTTCGATCGGGGCGACGAACTGACCGTGCGGGTAGGTGAAGACGGGATCCGGTTCCTCCTGGTCTCGGGCAAACCCATCGCCGAGCCCGTGGCCTGGTACGGCCCCATCGTCATGAATACCCAGGAGCAGCTTCGCCAGGCTTTCCAGGAGCTCGAACGCGGGACTTTTTTGAAGTCCGAGGGCTGAGCAGCAGCATAATGGGGCAGGCGGCGATCTTGTCGCCTGCCAGCGCACGGTGCCACTGGGGTCATAATCTACTCATGAGCAGCCAACTCGCTAGGAAGAAGGCCCTCGCCCGGCCGGTGCTCAATCTGGGCAATACGATGGCGTTCCCTCGCGAGCTTCGCGAGGCCATCCCCGACCAGCACGCCGGCCGCGTCCTCAATCTCGATTCCATCAGCGGGTTCGCCTCGCATACATTATTGTGCGGCCGCTCGGTGCATCTGAAGCTGGGTGTGAAAGAGACCGGCAGACTGTCCGGCAAGTACGTCGTCCTGGTGACCCTGCAGGTCGATGCCGCGCGCCGGTTAGCCGCCACCCTTACGCAACTCGGCGATGAGGCCGAGCGCAAAGAGCCGCTGGAAACCGTCGTCTCCAAAAGCAAGCGCAAGCGCTGACTGTGTCCCGCCAGGCGCACCGCTATGATAAGAAATATGAAGCTCCTCGGGTGTGCCGCACTGGCGGCCGCCACCCTGTCGGCCCAGACTTTCTCTGGGTCTCAAGCTCTCGACGACGCCATCAACCAGGCCATTGAGCAGAACAAATTGCCAGGCGCGGTGCTCATCGTTGGGCATGAGGGCCGGATCGTATACGAGAAGGCCTACGGAAAGCGCGCCCTGGTCCCCGCCCCGGAAGCCATGACCGAGGACACCATATTCGATATCGCCTCGCTGACTAAAATCGTCGCCACTACCTCGTCACTTATGAAGCTTTTCGAGCAGGGCAAGTTCCGGCTCAACGACAAGATCACCGAGTACATTCCGGAGTTCCAGGGCGGCAAGAGCGAGATCACCATTCGCAATCTGCTGACGCATTTTTCAGGCCTCGCCCCGGATGTCGCGCTCGATCAACCTTGGAAGGGCTACGATACCGGCATCCGCATGGCTGCCACTACGCGCCCCGAAGCGCCGCCGGGCACGCGTTACATCTATAGCGACATCAATTTCATCCTGCTGGGCGAACTGGTCCACCGGCTAAGCGGGCAAATGCTCTCCGATTACGCGCGTCAGAACATTTTCCAACCGCTCGGCATGAAGGAGACGACTTTCCTCCCTCCGGCTTCGCTAATCCCGCGAATCGCACCCACCGAGCGCCTCGGCCCCAACGGTCCTCCGCTCCGCGGTGTGGTGCACGACCCTACGGCTCGCAACATGGGCGGCGTCGCGGGCCATGCCGGTGTTTTCTCCACAGCTGCCGACTTGGCGCGCTTCGCGCAAATGATGCTTAACGGCGGCGAACTCGATGGCGTTCGCGTTTTCAGCCCGCTTACGGTGCGCAAATTCACCGAGCCCCATAGCCCACCCGATCAGCCCATCCTGCGCGGTCTGGGCTGGGATATCGACTCTCCTCACTCGGGCAACCGGGGCGAGTTGTTCCCTATCGGGTCCTTCGGGCACACCGGCTTCACCGGCACTTCCATTTGGATCGATCCTTCGACGCGGACTTACGTCATCCTTCTGGCCAATAGCGTCCACCCGGCGCTGCGGCAGGCGCTGACCCCGCTGCGAGCCAAAGTCGCGACCATCGCCGCTGCAGCCGTAGGCATTGGCGCGCGGGGCGTGACGCTCACCGGGTATAACGAAACCTTCGCCGCCGCCGGCGTGCACCGCGAGGTCACCCGTAACGCCCAAACGCTCACCGGACTCGACGTGCTCGAAAAGCAGAAATTTCAGCCGCTCCAGGGCAAGCGAATCGGATTGATCACCAATCAAACCGGCCGCGACCGCATGGGGCGGCGCAACGTTGACGTGATGCTCGAGGCGGGCGTACGCGTCGCGGCGCTTTTCGCCCCGGAGCACAGCCTCGACGGAACACTCGACTTGGAAAAGATTCCCGACTCTGCCGATCCCAAGACCGGCATCCACATCTTTAGTCTTTACGGCGCATCCATGCGGCCCACCGCCGCCTCTCTCCGCGGACTGGACGCGCTGGTCTTCGATATCCAGGACGTGGGCGCCCGCTTCTATACCTACCAGACCACCATGTTTTATTGCATGGAGGAGGCGGCGAAAGCCCACATCCCCTTCTTCGTGTTGGACCGGCCTAACCCGATCACCGGAACACATGTCGAGGGGCCGCTGCTCGATCCGGGCTTGAGGTCGAACAACATCGGCCATTTCGCTGGTCTGCCGGTGCGCCACGGTATGACGATCGGCGAACTGGCGCGCATGTTCAACGCCGAAACCTCCGCGGGCGCGGACCTGACCGTCATCCCCCTCGAGGATTGGCATCGCGGCGATTGGTTCGATGCCACGGGGCTCGCCTGGATCAACCCGTCGCCCAATATGCGGAGCCTGAACGCTGCCACTCTATATCCCGGTCTGGCCCTGCTCGAAGCTTCCAAAGGCTATTCGGTCGGCCGCGGCACCGATGCCCCCTTTGAACAGGTCGGCGCGTCCTTCATAGGCGGCCGCGAACTAGCGGCCTATCTCAATGAGCGCGAAATTCCCGGTGTCCGTGTATATCCAACAATGGTGGGCAAAGTGGAAGGAGTGCGCTTCGTCCTTACCAATCGCGAGTTGTTCGATGCCACCCGGCTCGGTTTGGAAGTCGCGGCAGCTATTGAAAAACTCTATCCAGGCAAACTGGATTTTTCGGCGGACCGGAAATTGATCGGCAGCGAAAGCGTGATCGGCCGGCTGACGGCCGGCGAGGACCCGCGTAGCATCCAACAGAGCATGATGGATGACGTAGCGTCCTTTATTAAAAGGCGCACACCGTACCTTCTCTACCGCTGAATGTGGGACAGGCCTCCTGGACTGTGATGAGCTTCCGAGAGGGGAAGCCCCACGCTGCTATACTGGGTTTCGAACTCGATCAGACAAAAGGAGTTTCATGATTTCGGCAACACAAATGCGCCCGGGCATGGTCATCATCTTCAACAAGGAACTGCACTCCGTGTTCAGTGTCACACATCGAACGCCCGGAAATCTGCGCGGATTCGTTCAAGCCAAGATGCGGAACCTGCGCAGCGGCTCCATGTTCGAGCACCGCTTTTCTTCGGAAGACCGCGTGGAGAAGGCCAACCTCGAAGAGCATGAAATGGAGTATTTGTACGATGACGGCGAATACTACTACTTCATGAACACCGAGAGTTACGAGCAGATGCACTTGACGAAGGACATCCTCGGTGATGGCACGCAGTACCTGATTCCGCAGTTGAAGGTGACGGTCGAGTTCTACGACGGAAAGCCTATCAGCGTGGAACTGCCGGCTACCGTGGATCTCACCGTCGTGGAGACGGAACCCAGCTTGAAAGGCGCCACCGTTTCAAACGTCACTAAGCCAGCCACGCTGGAGACGGGACTCATCGTGCAGGTGCCGCCATTTATCACCGCGGGCGAAAAGATCCGCGTGAACACGGCAGAGGGCACCTACCAGGAGCGGGCGTAAAACGCTAGTCAGTGCAGCTGCAGGTTCAGTAAGGCCGCCGCAAGTTCCGCTTCCTCCTCCGCGAACACCGTCCTCAGATCGAGCAGAAGCCGGTCATTTTCGATGCGTGCAATTACCGGCGGTTCCGCATGGCGAAGGCGCTGTTCGGCAGCGCTCACGTTATCGCAATCAATGGCAATCAGCCATGTAGGGATGGATTGCTCCGGTGTTGCGCCGCCGCCGATTACCGACTGCCCCGCCACGAGTTCGGCACGGACGCCGCTGCGCTCGATGAGGGCTTCGGCGCGGCTGCGCACCTGCTCCGCGGTTTGCCGTATCATGGCCAGCGCCGGAATGGCGTCCCACTGTTCGAGGAGCAGATTTCTCAGCGTCGCTTCGAGCGCCTGGTAAATCAATTTGTCAAGCCGCAATGCGCGAAACATCGGGTTGCGCCGGAGCCGCGTCACCAGTTCCGCCTTACCCGC
>CAZKVF010000297.1:0-11832 GCA_964556085.1 uncultured Solibacteraceae bacterium
GCAATGGCCCGACCTGGAACTGCTCATCAACACCGAATTGCAGCATGCGGGAGTGAAGTAGGCCGTGGGGGGCAGGCGATCTTGTCGCCTGCCTTTCTTTCGCGAATTGTTGGAAGCGTCAGCCGGCTCACCTTCGCTCCGGCCAGTCCTTTACTTCTTATCCGGCAGGGCGAATACGTAGAGCGCGTTGCCGTTTGAAGGATAGTGCACGTCCGGGGCAAGCACGCTGGGCACCATGCGCGGGCTGCCGCCGCCGAGTCCCGTCGGCACGGCGATGAATTGCTTCCCGCCGACGCTGTAGGTCAATGGAAAACCCTGAACTGAGGTTCCAAGGCGCGTCTCCCACAGCACCCTGCCCGTTTTCACGTCCACCGCGCGGAGCATCCGGTTCATGTCGCCCACAAACGCGAGGCCCCCGGCGGTGGAAAGTACGGCCGTCATAAACGGCGCGCGCTGCTCCAATTTCCACATCTCTTTGAGTGTGCGCACATCGTAAGCTGCCAGCTTGCCGACGTTGCCGTTGGTCCCGGGCATTTCAAAGAAGCGTCGCGTGGCGCCGCCCGCGCTGCCGCCGCCTTCCACCAGTTCCACCTTTTGCGCGTTCATCTCCTGACAGCTCTGCGCCACGGGAATAATGAGCTGGTTGGTGCCCGGGTGGTAGCTCATGGCGTGCCAGTTGTGACCACCTTCCGAGGTCGGACAGCTCTGTACCCATTCGCCGATCTGGTTCTCGGTGATGTCATTGCGATAGTGGGGCATGCCGGTCACCGGATCGTAGGAGTCATAAATGTTCTGAAAGACGGTTTCCTTGTGGCCGGCATATTTGCCCGTGCGCCGGTCGAGCTTCCAGAGCACGCCCGCCTTGCCGGCGCTAAAGACGTATTTCTGCCCGTTGTCATCCACCAGGACGCGCTCAAACACCTCGTCCAAATCGAGCGACTCACCGGGAGCGTGATCGTAATACCATGCGAGTTTGCCTGTGTCCGCGTCGAGCGCGACGGTGGAATTGGCGTAAAGCGTCTCGCCACTGCCGGATTGGCGGCTGGCGCGCATCCAGGGCTTCGATTGCGCCACGCCCCAATAGGTCAGGTTCAAATCGGGGTCATAGCTGCCGGTAATCCAGGTGTCGCCGCCCGCCCGGAACAGGCTCGGCAGCTTGCCCCAGGTGTCCCCGCCGGGCTCGCCTTCCTTCGCGATCGTGTGAAACTTCCAGAGCAGTTTGCCGTCCTTGGCATCGTACGCGCTGATGAAGCATTTCTCCTCGCGATATTGCGAGCAGAGGGCGCCGCCCAGGCCCTGCACCACCTTTCCCTTAATCACTATGGGGCCGCTGGAGGTGCTGTAGTTACCGTTGGTTCGGTCGCCGATTAAGGTATCCCAAACGTTTTTGCCGGTGCGCGCATCGAGTGCATAGATATGCGCTTCGCCCGTGGTGACGATCACCTTGTCCTCATAGATCGCGAGACCGCGCTGCGAATTGCCGGTGTTGGTCTGGCCGATGCGGTTCTCCCAGATAAGGTCGCCGGTGCGCGCGTCGAGCGCCTGCACGATGTTGCCGGGATTATTGACAAACATGATCCCGCCGTGGACAACAGGCGCGGCCTGGTTGGTTCCTTCATTCATGGCCCACACCCACTGCAACTGCAGGTCTTTCACGTTGGCGGTCGTGACTTGATTCAGTGGGCTGTAGTTGTTGGCGTGATAATCGTGCCGGATCATGAGCCAGTCGCCGGGATCTGGATTGCGCAGCATGACGTCCGTCACCGGCGTGTAGTTCTTGAGTTCGCCAGCGACCGTCAAGCCACGCGGCGTCGGCGGAATAGGTGCTTCGGCGCGCCCCCCTAAGGGCTGCCCACCGCGTCCACCCTGCCCTCCGCGCCCGGCTTGAGCGGCCACGCGCACCTGGCCTGTTGCGACCGAGCGGATGGTAGTTTTTGAACCCGCCGTGAGGGGTTCATTACCGGGGCGCGCGCCATTGGAGTCGAGTATGAACGCCGTGACGTTTACGTACGCCTCTTCCCCGAGACTGCCGGGGTTGTTGGGCGGCATGGCGCCCTGCAGAAATGCCACCAAGTCGCCCGCCGTGCGATCTCCCCAACTGCCCATGAAGAGCCCGCCGGTTAAAGGCGCGGCGCTGCCCAAGCCGCTCAGATCGGCGCCATGGCAGCCCGCGCAACTTGCCTGATACACAGCCCGCCCGGACGCGGCCTGTTGCCCTGTGTAAGGACCAGCCGCTGTTTGCTGCGCGCTAATGATCATCGCTCCAAAGGACGTACAGAGCGCCAGGGCGATCAGAATATATTTCGCTTTGCCGGCCTTCATCTTAAACTCCTTATCGCAGTAGCCAGCCCCAGAGGACGCCGTCCGGAGCTTTCTCGCTCAAAATCTGAATGTAAAAACCACCCTTGTGAAGCGTTTCGATCTGCAGAGGGTTGAGGTCGGCGGACCCGGAGATCGTGCCGGAAACGGCTTTTGAGATGGTCAGTTCCTGAATTACGGGCCCGCGCACACCTGCGGCTACGCCGGCACGCAATTGGGCTGCGGTGGCGGGCGAAAGCAATCCATCGAACGATCCGGTGATTGTCAGTTTCGAACCCGAAAGCACCGCCGAAGCCGAGCCGAGTCCCGCCAGTTGCGGGCGCGTTCGGGCATCTGCCGCGACCGAGGACAACCTCGCCTTATACGTCGCTCCACTCTGGGCAATTAAGGCGGCAGAGAGTGCCAGGCTGATCGTTAGCTTCCAAACCATCAAATGCTCCTTAAAACAAATTAGCCGCAGATTAGCGCAGATGAACGCGGATAATACCTGCCTCTTGACTCAATGTTCATCGGCGGCCTTAATTCAACGCTTCGCTGCGAACTCCAAATGGTTCGAGAAGAACGGCAGTACCTTGGTCTCGACGCGCGCGGCAATCCGGTTGGTGTGGTCGCCTTCATAGAGTTCGAAGCTATTCCGGATGCCGTATTGCGTCAGGACCTCACTCAACTGCCTGTTGCTGGCTGACAGGCCGTCCTTATCCCCCACGTCTATGGCGATGGCGTCGAGCTTCCTGAGATTGGTCACATACTGGTCGATGATGGCCAGCGGCGCATTCGCAGCCCAGCGCGCCACGACTGCCGGTTGCGGCTTGCCCTCTTTCGTCGGTAGATCGAAAAAGAACGGCGGGTTGTTAGGATTGGGCGACCAGGCGGCAGCTTCGGCGAAAGTCGTCATTACGCCGCGGTCCGCACCGGCGAGTTCGGCTGGACTGTGAATCGCTTCGGCACGGGCTTGGCCCCCGGCTGGCGGGTTCGAATTTACGCCCAACCCCACGTTGGCGCTGAGGCAGCAGCCGCTCAGAACATAGATGGTCGAGAAAACATCCGGATACTTCATGGCCAGCCGGATCGTTCCATAGCCGCCCATCGAATGACCGGCCAAACCGCGGCTGGCGCGCCTGGGAATGGTCCGGTAGTGGCCGTCGATGTATTCCACCAGATCGCGTGTGATGTAGGTCTCCCAATCGCCCGTGGTTACCGAACTCGAATACATGCTGCCCTGGTAAACCGTGTACGCATTCGGCATCACCACGATCAGCTCGCGCGCTGCATGACTGGTGATGGCGTTATCGGCTACGGCGGGGAGAGTAGTACCGGCGCTTTGAAATCCCGATTTCGTCCCCGGCCCGAACCAGCCCTCATCGGTGTTAGTGTAGCCGTGCAGCAGGTACACAACCGGGTAACGCCTGTTGCGGTCCGTTTCGTAGCCTGGCGGGAGATACACCGATACGTCGCGATCCGGCGAATCGCCCTCCAGGTTTCCTTCGAGCGCTTTTCCGTGCACCTTGATCCGCTCATACCTTCCCTTCAGGGCTTTTTCATTGGTCGCCGAAACGAGAAGTCCCGCCGCGCACGCAAGCAGAACGGTAGCTGTCGCGAAAATCGCTTTCATGGACTAACCTCCGGGATCGACAGTGATTTTACACGATGGGACGGGCCTTATGGGACTGGCTTCGGGCGCGCTGTCGCGGATACCGCAAGGCGGTAAATCGGTGTAGGCCTTCGAGATGCACCCGGACTACGCCGATACCGCCCCCCGTGCGGTGGAGGTTTGGCTGGAACATTTGCGCAAGATGACGGGCCCTCGTGTAAGCGAAACGCGGTGGTTCAGTCCCCCGCCACGCCCTCGAATTCCCGGTCTTCGACGGCCGGCCTTGATGCCGCCAGTTGTCCCACGCGGACGTGGATCTGCGGCATGGCGCCGCTCTCGAATGCGCCCGACAGCGAATCGAGCCGTTCGCGTAGCATCTGCCGCCGTAACCGCGCTTCGAATTCGCGCAACTGCTCTTCGATGCTGCCGGCCTTCTGCTTGTTGCGCACCATATCTTCGCGGTAGCGCTTCAGGAAGTAGCCGATGGTTTCCACGCGGATTTTGATCGAGCCGGTGGGCTTGTTCTCGTCGATATCTTTGAAGCAGAAGTACGGCGTGCCGGAGTGCTCCACGATCTCTTCAACGACCGTGTAGATCGGCGCGTCGTGTCCGCACTTGAAGCTCGAAAGCTCCAGCGCCACCAGGTTCGGGTGCCGCGCAACATACTTCGCGGCCCAGACCTTGCGGCTGGTGTTCTCGCTGTACGAGTTTTTCCAGACGTCGGTGATCGCCATGGGGTGCGGGATCTCGCCGGCTTCCACTTCGTCACCGAAGAGGCGCCAGATCATGTCGTCGTCTATGGGCAGGCAATCCTCCGTGAACACGGGGTAGCCGAGCTTCTGGAACTCCTCCATGATCTCGTGGTTCACCCCAGGATCGTTGTGATACGGCCGGCCCAGAAGCACCACGCCCAGCCGGTCCTCGCGTTCGAGCTGCTCCAGCACCTCGCGCGCTTGTCCCCGCATGGTCGCGTTATTAAACAGATCCAGTGCCCGGTACCCTTCCGCCACCGCTCGATGGTTCTCCTCGGGCGACAGTCCAAGGATGTCTTTGAACTGTTCGTATAGCTGCCGCTCGAGGAGGTCGGGCTTCGAGATGTTGACGAAGGTGTCCAGGAACGTGATGCCTTTCTCAGCGAAAAGGTCGCCTTCTTTGGTGAACGCCGCCTTCACTGCCGCCGGCGTGGTGGCCACCGTGGGGCACGAGCGACTGGCCTGCGCGTTGCGCAGATCGCTAGTCAGGCAGTCGATCATGGGGAAGAAGATGATATCCAGCGGCTTCTTCGCGTGTACCTTGTAGAGCAGGTTATGCACGTGCGGGATGCCCAGCTTGGAGGGGAAGCACGGATCGATGGCTCCCCGCTTGGCGCCCTCTTTATACAATTCCTCGCTCGTGTAGTCCGAATAGACGATGTGCTCGGCCTTGATACCCAGTGCCGTAAAATAGCCCGTGAACACCGGCGTCTGCGAGTACATATTAAGCACGCGCGGGATGCCGATGCGCAGTTCGCCGCGCCTCTTCAGCAATGTGGCGCGCTTTTTCTGCGCGGCCGTGAACTGGAACTTGGGCGCGGGGTCCGCCACTAGCGGCGTATCGGGCACCCGGAACGCAGCCTTGGCGGCCATCTCGACGAAATTGGGGTTTTCCTTCTTGATCCGGTCCAGGTTGCCCTTGATATGGCGCATCTCGTCGATGTTCTCGACGGTGCCCTTCTCGCAGGTGGCGATGATCAGCCGCTGCGCGCCCGCTTCCAGCGGCACCTTCGTTTTTGCTGGTGGCTTATAGTCGGGATTGATGAGCGTGGTCTTGACGTCGATGAACGTGCGCAGGCACTTGTTCTTGCAGAAGTAGCAACGCGTCGATTCGTTGCGCGTTGTCTTGTACTTGATCTGAGTGGAGGCTTCAATCCCGATAAACGTAGTCTTGCGGCCGTTGTCCCACAGACGGCCGGCCTCGAGCGCTGCGCCGATGGCCCCGGCTTCACCGCAGTGCTCGTGCACGATCACTTCGGCCTGAACGTCCTTGCCTTTGAAGCGCGATTCGATGAAATCCACCTGCGACTTCACGGCGGCGAGGTTGTACTGCGTGCCGCCCTGCAGCAGAAAGCGCGTGCCGATGGCCGAGAGGTTCGGAATCTGCGAAACGTACAGCCAGATGTTCTTGGGCAGCACGTTGCACAGGCCCGCCATGATCTCCTCCGGCTTCCATCCCTGGCGCTGGAAATCGACGATGTCGCTCTGCATGAACACCGCGCAGCCGTAGCCGAAGGAAGGAAATCCTTTGGCGCCGAAGGCCGTATCGGCGTACTGTTCCACCGGCACGTTGAAGCCCTGGGCGGTAGATTGCAGGAAGTAGCCGTTGCCCGCGGAACACTGCGTGTTCAGCTTGAAATCTTTCACGCGGCCGTTCTTCAGAATGATGATCTTGATGTCCTGCCCGCCCACGTCGCAGATCACGTCGATGTTGTCGTAGAAATGCAGGCCGGCCTCGGTGTGGGCTACGGTTTCGACCAGCGCGGCGTCCGCGCCGATCACGTCTTTCAGGATGTCTTTGGCGTAGCCGGTGGTGCCCACGCCGAGAATCTTCAAATCGGCGCCCTGATCGCGCACTTGCCGCTCGAGTTTTTGCAGCACCTCCACCGTGTCTTCGATGGGGTTACCCTTCGAGAGCTGGTACGTCTTGGCCAGGATTCGCCGCTTGTGGTCTTTGGAGATCAGGACGGCCTTGGTGGAGGTCGATCCCCCATCGATGCCCACGAATCCTTCCACTAGTTCGCCGGCCTGGAAAGTGGTTGGGACGAATTTCTTATGCCGGTATTTATTCTTAAATGCGGCCAGGTCCTCGTCGTCTTTGGCCAGGCCGCCGGTACCGCCGCGCTTCGACTTCTCTTCGTCGCGGCCGATATCGACGTACCATTCGAGCTTCTCGTAGCCGAGGTACTGGCCGACGCCCTCGTCTTCCGTCTTGCCGAACTCCACTGAGCCGATGGCTGCGAAATACTGCGCGTTCTGCGGCGTCTGGATCAGGTCTTCCGGCGGCACACCTTCGGGCAGCGGCGTTTTGCGCTCTTCCCAAATTTTGGGGATGTTGTGCTTCCAGCAGTCGCGCATGCCGGCGATATAGCAATTGGGTCCGCCGAGCAGCAGGACCACTGGCTGCAGGGTGTTGCCGCGCGTCAGCACGGACAAATTCTGCATCACGATGGCCTCGAAAAGGGAGGCCATTAGCTCGTTGGGCGGCACGCCCATCTTTTGCAGGCCGTTGATATCGGTCTCGGCGAAGACGCCGCATTTCCCGGCCACAGGGTGCAATTTGAGCCCCGTGTAACCCATCTGGCAAAGCTGCTCGGCGGGGATGCGCAGTTTGGCGTTGATCTTGTCAATCACCGCCCCGGTGCCGCCGGCGCACTTGTCGTTCATCGACGGGATCTTCTTCTTGCGCCCGGTCTCAGGGTCCGTTTTGAAGATGATGATCTTAGCGTCCTGCCCGCCCAGCTCGATCACTGAGCCGCACTCGGGATACATACGCTCCACGGCCAGCGACACCGCGTTCACTTCCTGCACGAACTTGGCGCCCAGGTACTTCGCCATGCCGTTCCCGCCTGAGCCGGTGATGAACACGCGCGCGCGGTCTGGGGCGTAGTCGTCGATTTCGTTCTCGAAGCGCTTCAGGAACTCGAGCACCTTTTCCGGCTGCTTGGTGTCGTGCCGCTGGTAATCCTGCCAGAGGATCTGGTCGGTGGCGGCATCGATCACGACGGATTTCACCGTGGTCGAGCCGACATCCATGCCGATAAAGAAGTGTTTTTCCATCGGGATATCGATTAATTGCCACAGGTGGACATGGATGCACACAAATATCGGTTTTGTTTAAATCCGTGTTTATCCATGTTCATCCGTGGCTTCAATTAGTTCCGCTCCGCTTTCATCCGCTCCGCCAGGTGCATCACGAAGTTGGCCCCGCTGCCCACGACGCCCTTGGTATGCGGCACGTGGTACATGGGCCGCTTCATCTCGGGATGAGTCCCAACATAGGCGCGGCAGGCATCCAGCGTCAGCCCGGTGCGCTCCAGGCACTCCGCGAATTCCTTCTTGGCCTTATTCTTGGCCTCGCCGAGCGCCATCTGCACGCGGCTGTGCGCATTGATCTCGCCCTCCCCCGAAGTCTCGACCGGCAGGTAGATCATGTCCTTGTAATTGGAGACCACGGCCGATTGCGCGCCGTCCGACTGCGTGGAAGGCATGCATCCGAACGGCTTCAGGGAGAGGACCATGTGCGCCAGGTCTTTGTTCGAGTAATAGATGTTCTTGGCGACTTCCAGATGGCCCTCGCCGCCGGCCGCGCGCGAGTTGTAGTAAGGATGACCCAGCCGCTGCAATTCGTACTGGTTGGTCAGGTGATGCGCTACCCCGCCCAGCGCGTCCACGATCTTGTGATATTCGTTGCGAAAGATCGCTTCGGCCAGCTTGATCTTGGCCAGCTTCTGGCGATACTCCCACTCGACCTTGGCGCGCGGCGCCAGCTTCCAGATGGGCGGCAAAACGGCGCCTTCGTTCAGGCCTTTGTAGTCCTTATACTTCTGCACCACCTGGTGCATCATGTACATGATCCAGGTGCCAATAGGCTCGACGAGCACCTGCGCACCCTCGCGCTCCAGGAACGAGAACATATTGAAGTTGCCGTCGCCCTCGGTGGTTTGTGCCCAGAACTCGCCGGTGATTTTTACGATCGGCTTCACACGCAACCGGTCGATTTCGATCTCATTGAAGCGGTCGCGGCACTGGCGTAGCGCCGGCAGGTAATCGTCGCCCTTGAGCTGGTTGGCGAACTTGCCGATGTATTCCGCCGTATCGGAGAAGCCACCCAGGTATTTCGCCATATTTTCATCCAGCTTCCAGGGGCGCTTCTTGCGGAAGACTTCGTGAAGGTAGTCCATGGCTTCATCCAGCACGCGGCTGGTCTCCCCGGCGTTCACCTCGTACGGGCGCAGCGCGTACGCCACTTCGTTCATCACGTCGCCGCAATTCAGCGCGTTCAGGATGCCCAGGAAGAAGTCGAGGTTCATCCCTAGGCCTGCCTCGCCGTCGGACTGGCTCAGGCCGCCCGACTGCTGGAACAGCAGCACGCGGAAGCCATCGAAACCCGCGTTGCGCAGCGCCAGGCGATATTCGGATTCATACATGCCGAAGCGGCATGGGCCGCACGCACCGGCGGTGAAGAACACATAGCGATCGATGATTTCCTGTTTCGAGAGCCCCTGCTCCTCGAGCGCCTGCAAATACTGCACAAGGTTTCCGACAGTGAAATAAGTGGGATTGCACTGACCGTTATTGCCATATTCCTTGCCGGTTTGAAACGCCCGGACGTTAGGCGTCGGCACCGCTTCCGCCAGGTAGCCCAGGCCTTCCAATGCACCATGCACGAGCTTTTCATGCTTCCAGGTCAAGCCCCCGAACAGCAGCGTCGTTTTGGCGCGCTGTGCCTTGGTGAAAGCCCGCTCGACGGGGCGCTTGAAATGATGGATCTCGCGCTTCCCCAGGCCGGCTTCCTGTTCCAGCCGCGCACGCTCTTCGGCCAGCCGTTGCTGAATGGTGTCTTCGATCGACTGGCCAATCTGCACCAGGCCAACCGGTTGCGTGGGATTGGGTTGAAAAGGCTGTGTGCTCATAGTTCGACTCTTTCGGCGATCGAGGCCATCTTGCCCGTTAACCGATTGAAATGAAACACGTATCCATCGAACGGCGAGTTTTCTGCCGCCACGGGAGAAACCGGGGATTGAGCGGCAGCCATTTTGGGCGCCTTTTCAGGTCTTCCGGCCGCCCTTAAGCTACTGATAATGTTACGATCTGGACACTCGCAAACCGTGCCGATTGACAGTGAAGTCAGGCCATGCCGCGCCGGCCACTCCTCTTAACTTCAGTGCTTTAGGCCTTAGTGGTCTATCATGAACGTATGAGGACGTTTACGGTCCGCGCTTTCGATAGCTTCGCGGAAGCCGAGCGCGCCGATAAGTCGTATTATTTGAGCCTCACACCCGAGCAACGCTTGCGCATCATGTGCGAGTTGTGCGCATTGGGAGTCTTATCTCACCATGACCCTGCTCCCCGACTGGCGCGCGTTTATCGAGTTATTGAATGCAAACGGGGTTGACTACCTGGTGGTGGGTGCGTGGGCACGGGCTTATCACGGCATTCCACGATCCACCGGCGACATCGATTTTTTGTCATCTCGCCGACCTCGACGCGCTCGGCGAATGAGGCCTTCAATAATCCGGACTCCAAGGTATTCGCTTTCCGTTCTTCCTGGTAGCTGTGCCGGAGCTTCCGGGTCCTGCGGAGTATTGGAAGCGAGCGGCCGTATCGGTATATGCAGTGCCCCATCGTTGAAGCCGGCTGACCACTTGCGGACTCACTCCGGCCGCGATGAACAACGAAGCGGATTCCCATACTTTGCCGCCGGAGATACCCCCGAGACTCGCCGGCGCGCTGTAGCGTTCCTGGGAGACACCCGGGGTGAAGTATTGACCCACCGGGTACTGGAAGTTTTTGTCCAGCCAGGCGGCAAGCAGCGACTCCGTAATTGCACGCTTCACCTCACGCGAAAGCGGCTGGAAGATGGGCGCCCACGTCTCGCTAATCATGATGGACGGATCGATGGTTTTTTCGGGGCGCCAGCCTTGTGCGCTATTCCGTGGTCCGATCCGTGGATCGGTGGACTGCATCGCCTTGATCTCGGCTAACAACAGGCGCGCCGGTTCCGGTCTCCGGCTCTCTCGATATAAGTCCAGAAAGCGGCCGACCACGTAAAGCCAGTCCACAGGGGCGCGGTCGCGGTGCCTGTGGTTGCCACTGTTCAGCAAAATCTGCAATTCATACCAGGAGGCGTTGAAATACTCGTTGGTCAAAGCGCTGCCGCCCATGCCTGACGGGCCATCGGGAATGTTGACTGTCGCGGGCGCAGCAGCTTCCGGCATGGTGTTGAACCAAGTGCGCGGCTCGCCTTCCTCTTCAAACAGTTCGCGGCCCCGGGACTCCAGGTTGAACTCTTGCGTGAGCTCCCAGGTCTTGACAAGCTGCCAGAGCTGACTGGCATATGCTTTGGTGCTCAAATCGAGGGTCCAGTTCACGGACTTACCATCCACGTACGGTTTCAGGAAGACGCGCCGCGCTTCACGCCATTTGTCAAAATAGGCCGCAATCCGGGCAGAAGAAATCGATGTGCGTAGATCCGGTGATTCGAGGAGGCTACGGAGCGAGGGCTTTGATGCTCCAGAAGACGTTTGTGGGGCCGGAGATCCGCTATCGGCGGCGCCATACCATTCGGCGAACTCGCTCCTTTGAAAAGCGGGGCCCCACGCATCCATAGGATGCACCTGCGGCAGCCAATGATTCCAGTCCGGCAGTTGAAACGCGATGGGAATCTCGCGCACGTTCAGGTTGCCATCGGGCCGAAACCGTTCGGACGTGATTTGCGGCACAAGGGCAATCCAGTTGAGGTCCTTGCCGGCGGCCGGATCTGGCGGTCGAAGGCGATTCGTCTTCGAGGCAAAAAGGAAGGGAAGCGTGCGGGCATCGTCATCGAGCACCCACGCGAGGCCCGCCCCCGCCGCCCAGTTGGCGGCCGGCTGGCTGTCCAATCCGGGGCCGGGCTGGTAAGGAGGATTCCACGGGCGTCCGGGGCTGGGCACTGGCAGCGAACGGATATAGCTTGCGATCTGTTGGCCTTGAAGCTCGGAAAGGCCATGAAAACGGGATCTGGCAATGATCGACGCGTTCGAGTAGCAGAAGTATTTGAGATCGCGGCCATCGCGGGCATGGCAATCCGAGCAGTGGGCCCGGATCAACGGCGAGGCTTTGAATCCGCCGGATGAAAGAGAAGCATTCTCCCAGAGCGCCCTTCCCGCAGCCGCCCCATCGGGCAAG
>CAZKVF010000298.1:0-5260 GCA_964556085.1 uncultured Solibacteraceae bacterium
CGGAGGTGGTGGAGTTCTTCCGCCTCTACTATGGACCCACCCATCAGGCGTTTGCTTCCCTCGATGCCACCCAGGGTGAGAATCTGCGGCGGGAACTCGAGGCCCTTTGGAGTTCTCACAATCGGGCAGGCTTGGGCTGCACCACGGTCTTCGCTGAATATCTCGAAGTGACCGGCGTTCGAGCTTGAATTCGCTTGGACGCGTTTATATTGGAGGTCTTGTGAACCCGTCACGTGATATTTCGAGAGGAGGAATGGCATGGTAAACCTCATCGAGCAACCAACCATCGTCATGGCAGCGGGAAACAAATTGAAGGAGATTGCC
Source organism: uncultured Solibacteraceae bacterium (assembly GCA_964556085.1). Lineage (GTDB taxonomy): Bacteria > Acidobacteriota > Terriglobia > Bryobacterales > Bryobacteraceae > PSRJ01. Next base: position 325 of record CAZKVF010000298.1, read on the forward strand.
GAATACGTGGGGCGTCTCAACTCCGCCACGGAGGCCTTGAGCATCGCGCACATAAAGAGTCCGGCTGGCTGGTGTGAGCCAGGACAGATTCCTGAGTTCGATGAATATACTGTCGTGTTGCGTGGCGCTCTTCGCGCGGAAACTCGCACGGGGACGATCAACGTACGGGCGGGTCAGGCCATCCTGGCTCGCAAGGGTGAATGGGTGCGCTACAGCACGCCGGCGCCCGAAGGTGCCGAGTATGTGGCGGTGTGCATGCCGGCCTTTTCTCCGGAACTCGTACGACGTGACGAATGACGGAAGTTACCCGTCCCGGCAAATCGCACCGGGCGCCGGGATAAGTGAAACACATACAACCGTTCTGGCGCGGCAAGTAATCCGTCCCAAAGGATCACAGAAATCATGCGGACTCCGAAATTGATGGCCGTGCTCGCGCACCCGGATGACGAATCCCTGGGGGTGGGCGGCACGCTTGCAAAATACGCATCCGAAGGCGCTGACGTCTTTCTGCTGACCGCGACGCGTGGCGATAGTGGCCGCTTTCGCGGCTATCGTCTGGACGATCACCGGCATCCCGGCCCAGTCGCGCTCGCGAACATCCGTGAGGGCGAGCTGCGCGCCGCCGCCTCAGTTTTGGGTGTGCGCGAAGTCTCAATCCTCGGCTACCACGATCAGCATCTCGACCGTGCGAACCCCCGCGAGGCTGTCTCCAGCATTGCGGGACACATAAGAAGAGTCCAGCCCGACGTAGTCGTGACGTTCGGACCCGACGGTGCTTACGGGCATCCCGATCATATTGCCATCTCCCAATTCACCACCGCGGCCATCGTCGCCGCAGCCGACCCCGCGTTTCGCGAGGCCGTGCAGCCGCACGCGGTGTCGAAGCTTTACTATATAGCCTGGCCGGAATCGACCTGGAAAGCTTACCAGTCAGCTTTCCGGAAATTGGTCTCGACGATCGACGGCATTGAGCGGCAGGCCGTGCCGTGGCCAGACTGGGCGATTACCACCGTGATTGATACGCGCAGCTTCTCGTCGACAGTGTGGCGGGCGATCTGCTGCCACGAATCACAGGTAACCGCGTACGAGCGCCTGAAAAACTTGTCACCGGACGATCACGAAGCGTTGTGGGGCCGGCAATCGTTCTATCGGGTCTTCAGCACCGTGACCGGCGGGAGAGTGCGGGAAACGGATCTCCTCGAAGGGATACCTACGTGAGGAAAGAATCGGCAACCAAGGAGTCATTCGTGGACGGCGATTCCGGCCGGCACGCGCCGCTCGCGATGGACGCCGCGACGTTCCGCAAGTTGGGACATCGGCTCGTGGACCAGCTCGCGGGGTTCCTGGAATCGTTGCCGCTTGGTCCCGTGACCCGGGATGAATCGCCGTCGGCCGTGCGCGATGTGCTCGACCTGAGAGGACCGCTCCCGGAAATGGGCACAGACCCCGGGCCGCTGCTAGAAGAGACGGCACAACTGCTGTTCGCTCACTCGCTATTCAACGGACACCCGCGATTCTTCGGATACATCACCGCGCCGCCCGCGCCGATCGGGATTCTCGCGGACTTTCTCGCCGCGGCGGTGAACCCGAACGTCGGCGCGTGGACACTCTCACCCGCTGCCACCGAGATCGAGTCCCAAACCGTGAGATGGATCGCGGAGTTCGCTGGCTACCCCGTCAACTGCGGCGGGCTGCTCTGTAGCGGCGGCAATATGGCGAACTTCGTCTGCTTCCTGGCTGCGCGCACAGCCAAGGCGGGCTGGGATGTACGCAAGTACGGCGTTTCTGAAGATTCGGGACAGAGGCTTCGCGTGTACTGTTCGGCCGAAACGCATACGTGGATTCAAAAGGCCGCCGACCTTGGCGGCCTCGGTACCGCATCGATCCGGTGGATCGCCACCGACTCCAATCTCCGGATGGATGTCTCCGCGTTGCGCCGTCAAATCGAAGCGGATACCGCTGCGGGAGACGTGCCGTTCCTGGTCGTGGGAACCGCGGGATCGGTGAGCACAGGTACGGTCGATCCTCTGACGGAAATCAGCACGGTCTCGAAGGAGTACGGTCTGTGGTTCCACGTTGATGGAGCTTATGGCGGCTTTGCGGCCGCCGTTCCCCAGGCGCACGATGATCTACGTGGTCTGGCGCTGGCCGATTCGGTCGCAGTTGATCCGCACAAATGGCTCTACGCGCCGCTCGAGGCCGGATGCGCGCTGGTACGCGATCCGGAAATGCTGCGCGCGGCGTTCGCCTATCACCCTCCCTACTACCATTTTGAGGAGCGGGTGACGAACTATGTCGATTATGGTCCCCAGAACTCGCGTGGCTTCCGTGCCCTGAAAGTCTGGCTTGCCCTGAAGCACGTGGGAGCCGCTGGGTATCGCAACATGATCGCGGAGGATATACGCCTGTCTCAGGCCATGGCTCAGGCGGTCAGCCGCCATGCGGAACTGCAGCTCATGACCCAGGAATTGAGCATAACAACGTTCCGTTACGTGCCGCCGAATCTTCGAGCGAAACTGCAAGAAGCAGAAGTTGAACTTCATCTCGACGCGCTCAACCGTGAGCTGGTCGATCGGCTGCAGCGCGGAGGTGAGACATTCGTCTCTAACGCCGTAGTCGCCGGCCACTATGTGCTTCGCGCCTGCATTGTCAACTTTCACACCACGCAAAGGGATGTGGAAGCGGTGCCGGAGATCGTTGCGCGAATCGGGCGTGAGGTGGATGCTGGGCTGCGCCCGACGAATTCGCAGCGCGAATAGGCCAGCGCTGCCCGTGTAAAAACGGATTGGCCGGTGCGACGCGCTCGAAATGCAAGCAAGTCACCCGCCGGTAAGCTGTTAGTTTGGTTGTTTCCACTGGATCATGATTGATCTTCGCCCAACTCCCGTCCTGCGGGAAGTACGAAACCACGTTACGGCGCCCAGGCGAGAAAGACGCTAGGGGGCGGGGATGCTGGCGGTGGATTGGTTTTCGATTTGAGCCAGTTCTTCGCGCAGGCGTGCCGCTTCAGCGCGATATTTTGCCGCCTCGATGTGGAACTTGACGGCTGGAACGCTGCCGATCGCATTGAAAAGCTTGGTGATGCCATCGGTCTTGCCTTTTCCGGTATGTTCTAGCTGGTCGGCAAGATCGTCCTGGTTTTGTGCGTCACCCTCCAACCCGGCAATGCGGCGTTGAAGATCGTCGATTGTCGCCCAGCGCTGAGCCCGAGCGATGGCGGCATCGGTGACAGGGATGCTGGCGGCTTCCCACACTCCGGAGCCGCGGTCCTCCAGCACCTCTTCGAAAGCGTGGAGATTGTCGATGCCGCGCCGATTGCCCTGATCGGCAGACATGCGGTACCAAGTCACTGCCTTGGCGTCGTCGGGCTGCACACCTTGCCCGAATTGATACATCCAGCCGAGCTGATTTTCCGCGTCGCTGTTTCCGTGTGCCGCAGCTTCGACGAACCAGGACATGGCCCTGGCATAATCGGTTTGCACACCCAGGCCCTTCTGAAACATATAACCGATATTTTCCTCGGCGGTGTGGTTGCCATGTTCCGCAGCTTTGTAATACCAGGAAAGAGCCTCGCCGTAATCCTGGGGCTGGCCCCATCCTTCCTCGGCAAAGTAGCCTAACTGGTTTTCGGCGTCGGAGTTGCCGTGGCCGGCGGCGCGGAGATACCAGGTATGGGCTTGCGCAAAGTCTTGCTTGACCCCATATCCGCACTGGTAAAAGTAGCCGACCTGCTTTTCCGCCTGCGGGAGATTCTGGTCGGCCGCTTTGCGGTACCATTCGAGGGCTTGCTTGTAATCACGCTTGACGCCCACAGCATCCTGGAACAGGGCGCCCAGATTGTACTCAGCAAGCGCATAGCCCTGCTTCGCAGCGGAGCGATAGTAGGCCAGGGCGCGCTTGTAATCCCGCGGCACACCGAACTTATGTTGATACATGTTGCCCAGTTGATTCTGCGCAGGAGCGAAGCCCTGGTTGGCGGACTTGCCATACCACAGCACAGCCTGAGCGTAGTCTTGGGGAACGCCGACGCCGCGATAATAGTGGCTCGCCAGGGCGAATTGCGCCTGGGCGTCGCCTCTAGCGGCGGCCTCTCGAAGAGAATAGACGTCGCTGTCCGACTGCGATGCCGCTGCCTGGCTCGACGTCTGGACCGGTGCTTGCGCTCTCGCCCCGGAAAGCAAGGCGAACATGAAGAAAGCAGCCACCATGGTCCTAGTCAGAAAGCTCATCAACGTCTCCCCCGTTCAAAAAACTGCAGAGACAATAACCGGGAAGGGTGGGACTCGAAAGGCAGCTCGCTAGCCTATGCGACTCGCGCCGCCGCTTTCCGCCACGCACCGCAATCAAATGCCAATGCCGATAGCCTGGCAGGCGGAAGCGCGTATCGCTATAGGCCGCTAGTGCTAAAGGGACAGAATGTGCCCAATGTTGTATTTTTGCGATCCCGGAACAGCTATTCCGAAATCATCCCGATCGTCCCGAGCCAGGTTTCCACCAACTGAGGCCATCCGGTTATCGGAAACTTCGTGCGCCGCAGCCCGAACGCATGCCCGCCCTGCGCATACAAATGCATCTCCACGGGAACCCCAGCCTTTTTCAGCGCAATGTAGTACGCCAGCGAGTCGTTTACGTTGTCCACGTGGTCATCCTCCGCCTGCAGCAAAAACGTAGGCGGCGTCTGGCGGGTGACCGGAATATCGGGATTCAATCCAAATTGTTTATCGGCCAGCGTCTCATGCTCCGGCTTTCGAATCACAAACTTTCGGGCGCCTTGGTTAGCATCCCATTCCGCCGCGGAAAGCGACAGATGCCCCGGATAAATAGCCACCGCAAAATCCGGGCGGCAACTCTCTTTGTCGGCGGCATCGACAGCCGGGTACAAACGCTTATCAAAGTGCGTGCTCATCGCTGCCGACAGATGCCCGCCGGCCGAAAA
>CAZKVF010000299.1:0-8025 GCA_964556085.1 uncultured Solibacteraceae bacterium
CGGATGCGCCGCAATTCGCCCAGGACCTCCGTGCCCGACATTCCCGGTAAAGTCAGATCCAGAAGAACCACATCAATGTCTTGTGCGCCGGTCCGATAGTATTCGATGCCAGTCTGGCCGTCGGCTGCTTCGATCACCGTACACCCCGTTCTTCGAAGCATCTCGGAAAGAGCACTGCTAAGCTCGGCTTCATCCTCAACAACGAGGATAGTTCCGGTGAAGCTCTCGCCTTTATTCGCTGCAGGCGTCGCGGAATCGCCTGCCACCCTCGCCGGCTGAGCAGCGCGCGGCAGCAGAATTTCAAATTGGGATCCACGCCCGGGTGCGCTGATCACGTTGATTGTGCCGCCGTGGCTGCGGACGATTCCGTGGACGGCGGCAAGTCCGAGGCCGCGGCCGGTGAATTTGGTCGTGAAAAACGGATCGAAGATCCTGGCCCGGATCTCTTCCGTCATACCGCATCCGGTATCGCTGACTTCCAGCCGTACGGCAGGTTTCAGACCTTGAGTGCTCGCCGGCGAGCCGCCTTCAGCCTCCACCTCGGAAGTGGCAATGGTGACCATCCCGCCGGGTTCTCCGATTGCCTCCGACGCGTTGATGATCAGGTTCATGATCACCTGCTGGATTTGCGCGGGGTTGGCCAGCACGGCTGGCAGGTTCTCCTGGAGATCCATTTTCAACGTGACTTTCTTGGAAATGGAAATCTCGAGTAGCTGCATCATCTCATCCACTAACCGCGAAAGGTCTACGGGCTCCAGGGCAGCGGTCTCGCGCCCTGCGTAAGCCATCATCTGGCGTACGATTTCGGCTGCGCTGCCGGCCACCTTTTGGATATGTTGGATCTCTTCGTCAGCCGGCGAGCCGCCGGCCAGTTTCTGCTGAGCGAGTTCTGTATTCGCCAGGATAATTCCCACGAGATTGTTGAAATCGTGCGCGATTCCCCCGGCCAGCACACCCAGGCTCTCCAGCTTCTGAGCCTCCCGGAATTTCTTCTCAGTTGCCTTGAGTTCCGTGATGTCCATGAGCGCCACCGAGCAGCCGGCAACCTGGCCATGGGCATCACGAATGGGCGCTGCGCTGTTCAAAACAAAGCCTTGCCTTCCGTCGAATCGCTGGATCACCAGTTCCTGTCCAACAACCGTTTCTGCCTTGGACAGAGCGCGGGCCGAAGCCCACTCTTCGTTCCGGACGGGCTGGCCGGAGGCCGCCCAAGAGCCACGGTAGACGGCATGGTTACTGAACGACGCCTCCACGGGTGGCGGTCCGCCCCAAATCCGCTCAAACTCGGGGTTGGCCCGAATATTGGCGCCCCGCGCGTCCATCAACGCCAGGCCCACAGGCAGAGTCTCCATGAGCGCATCCAGAAGACTGTTGCGGGCCGCCCGATCCTCCTCCGCGCGCTTGTGCTCGGAGATGTCGCTGATCACGACACGGCTGACGCGAGTGCCGCCTTCGTCCTCTGCAATGGCCGCTTCGAGCCGCGCCCAGAACACTCCTCCGTCTTTCCTCACCATCCGCAGTTCGCATGCCTGCGGCTGGCCGGCCGCGAGGCTCCTGCGATAGCGGTGGTAGACCCCCAGGTTTCCGTCGAAAACGAAACGAGAGAGCGGCCGGTTGATCAACTCGCTCCGGGATACCCCCAGCAGGGTGGCCGCCGTGAGATTGGCCTCCAGGATCAACCCGTCTGTCGAGAGGGTGCAGTAGCCCACCGGTGCTAGATCGTGGAGGTCGAAATAGCGCGCCCGGGATGCTTCCAGCGCCTCCCGCGATGCCCGCAATTCCTCGTTCTGCATCTCCAGTTCGATCTGGTGCACCCGCAACTCGTGAAGAACTTGCCTGGTTTCTTCCGGAGACAGGGCATCCTGCTCTCCGGTCGCCAGCGATGCGAACCTTTGCTCAGCCCGGTTGCGCAGTTCTGCCGGGTCCGAATGCCGGATCGAATCGGGAGAAGAGCCGGTCTTCCGGGGATTAGGTTTGGTCAAAGGAACTTCCCCTTCGGGGTTGTATCTACTCTAACAACTAAAACTTCCCTTATAAATCTATGCTGTGTGGTCTTTTCCAGCACCTAGTAAGCACTTAGTAACAGCGATAAGACCAGTACCCTAGGAGGTCGAGCCTAATTGGCAGAGCGCCGCTCTCTCCGGCCAAGAGCGTGTGTTGCGTCGAAAAATGAACTTTGTATTCGGCGCTACTCCCGAATGGTGCGCGGCCATGCGGATCAGAGGCGCATGGCCAGCCACTTGCATCAGAAGCGACATGAAGCAATTCTGTGCTCTGGTCTTGTGCCCGCCTGATCAGATTGCAAAGCCCGTCCATAAAGGGAAGGCCTTTGAAGCGTTTGGTAACCCCAGAAAAGAACCGATTCTGGCGCTCGCAGCAATAGTGGCGGCGTGCCTGATTTTACCCGCCTGTCAGTCGTTCGCGCCGAGACGGAGCGCCACCGGGTCCGCTTCCAGGGAAGTGCCAAGCGGAAATGCTGCTCCCAGTGGGCCTTTGCTCTCGTACGCGAACATTGTGGACCAGGTCGCCCCGGCTGTGGTAACGATTCGCTCGTCGCGGCGCGTGCGTGCGCCGCAACAGTTCCCATTCTTCAACGATCCATTCTTCCGTCAGTTCTTCGGCGGCGGGGCTCCGCGGAGCCGCGGTAATTCGGGGGCGGTCGAGCAGGCGCTCGGGTCGGGAGTGATTGTCCGGCCGGACGGGCACATTCTCACGAACGAGCACGTGATCGATGGCGCGGAAGATATCAAAGTCGATCTGCCGAACCGCCGGACTTACTCTGCCAAGCTCGTCGGTTCAGACGCGCCCAGCGACCTGGCGTTGCTCAAAATCGACGCGAGCGATTTGCGCGTACTGGAACTCGGTGATTCCGATGCGGTCCGCGTGGGTGACGTGTGCCTGGCGGTCGGTAATCCGCTTGGCGTCGGAGAAACCGTAACCTCGGGGATCATCAGCGCTAAGCAGCGCGCGACCGGATTGAGCAGCGGCAACTTTGAAGATTTCCTGCAGACCGATGCGCCCATTAACAGAGGCAACTCTGGCGGCGCGCTGGTAAACACGCGTGGTGAGTTGATCGGCATCAACTCGCAGATCATTTCCTCCACGGGAGCAAGTATCGGCATCGGTTTCGCAATTCCATCCAACATGGCGCACAACGTAATGGATCAGTTGATCGGCAAGGGAAAAGTGCAGCGCGGCATGTTGGGTGTTGGCATACAGTCGCTGACGAGCGATCTGGCGTCCGGCCTTGGTCTGAAGGATGTGCGCGGCGTTCTGGTGAACAACGTCACTGCGGGAGGACCCGGCGAAAAAGCCGGGCTGCGGGCGGGCGATGTGATCCTGAAACTGAATGGCAACGATGTGAACGACCCGAACACGCTGCGCAACGAGGTTGCGGCTATATCGCCGGGAAGCAAGGTCACTCTGACCATACTGCGGAACGGGATGCAACAGGACATTCAGGCGACATTGGGCGAACTGACTCCGGAGGCCGCACAGGCCGGGAACCAAGCCCAGGGAGGTGGGCAGGGGGGAGGCAGGCTGGGTATCCAAGTAGCGCCCCTTGATCCCCAAACCGCGGCGCAATTGGGCCTGCCGCAGAATACCCAGGGACTGGTGATTGGGTCAGTGGATCCTGGCGGACCGGCCGCGCAGGCTGGCCTTCAGGAAGGTGACGTCATCGTGGAGATCAATCGTCAGAAGGTGCGCTCGCCGGAGGACATGCAGCATGCGCTTGGCGCTTCCGGCAACCGCCCGCCACTCTTCCTGGTTAACCGGAGGGGGCAGACGCTTTATTTGGCTGTGCCCTTAGGCTAGCGCTGGAATTTGGTTACGCCGCGCAGTTGCGCCTCCGCTGAATAGATGTTGCCCGCGGCGTCTATCGCGATGCCTTCCCCCATGGCGCCGTCCGGAGAATTGGGCGTCATGTGAGGTGGTATAAACATGGTCACTTTCCCGTCCGTGAGACTTCCAATACGGATTCCCCTTTGCCAGCCGGGGTGAACTTTTTCGGTCGACTCCGAGTCGGTCGTGTAGATGACGTCGTTCTTGTCGATGGTCAACCCGCTGGTGCGTCCGAAGGCGTCGTATTCGAGAATAAACTTTCCCGCCTTCGTGAGGACTTGGATGCGATGGTTGTGGCGATCGGCAACCACTAACCTGCCCTGGGAATCGAACGCCAGCGCGTGTGGCGTCCGGAACTCACCAGGCCCTGTCCCGGTTTTGCCGATGACTCTGAGAAACTTGCCGGCCTTGTCGAATACCGAGATTCGCCCAACGAGATTCGGGTCGGCCACGTCCGTATGGCTCTCAGCAACATAAACATCGCCGTTGGCCGGATCGGTGATCACAGCCGTCGGGTCAGTGAGAGCTTCCGGAGGATTTCCGTGCACGCCCGGCTTTCCCAGAGTCATCAGGACCTTGCCTTCGGGACTGAACTTGATAACGTCGCTTCCCTTGTTCTCCTCGGCGGGGAACTTCTTCAAGTCTTCCGCGGTGGGGGCTCGGGAGTCGGTCACCCATACGTTGCCGTCGCGATCGACATAGATGCCGTGCGGCCACACGAACATGCCGCCGCCAAAGCTGCGGATCTCATTCCCGGACTCATTGAAAAGGTGGACCGGGTTCGCTTTCGTGCCGAGGCAGCCCGGGGTCGTCCCGGGTGAGCACCGGTCGGTCGCCCACACGGACTTGCCATCCCTGTCGATGGCCACTCCGTTGGAACCGCCCCAGGGCCTTTTCTCCAGGCTCAGGCTTGCCCAATCCCGGATGACACGGTAAGGGTTGGCGCCGCTGTTCACGGGCTGCACCTTGTCTGTCTGGGCGGTGCCACCCCGCTGCTGCGCCTGAACGCGGGCTCCTGGCGCGGCGGCCAATAGGGCGAGCATCAATATGATGCGCATGACTCACCTCCGCGCGTTCAACTTTATACCGGGTGTCCGGAGCAGTCAACTATTACACGGGTAGCGCCGGCGGTCTTGCCGCCGGTGGGTTCTCAGCTTCCCAGCCTTCGGGCCTCTGATTTGGTAACCTGTATGCCGCAGGCGTACGCCCTCAACCAAGGAGCAAAACAGATGAGAATCCACACCGTTGTTTTTGGGACCGCTCTCGCGCTGGTGTTTGGCGCCATCCCCGTGCTGGCCCACCACTCATTTGCTGCGGAGTACGATGCCAACAAGCCCATCAAGGTCACGGGCGTGGTCACCAAGATGGAATGGATGAACCCGCACGCGCGCTTTTACGTCGACGTGAAGGACGCTGAAGGCAAAGTGACCAACTGGAATTTCGAACTGGGCGCGATCCCCGTTCTGCTCAAGCAGGGTTGGCGGAAGACTTCACTGAAAGAGGGCGACCAGGTCACCGTCGAAGGGGTGATGGCGAAGGACGGCTCCAATACCGGAAGCGCCCGGCGCGTTACTCTGCCCGATGGCCGCCGCGTGTTTGGGGGATCGGCGCTCGACGAGCCCGGATATACGCCGAATCCGCCAAACCAGTAAACGCGAAGGAGAACGACGGTGCATCGCGCGGCAACGTGTCTTTTCGCAGGAGTGGCCTGTGCGGCCGTCGCCCTGGCCCAGGCTCCCGATCCGGCGTCACCGGTGGATGCGGTCAGAGCCGGCCGCGGAAGGGGCGCGCCGCGTAAGGGTCCGCCCGGACCTTTGCCCCGCTTATCAGACGGCCACCCCGACCTGACTGGCATCTGGAACGGCTTTGGCGGCAGCGGCCAGCCCGGCCCGAACATGCTGCCCTGGGCGCAGAAAGTGGTGGAAGAGCGGAGAGCCAGGAATGGTGCCGAAGATTACGAAGCGCGCTGCCTGCCCGGCGGTCCTCCACGCGCTGCGCCTTATCACACCGCGCTCTTCGCCACGCCCAAGCTGGTGCTGATGCTGTTCGAAGGCAACACCCACATGTACCGCCAGTTCTTCCTGGACGGCAGTGCGCATCCCAAGGATCTGAAGCCTGCTTTCTATGGCGACTCGCGCGCTCACTGGGACGGGGACACGCTCGTGGTCGATACGGTCGGTTTCTTTGAGAAGTCCTGGTTCGATTTCCCCGGCACCCCGCACACCAAGGACATGCACCTGATCGAGACGTTCCACCGCACCGATTACGGCAACATGGAAATGGATGTCACCATCGAAGACCCGGGCGTGTTCACAAAGCCATGGACCTTCCACCGCACCACCACGCTCGAACCCAACTTCGAAATGACCGAGTACGTGTGCAACGAGAACAACCAGGACCCCGCACACCTGGATGCGGCTTACAAGCTGGATTCGGGCGCCCGAAAGCGGATGGCGGAGGGCATCGATCCTCCGCGGGCGCGCAAGCCTCCGCCGCCTCCGTCCGGCCCTACGCCACGCCGCGAGGATGGGAAAGTCGATTTCTCGGGAGTATGGGTTCCGACCAGCGTGCTGCTGCCAAGTGATCCCTCTTATACGCCGGGTTACCAGAAGCTGTACCAAGAGCACCAGGCCGCCAAGGGGAAAGAAGATCCGGAGCGATTCTGCCTGCCGGATGGCGCGGTCCGCATCACTCCGCAGCCTTATAAAATCGTGCAGCGAGCAGATCAGATCGCCCTGCTGTGGGAAGCCAACACCCACAGCTACCGGCGTTTCTTCCTGGATGGCCGGGAACACAATCTCGAGATCGAGCCGGAGAGTTGGACCGGCCAGTCAATCGGCAAGTGGGATGGCGACACGCTCGTGGTGGACACTATCGGCTTCAACGACAAGACATGGCTCGATTCCACGGGCAAGCCGCATAGCGGCGACATGCATCTGATCGAACGCTACCGTCGGCCCGATCTGGGCCATCTGAACGTGGCTATCACGATCGAAGATCCCAAAGCCTTCACAAAGCCATACCAGTTCACGCGCACGTTCACCCTGGCGCCCGGTTTGGAACTCCAGGAGTACGTCTGCCAGGCAGTGCTGGACGGGGTGTACGAGTAGCAACGCACCATACTGGCGCCGGCGGCCGGATTCCCACCCCCCAAAACCGCCACACTATGGCGGTTGCCCGCAGAGCGTTGTTGATTCTGAATGGTTTCCCGAAAAGCGAACCGCCACACTCAAACAGTTTGTCTGAGGCAGCAATTAGCACCGAACCTACGGGGCGGGTGTACAGTAGTCCAATAGGATGAACCCGTCCGCCTCCACCAGTCCCGGCATTAAGATCGTCGAAAGTGGCGCGGCCCTCGGCGCTGAAATCCGCGGCCTCGACGTCAGAAATCTGACCGGCTCGGAGTTCGAAGCCGTCCACCGCGCCTGGCTCGACCACTCGGTAATCCTCTTTCGCGGCCAGCATCTCACCGACGCCGACCTCATCGCTTTCAGCGGCCGCTTTGGCGGCCTCGATTGGGCGCCGATCCAGGAGACGGGGCGACGCTTCGTGGAAGGCCATCCCGAGATCTACGTCGTCTCCAACGTGATCGAGAACGGCGTGCCCATCGGCAGCCTGGGCGCCGGCGAAGCCGTCTGGCACACCGACATGTCGTACCTCGAACGGCCTCCTAAAGCCAGCATCCTCTACGCCCTCGAGGTGCCGCCCTCCGGCGGAGACACCTGGTTCTGCAGCATGTATCGCGCCTACGAATTGCTTCCGGCGGCTCTCCGCGATCGCATCCGCGGTCTGACTCTCAAACACGACGCCACTTACAACAGCGGCGGGTACGTGCGCCAGGGTGTCACGGCCGTGGACGATCCCGTCACTTCGCCGGGCACGTATCATCCCATCGCACCGGCGCATCCCGAAACCGGACGCCGCGTGCTCTATCTCGGGCGTCGCCGCAATGCGTACATCGCCGGCTTGCCGCTCGTAGAATCCGAAGCTCTCCTTGATGAGGTCTGGTCCTACGCTACGCGCGACGATGTCACGTGGCGTCACCAGTGGAAGCCAGGCGACCTCGTCCTGTGGGATAACCGCTCCACCATGCATCGCCGCGATCCGTTCGACCCCAGTTCCCGCCGCATCTTGCATCGCACGCAAATCCAGGGCGAAACGGTCCCCGCGTGAGCCGGCTCT
>CAZKVF010000300.1:0-8354 GCA_964556085.1 uncultured Solibacteraceae bacterium
GTGCCGACGCCTGCAGCTCGTACAAGTTTGAGTTTTTCGACGGCTTTAGCGACAAATTCCGCCCTGCCACCCCACGCCTTTGGCCATTTGTTCAAATAGTAGGGCCCATCGGCAATATGCTCGTGAGCGAGAGTAAAACCAAGCCTCGACGCATTGATGGGACCGAGCACAGTTTCAACTTCACCGGAATGCGCAACCTTGGGCCCGTCGTCGCTGGCGTTAGCTTCCGCGGCCTGAGCGATCCGTGAGGATGCCGCCGCTACGACACCGGCAGCCGTTGTCCGCGCGAGAAATTCCCGGCGCGTAGTCATAAGTCCCGCATGACGCTGGCGATAGTCTATCTAATCCGCAAGTCCGGTAGTGCGGCTCGGAAGTCTCCCCTTCAACCTCTCCTCGCTATTTTCAACAACGCCGTTCCGGGTGACTTCTCCGTCACGACTTCGTGATCTTCACGCCGCCATTCGTAGTAGTGACTTTGATGGTCGGACCGCCTTGCCCCACGTCGAAGGACATCTCCTTAGTCAAGCGTCCCTGAACCGTCACCGGGAAATCGACTCTCATTCCGCCATTCACCGTCGCTGTCTCGAAATGTGCGGAGTAGTTCGATGGAACGTCCAGCTTGACGCCGCCGTTGGTGGTTGCGACATCCATCCCCGATCCATCCCAGCGGTCGCCGGCCAGTTCCACAGTCAGGCCGCCATTGGTCGTCCGGCCGTGCACTTCGCCGCCTAATCGCGTCAAAGTGACGCCGCCGTTCATGGTCTCGAACTCGATCTTGCCGCGCAGGTCCGAAATCTTGATCCCGCCATTGTGCGCCTTAGCCTGAATATCCGACTGCCGCGGCGCGAAGATCTCATACGACACCGACCAATGATGATGGCGGTCCATCTCCGGCCCCGTCGCGGAAATACTGCCGGCCCCCGACGACACTTGGATTTGCGGAACCATGGCGCGCGCCTCCGAGTCGGTGTCGGCCGCCGTATCGATCCGCGCGCGAACCAAAACATCGGCCCGGTCCCAGCCGCTGACCGATACGCCGCCGTTCGTTCCGGGATCGATCCGGATCGCGCCCCGGGAGGCCCCCAGGTTCTGCTCTCGCATCTCACAATGAGACACGAGACTGTCCTGATGAAATCCGCGGTCGCTGCAGGCCAGCTTTGGTACCGGATTCTGGAATGCTAGTACTGGTAAGCTTCCCGCCACGATAAGTAGCGATGCTGTTCGCATATTTCCCTCTCTCTCTTCGCTTTAGACGGAGAACCTGCGTTCCGGTCCCTAAGAAACTTTCATGGGCCGGCGAAAAGGATCGTTGAACTTTTGTAAGGAGTTAAGCGTCACACAAAGGTAAGAAGGTGGCCTAAGAGTTGCCACTGCGGGGTCGATGATTTATTTTGAAGAGAGACAGAGTGCGGAAAACTGTCCTGTTATTGCTTCTGGGTGGAGTTTTGGTCGCGGCGCAGCCGTCTAAGCCCGCCTATTTTCTTAAGCGAGACCCCGTCAGCGGCGGTGCCGAGCTGGTTACGCTGTTTGGACGCCAGGCCGACCCGGCCACCGGGAGGCAGGATCTGGAGGTCCCGCTTCTCAGTGTCCTCCGTGACACTCTGGGCGACGGCGATTCCAACAACGACCGGTTGCGCTACGTCTGGATTTTGACGAGCACGCGCCCCACGCCGCTCCAACGCGCCGCTTCGGCGGCATCCATCCTGTGGTTTCGCGCCGGAACCAGGCAGCATGACGACCGCGTACCCGCGCCCGCTCTCGACGTTGGCGCTCCCGCGAAAGGCGTTTGGACCAACCTGCTTGGCAGCGGCCTTCAGGCGACTCAATTGGATCCGCTCGGCATGGCGGTTCGCGCGTCCACTCGGAGCTATCGCGGCAATTTCAGCGACTACCGCAAGCTGCAGCTCTTCCAGGCTCTGGAAGTTTTGGACGGCCTCGAACTCGAGAAGGCCGGGGACTCGCTGTTGTCCGACGTCGATTTCCGGCAGTTGTATTCGCGCTTGAGTCTTTCCGACCGAACGCTGGGGGGGCTCGTGCGGGCCCAGAATCTATCGAAGTTTTACGACCGCGAGACCGCCCGAATCCAAGAACTGCGGGGACACAATTGGGATCTTCTGCGGCAACGCGCCGAATTGAACGGACTGTACTTCGAACCCCTGGCCTTGCCTGACGACACTCCGATCGCCGCCATGCTCTGGGTGGCCCAAGAGGATTTGGATCGTCACGTAGATCATTCCTTCGATGACCAATTCCTGAACATTGCCGACCCCTGGACCGACGAACGCTTGCAACATTGGACTGGCTATACCGAGACGCGTTACCTCGATTCTGAAAACCGGGCGGTTTCCTCCGCTACGCCGGATGCGCGTCCCGTGGAAATGATCCCGCTGGCCTTCTATAGCCTCGATCATCCTCGAGCTCCGCTGTTGTTGGCCGA
The DNA here is from genome assembly GCA_964556085.1 of uncultured Solibacteraceae bacterium. Classification (GTDB taxonomy): domain Bacteria; phylum Acidobacteriota; class Terriglobia; order Bryobacterales; family Bryobacteraceae; genus PSRJ01. Next base: position 2,438 of record CAZKVF010000300.1, read on the forward strand.
TTTCCGGGATCAGATGAAACCCAAGCGCCGGGAAATGTTCCTGCACGGCAGCACTATCGTTATATCGAGCATCCTGGGTATTTCACGTTTCGGGAATTGGCCGTTCTTCGTGGGTGAATCGGCTTGGACGTTCGTGCGTGCTCGACACGGAGGAGCCGTCAACCGGTCCGCGCGGCTGCGGGCCTACTCGGAGGCCCGCGCGTTCCTGGCGGCCGATAACACCATCGATTCCCAGCTCAAAGCCGAACTGAGCGCCCGTTTGGATCACCTGGCCCTCAATCCGCTCGAGAACGGTGCTGCCGGCGAAGCCCAACTCGCTCGCGAGCAGTACAATGCTTTACTCCGATATGCCGGAGCGCCCGGAGGATTAGCGGCCAAGCTGGAGCGCGACCGGCGCAAAGAACTCGCATCGTATACGCAATCGCGAACGCATCGCATGTTCGCGGCTGTGGGCCGCCTTTTCAACCCCGGACCTCGCGTTACATCCGCAACTCCGGATCCAGTCCTGTTGGCCGAGCTCGATGCGCATCGTCGCGCGTCATACCATCAACGTTTTCTCGAGCAACTTCTGGCGTCCAGTCCACGGCCTGACGTGGTGGGAAACCTCGACGAAATTGAGCGGTCCCTGGAAGCTCTATCGGAAGCGTCGGAGCCGGCGCCCCGCTCGCCGCAACTCATTGCGAAGTTTTTCGCTCATTCGGAAAACTCCGAGCTCCGGATCGCTTGCCTGCGCGCGCTGCAGCGCTTCAATGTGGAAGAAGCACGCAACGAGCTGCGCCGCTTGTCCCTCGACCCTAGTACCGGAGAGGGCTGGCGTGAGCTTTGTCTTCTCTACCTGAACGTCGATTCAGCCCCGGTCCTGGCCGGCGGCGGCCAATAATGGCGCGCTGCTGGGTCGCGCGCCTGGCACTCGGCTTAGTTCTGGCTGCCGGTGCCCGCGCCGAGGCAAATCGCATCGTCATCATCAAGCTGGATGGCGTTCCCGAAGATCTGCTGGAGCGGGAGCTCCTCCGCATCGATCCTGTCACGAATAAGAGCGCGCTCCCGTGGATCGACCGTGTCTTCAGACAGCAAGGCACCCGCCTGGCGAATTTCTACGTCCGCGCCATCAGTCTCTCCACGCCCTCCTGGTCGCTGCTCGATACCGGGCAGCACCTGCAAATTCACGGCAACGCAGAGTTCGATCGCTATACTTACCACGTTGACGATTACCTGAATTTCTTCCCGTTCTATGTCGGTTACGCGCTCTCCCACCGGGTCGACATGCCGGGTGTAGAGACTTTGGACGACCTGGGAATTCCGCTCCTGATCGATCGTTTTCCATATCCCTCCAGTTACCAGGGCTTTCAATTGTTCCAGCGCGGCGTTCGATGGAAGACCCTGCAGAATAGCTTGCAACGCCATTTCACGTCGCGTTCTCTGCGCGACCTTTTGGATGAGTGGACCATCGGTTTCGAAATCGGGTCCAGCGTCGAGGAGCAGACCGAGCGCGAGTTGATCGAGAAGCTGGCCGATCCTAAAATCCGCTATCTCGACTATTTCACCGGCGATTTCGATCACGTCGCCCACGCTACTTCCGATCCTGCCGCTCAACGACAGGCTCTGCAACGGATCGATGCGCTGGTCGGGCGAATCTGGTCCGCCATCGAAGCCAGTCCCCAAGCGAACCAGACCATCCTCGTGGTGGTTTCCGATCATGGAATGAATACGCAGCCTGGCGTCTATAGCCAAGGCTACGATCTGGTCCAATTCTTCAACAGCCGGGAAGGCGGCGCGCATCACGTCGTAACCAATCGGCACCCCATGACGGAATACAAACTCAAGGGACTGGATCCTTTTGTTTCCGAAGTCGTCACGCCATCGGATGAGTCGCTCTACCTGAAAGGCGCGGGCAATCAGTATCCGACCGTGCTGCTCGATCTCGACGGGAATGAGCGAGCCTCGGTCTATCTACGTAATTCCGATTTCAATGCCCTGCACCTTCTGTTGGACGAGATTGGTCGCCCGTCCTCCCCGGCCGAGACGAAACGCGCCGGCGTGGCTACCCTCTTTCAGATTCTGGACCGTCATCGCGTCGAGTGGCAGGCGACCGTGGCGGAATTGCAGCAAGAGCTTGCCGCGCTGCACCGCGCCATTGAAGCGCGGCGTGTTCAGGTCGCCGATCAGCCGAAAAAGTGGACGGCCGCCCAGCGCGAGGCAGGCCTCGATAAAGTTGCCCGCCGGCTGGCCGTCCAATTGGATTCGTGGAAAGAGCAGGAGCACGCCTATGCGGAGTACGCGGGCAGTTTGACCAAACTGCTGGCGCTCTCACCCTCGGACTTCGATAAGCATTCGTGGGCGGCATCCGACCTGATCCCCAAGCGCGCCATGGGCGATGCCAACTCGATCCACGATCTGCAGAATTACATCATCGGCCCCGATCCGGCCGGGCGCCCGGGCAGCTTCCGGAAAGTGAATTATCTTCCACTGCTCGCTGCGCTCGCGGTGAAAAACAATGTTCAGGCCGAGGTCGGATCGCATCCTGTGGACTTCATCGCCGTTCGGATTCCCAAGGCGAGCCTCGCGCAGGAAGAAGACGCAATCTGGCTCTATGCCGGTGAAGATCGTCAGGTTCTCATTCTGTCGCGGCACGATGCGAGCGGTGGCTTGGAACTTCGATACATTCCGGTGCGTGGGCTCATGCAGGATGCCGCCGGCAAGATCCACATGGAGTATGGAGAGCTCATGGCCGGCCTTCCCCTGCGCATTTGGGAAGACCCCGAGTTTGCCGTGCCGGGCGACCAACGTTCCGCCTGGTTGAGTTCCTGGCATTCCGAATCAGATTGGCTTCACGCCATTCACAAGACCAGATATTCGAACGGCATCTTGGCTCTTCAGGAGCAGTTTTCAAACGCAGCGTGCCTGCCCGCCCAGGCCGGGGATGCCGGCTTGATCCAAAGATTCGAGACTCGCCGCCGGCGCCTCGCCGAACCGGACTTCTTGATCTTTGCGAATAACCACTGGAATTTTAATGTGCGGGGATTCAATCCTGGCGGCAATCACGGCTCTCTTCTGCGCATCTCGACCCACTCCGTACTGATGCTGGCCGGTGGCGCGGACACAAGCGTCCCGCGCAAACTGGTGATTGAAGAACCCTACGACAGCCTGAGCTTTGTGCCGACCATACTCGATCTTATGGGCCTCCCGCCGCAAACTCCGGCGTTGCCCGGCCGGCCCATCCGCGAGTTGTTGCCGCCAATAGAAAAAGCAGGTGGTCGGCCGTAGAGCCTTCCACCTGCTTCTTCCTGCTGCGTCCTGCTACTTACTACTTGCTATTTACTTGCTGCCACCTCCTACCTGGATGGTCTTGATGTAATCGGTCAGGTTGCTGATCCGCATCTGCACCTCACCTTGGCTGCCATGGCTGATGCTGGAGAACAAGCTTCCCCAGATCGGCATGTCTCTCGAGCCATGCGCGGGCATGTCCAGATCGCCCTTGATCGTGTCGAACACTTTCAACTCAGGAAACTTGCCGCCATTGCGCTGTGTAAGCTCCGTAAGATTCGCGGGCTGCTTTTTCAGCGCCGGACCGGCCGGCCCATTTCCTTTCCCTTCCACGCCGTGACAGGCGGCGCAGTAGGTCTTGAACATTTCCTGGCCGGATGCCGGGGAGGTCGGTGTGACGGGAACCTTCTTGACAACCGGTTGTGCGTAAGCTGTCAAGCAGGCAAACGCAACGAACACTACGAGCAATAGCGCTAAACTTCTCAATGCCATGCGAGTCTCCTTTACCAGAACAGAAGACTGAATTGAACACATCCGGGGGAGCCGCGGCGAACGGTGGGAGGCTGTCCTGCTATCGGCTCCCTCCGGATGTGCTTTTCAGTGCGCTTCCACTGGATGCAAGCCGAGGACCAGACCGTTGAAGCCGAAAAAACACCCAAAAAGAACCAATTGGAAGGCTTTTAGGGTGAAGAACCCCAACGGGAGATGTAACGAGGGCGTGGAATCACGCACCCACCCCCTACCAGGCTATGGTTGGGGCAGAACTTCGGACATGTCCCGGACGATTTCCTGTTCCTTTTTGTTGAATTTTTGGCGGAATTCAGGCGTGGAAACGTGTTTTTTGCGGTCTTCTGGAGACATGTTTGCCAGGTTCGTCAGCTCCCCGCGAATCGCTTGCTGGCGTTCCGGAGCCATCTGGGCAAACTTATTGATGGACTGGCGGACCGCATTCTGCCGCTCGGGCGGAAGCTGGTGTAATCGGTTGTACAGGTTCTTGAGGGCCTGCTGCCGCTCGGGCGGTAGTTGATTGAACCGATCCAACCGCTCTTGCAGTCTTTGCCGATCGGCAGGAGGCAGATGGTCCAGTGCCTTCCGCCGTTCAGCGGGAGACATGGTCTCGAACTCTTCGATGGGGGTTTTGGCGCCTCGTCCCAGCTGCCGTTGAGGAGCCGCGGGCCGCGACATCCCGCCGCCGCGCCGGCCTTGCGGTCTCGCCGGTGCGCCAAGAGTAAGGCACAGGGCTACGGCGGCGAGGGCCGGAATGGAGCTACGGCAGCGCATCGCTCTCTCTCTCTTAGATCCGCTCCCGGGGCGCGGACTGCTCGAGCGCGGCCTCACCCACCTGCTTCAACATGTCCATGTCATCCAGGGCGCGTTCCACCTGCTCGATCTGAAGGCTGGGTTGCGCCGCTTGCTGCGGGACAACCGAGGGTCCGGAATTGTTCACCAGCATTGCGACGATGAGAACCGCGCAGGCTGCCGCCACCGGCATGGCCGGCCGCCACGACCAATCGGCCCGGAATAAACGCTGCCACCAGGTGTACTGCTGCTCTTCGGCAATCCGTTGATATAGCTTGGCATCGAAATTCGATGAGACGGGGAGCGGGGTTAATTCATCGAGCGCCGACCAAACCGTGCGCTGCGCCGCGGCCATTTCACGGCAGCTCGCGCACGCTTCCAGATGCCGTTCGAACGCTGCCTCTTTGGCAGCATCGAGCGTTCGCGCCGCGTAAGCAATAATCAGCTCGTGGCCGGCATTGTTTTGTTGTGGGCAGTCCATCTTCTTCCCTCTTAAGCCATATGCGCCAATCGCATTCTCAGCGATTCATAGGCCCGAAACAGCAGCGACTTCACCGCCGATTCAGAACAACTTAGCACATTTGCGATCTCCGCATATTCCATTTCCCGATACTTGTGCATCATTACCGCGGCCTTCTGTTTTGCCGGCAGACTCTCGATCGCCTGCCGAACCTCCCTCAGCTTGACCTGGTAAACCAACTCCTGCTCCGCAGTCCTCGACCGGTCCGGTACTTGTTTAGCCGTTCCATCCGGATTCTCTTCATCCAAACTGGCTTGCCGCTTCTCATTGCGTCCATCCCGGATCCAATTCAACGCCAGATGGCTTGCGATGCGGAATAACCAGGTTGTAAACTTCGCCGTCGGCTCGTAACTCGACCTCGATTTATACACCCGCAGGAAAACCTCCTGCGCCAATTCCTCAGCAACCGCTTGATTCTCAACCATCCGATATAGGAAATGAATCACCGGACTGCGGTGCTTATCCAGCAACAAGCCGAAACTTGCCTGGTCCCCCTCCCGAACGCGCAGCATCAACTCGGCGTCCCGTTCCAGGGAGACCTCCGCTGCCCTATCACTGTTAACCCGCTCGGCCCAAGAAGGTTGCGCGGCCGGGGGGTTCACGCCCTCAGGATTCATTCACTTAGCCTGCTGTTCCCAACGAGGATTTTAGTCCCCGGTTTACAAAATACCGCTTACTGACGTGCGCGGCTCCGCCAGGGAGCGGTTTTACCACGGGCGATTAGCTTTACTCGTTCTTAAGGGTACGGTCCATTAGCTCACGGATCGCTTCTCGCGGCGACCGGCCGCCTCGCAAAATCGAGTCCATTTGCTCTGTAATCGGCATATCTATATT
>CAZKVF010000301.1:0-7068 GCA_964556085.1 uncultured Solibacteraceae bacterium
GGAGAAAAGCGATATTGTTCTCCTTTTTGCCGACACGGATGAGGAGCTTGAGAAACGCTTCCCCCCGGCGCTTCGGTCCGTTTAACTTCTCCTTGACTCGGTTTGCAACTGTTCTACGACTGCTGTCCGCCGATATTACCACGCCTAACAGTAAGTCCTGGTCCACCGTGTTATTTTAAGTGCCGAGGGAGGTACAAGTGACACTCAAAGATCGAGTTCTCTTCATTGTTCTGCTTCTCGGCACGACGAGTTCGGCACTGGCGCAGACCAGAGGCGGCGCAGTAACAATACGGTTCGGTGTAATTTCTCCGTTCATCGCCTTGCTGGCGGGAATATTGATTCTGATCATCCCTCGCCTTCTTAACTACATCGTGGCCATCTACCTAATACTGGTTGGCTTGATCGGGATTTTCGGCAGATAGGGATCAGACTGGAGCGTAGGATCCCGTGTTGCCGATTCCTCGGCGGGCCCTCGCGAAGATCTCGCGATTCGGGTTTGGCCTCACGGTTTCCGAGGGTTGATCCCGCCCCGCGGGCGAGCCCGGCAGAGACGCGGTGCTCGCAGGCGTGGATACTCAAAGGCTAACAGTCGCCACCCGGAGGCTCTTTGCTGACCCTCGGGATCGCTGACGCATCCTTCCACTCTCTGAGACACACGGCTGCATCGTGGCTGGTGTGAAACCGAAGACCTCTATTCGGTGGGGGCAACTGCTCGGGCTTCGAACCCCGCGCATGACGCAGCGGTACGCTCTCCTTTCCTCGAGTACATGGCCAGCGCGGCCGGAAGCTCGATTCGGTGTTTCACCGAAGCCGCTTAACCCGAAAACATCCCATGTGAGGGCCGTATCGCCACCACAGCGTCACCGGAATCTGAAGCCGTTACCATCGGCAGGGTACGCTGGTGATTTGTTTGGCGTCCCCAGGGGGATTCGAACCCCCGTTACCGCCGTGAAAGGGCGATGTCCTAGGCCGGGCTAGACGATGGGGACTGGTGGCCGCCGGAAGAGGTGAACATCTTTACTGTAACTGCGCGGCAATCGCAGCGTCAACTTCGGGTCGCCGGGTCTCGGCATGCGTTTGGCCTGGAATCTTGACAGGCGAAATCCGCAACGGACCCCAAACCGGGGCGCCTGTCCCACCCAGGATGCAACGGATCTGAAACGTGCTGCTAACCAAATTGAAAGATGCCCGGCGTATACTCTTGGGATCAAGCCATGATGAGCAAATCCTTTGCCCTGTGGGCCTTATTGGGATTCTCCAGTACCTCTTTCCCTGTTCGGGCAGCCGACCCCATCGAGCTGCCGAACGGGCTGGCCATCACGCCGTATGCGGCGCCGCACTCGGTGCTTATGCCGCTGAAACCAGGCTTGGCCGATCACCCCGATTTCACTCTCGGACAAGGCGTGTCCACGGCGCTCAGCCCCGATGGCCGCCTGTTGCTGGTCCTCACCAGCGGCTACAATCACGAGGAACGCGGGCGCAAGTCATCGAACGAATATGTTCTGGTGTACGACATAACGCGCCCGCAACCGGTCCGCGTGCAGGCTCTGCCCGTTCCCAACAGTTTCTGCGGGCTCGTCTGGAATCCTTCGGGGCAGGAATTCTATGTCTCGGGAGGGCCGGACGACAAACTATATGTGTTCACACGCGGCGGCAAGGATTCCGGTTTCGCGCAAAGCGCGGCCATCGCGCTGGCCCATCCCTATGGGTTGGGGCTGCTTTCCAATGCACCCGCGCCACTTAATGCCGCTGCTCCCAAGCCAGTTGCCGCAGGAATTGCGGTCAACCACGCCGGGACCATCGCCGTGGTCGCCAACATCTATAACGACTCGATCAGCGTGATCGATCTCAAGTCGCGCAAGAAGACCGCCGAGCTGGATTTGCGGCCGATTGCTGCGGGCGAGGCCGGTGGCGAATTCCCGTATTGGGTGGCGATTCGCGGCGATGACAAGGCCTACATATCGAGCCCGCGCGATCGGGAGATCGTCGCAGTTCACCTGGAAGCGGCTCCCAAAATAACCGGGCGCATCCGCGTTACCGGTCAGCCCAACCGGATCCTCCTCAACCGCGCCCAGGATCGCCTCTATATCGCACTGGACAATAGCGACAGCGTTGGCGTGGTAGACACAAATAACGACCGCGTGATCGCCAGCTTCGGTGTCGCGGCGCCGCCCGGGATGCTTCCGTCCGGAGCGGTGCCGAAAGGCGCCAATCCGAACGGCCTGGCGCTCTCGCCGGACGAACGCACGCTGTACGTGACCGACGGCGGCACGAATGCGGTGGCGATTGTGGCGCTTCGAGCGGATGGCGGCGGCGAGGTTTCGGGGCTCATCCCCACAGCGTGGTATCCAAATGATGTCTCGACCAGCGCCGACGGCAAATTCCTTTACGTGGTGAACAGCAAAAGTATTCCCGGACCGAATCCCACGAACTGCCGCGGCGACGTCAAAGCCCCGAAAATTCCCGATTGCGCGCGCGGCACGGGCGAATATGTGCTCACTCTGCAGAAGGGGAGCTTGTGGTCTGCGCCCGTCCCCGGTCCTGCCGAGTTAGCCGCGCTCAGCGAGCAGGTGGCTCGCAACAACCACTTCGGGCGAGTCGCCCGGCCCGCAGATGCGGTGATGGAGCAGCTTCGCGCCAAGATTCGCCACGTGATTTACATCGTGAAAGAGAACCGCACGTATGACCAGGTGCTCGGCGATCTGGAAGTCGGCGACGGTGATCCGGCGCTAACCGAATTTCCGGAGCCGGTCACTCCCAACCATCACTCGCTTGCCCGCCGATTCGTGACACTCGACAATTTCTACGATTCCGGCGAAGTGAGCGGCGTGGGCTGGAATTGGTCGGTGGCCGGCCGCACCACGGATTACACCGAGAAGACGGTGCCAATCAATTACGCGGGTCGCGGGTTCACCTACGACTGGGAAGGGACCAATCGCAATGTGAATGTGGGCTTCGCGTCGCCCGCCGAACGGCTCAAAGCGCAGCCGCTTCTGAGTCCGGACCCGCAGCATCCAGCCGATCCGCGCCTCCTCCCCGGCGATGCGGACGTGGCAGCGCCCGACAGCGCGACTGGTGAAGCGGGCGCGGGCTATATCTGGGACGAGGCGCTGCGGGCCGGGCTCAGCGTGCGCAATTACGGGTACTACACCGACTTGGGACGATACGAAAATCCGAAAGCCAATCCTTCTTATATTCCGATTTCCAAGACCCCGTTTCGCGATGGCGTTGTGCAGGCGTATGCGACGAACAAAGCGCTGGTGACCCGCACCGATCCGTATTTCCGCGGCTTCGATCAGAACAACGCCGACTTCTACAACTTTCAGGAGTGGGAGCGCGAGTTCGATCAGTTCGCCGCCGATGGCAACCTGCCCAGCCTTTCGCTGGTACGCTTCTGCCACGACCACTTCGGCAGCTTTGGAACGGCGTTGTACGGACTGAACACGCCGGCCATGCAGATGGCCGATAACGATTACGCCATCGGCCTCCTGGCGCAGAAAATCGCCGCGAGCCGCTACAAAGACGACACGCTCATTTTCGTCATTGAAGACGACGCGCAGGATGGCCCCGACCACGTGGATGCGCATCGCAGCGTCGGCTACGTGGTTGGCCCGTTTGTAAAGCAAGGGGCGGTGGTTTCGGTGAGGTATGCGACGGTCAACATGATCCGCACCATGGAAGCTGTGCTCGGGCTCACGCCCAGCAGCTTTTATAGCGCGGTGGCGGAGTCTATGACCGCAGTGTTCGACCTCAATCAGGCGTCATGGAATTACCGGGCGGTCGTTCCGGAATTGTTGCGCAGCTCCACGCTCCCACTGCCTAAAGCGACGGCGGAAAACTCGCTGCCGCGAACTCGGCGATTTCTCGCTTCCGCCGGCGACCGTCACACCGCCGCCTGGTGGCAGAAAAGGCTGGGCGACATGGATTACGACGAAGAAGACAAGCTGGATACGCCGCGCTTCAATCGCGAGTTGTGGAAGGGAATCATGGGGTCTCGGCCTTATCCGCTAGAGCGGTCGGGAAAGGATCTGCGCGAGAACCGCGAAGTGCTGCTGGCTGCCTACGGCGTTCGCTGATCGGACGCCGCCGGAGCGCGGCCGCAAGTGCAGGCGCGTTAGAATGGCACTGTGCTACACCCCTTCCTCCTTCACAATGGCGATATCCGGCCCTCTTCCGACTCGCTGCTCGCCGCGGGACAAGTAGGCCTGCTTTCCGGTTGGGGGGTGTTCACCACGATGCGAGTGGTCGATGGCATCCCCTTCGCTTTCGAGCGGCACTGGGCGCGGATGATCCGCGACGCGGCCGCACTGAAAGTTCCCATGCCCTCGGATAACGAAGCGGTCCGCCGAAATCTTCTCGCTCTGGTGGAAGCGAACCGCGCCTCGCAGGCGACGCTGCGCCTGGTGGTGGTACGGAACCGCGGCGGATTATGGGAGGGCCCCTCTACCGGCCGTGCGAGCGACCTGATCGGGCTGACTGCCGCATCGAAAGACTGGGGTTCGTCGGTCAAGCTCTCCTACGTGCCCCAAGGCCGCCACGCAGCCAACGAGTTTGCGGGCACCAAGATTCTCTCCTGGGCAATGAATCTGACCTGGATCGAGCGTGCCCAGGCGCGCGGTTTTGATGAAGTGATCCTGCTCAATGAACGCGGCGAGGTCGCGGAGTGCACTTCAGCCAATATCTTCATCGCCCAGGGGAATGACGTCTGGACGCCGCCTCTCAGCTCCGGCTGCCTGCCCGGAATTACGCGCGAAATCCTGATCGGCGAAACGCTGATGCCTGGAATACGCATTCGGGAGCGCAGTCTTGCGCCTTGCGATCTGGAACAAGCCGAGGAGGTCTTCATCACTTCGACGACGCGCAACCTGCTCCCGGTAAGCCAGATCGAAGGCCGGAACGTGGGGCGCTCGGACCGCGTACGCGGCGCGCTGGAAGCGGCTTTCGAGAACTTCGTGAACCGTTACGTGACACGGAACAAGCCGGTTGGTGTTACAGGCGTTTGACGGGCACGAGACAAGATCGTCTACTCCACCCTCGAGAATTTCCGACTCACCTTAAGATATTGGTGTAAATGAAGCGGCCGGCGCTCTAACTTGCTTCCGAGCAAAGAGCGCACTTTCAAATACCCGTAAGATCAGCGGGACTAAATCACTACACATTCGTATATTCCAAATAACCTGCATTACAGATGAGCTACACATGAAGAGAATCATTGCCGCAAAGTTCGCGCTTGCGCCTAAGTCCTCCCGCAAGCGGCTATTTTTGGGCGGTCGCAATAGCTTGCGTCCTATGTTTGGCGCTTGTGGCCTACGCATCGTCCGGATGGTCGACGCCGGTTGCGCTATCCACTCCTATCCCGCCCACCTACTATGTCACGTCGCCGGTTGTAGCAATCAACTCCTCGGGGGCTCAGGCAGCGGCGTGGGTAAACGAGGATAACTATCTGCTTCTGCAGGTTACGGCACAGGATGCGGGCGGGCCTGGACCGCGGCCCAAACGCTGACGCCCCGATCCGGCGTCAACGCTTCCACGCCGAGCGTTGCTATAAGCCCGGGCGGAAACGCTGTCGCCGTCTGGGAGGTCTACGCGAACCAGGGCTATCTGATCCAGGCATGCACACGCCAGGCCCACGGCTCCTGGACCGCGGCAACCACGGTTACGCAGCCGGGAAACTCAAGTTCGCCAAAAGTCGGAATGGACGGCAATGGCAACGCAGTTGCCGTCTGGGTCCAGACCACGTCCAATGCCGGCGCGATTGAGACAGCAAATCTCCCGGCTTCGGGTTCCTGGACCTCCCCGGTCACTCTATCGGCAGCGGGCGCGTCCGCCACCAACCCGACGCTTGCCGTTAACTCCCTGGGCGATGCGATTGTCGGCTGGCGACCGACGAACGGACAGATCCTCGTAGCGGAACGCAGAGCAGGCGTCTGGTCGGCGCCCATTAGCATTGCGGCCGCGGCGTATCCGGGACGGACCTTCGGTCGCCACAGCCCCACTGAGAGTTATGTGTCGGTCCGGGTCAAAATAGAGTTATGCGACTGCGGACCGCCAAAGACCGGCTCAAGGTGGAGCACAGCATTATAGACGGTGTGCGCGAGATCCTGGAGGCGCTGTTGAAAGCACGGCAGGAGATCCGGTCGATCATTCCCGGAGTGATCCGGCCGGTACGCGACGCGAAGGGTAAGGTGCGCGTGCATATCACGGTCCCGGTTTCCAACGGCTGGAAAGCCATCGCCCTCAGTTCCGGAGCGCGGCAGGAGCTGTTCATCAGCACTGCGCTCCCCCGGGAGGAGCTGGAGAATGCATTGCGGGCCGCCGGCGCGGAGGTGGAGTGAGAGGTGGTCGGGTTGGGATCGACAGGTGAGATGGCGCAGTTGTTTTTCGGGCTCGCGTGCGGGAGAATTTTCTTAGTGGCTGGTGGCGCGGTTGAAGGTCTTCCGCGTCCTGCTTTCAAATGGTTATCCAAGGCCACCGTAGCTCAGTCGGTAGAGCAGCAGTTTTGTAAACTGCGGGTCGGGGGTTCGATTCCCTCCGGTGGCTCCAGTTTTTCAATAACTTAGAGATACAGCCTAACGAGCTGCCCATCCAAAACCCACCCAAAACTTTAGACGATTGGAAGATTTTCGCCGTTCGCTTCAAGCGTTTCCTCCCTTCTGCGCTTTTGCTCGAGTAAGTCTCTCTCGAAAGCAAGCGCCGCAGCCTTCACCTCTGCCGGAATCTCGCGCTGATAGTGTTTCAGCGTGACGTACGGGTCCGTGTGGCGCATATGAGCCTGGGTAGACTTTGGGTCTTTAGCACGCGCACCGAACAGGGTGGACGAAGTTCGTCTCAACGACTGGAAGTTCGCCGACGACGTCGTTTTGCCCTTGGCGGTCTTGAACACTGAAAGGCCGGCTTTCACCGCGGCCGGCTTCAGCACGCGGTTGAGGAAGTTCCCTGGCCGCGTTGGCACAGCTTTCCGGGTTGCTGGAAAGAGCCATCCGGCCGGAGCATCTGGCAGCGTGTCCAGGTAATGCTTGAGTTCCTGCTCCAGATCTGGAGTGAGATACATCATCGCTGCGGATGCAA
>CAZKVF010000302.1:0-6656 GCA_964556085.1 uncultured Solibacteraceae bacterium
CGGGCACGTGGCTGCTGCCCCGTCTCCCCTTAAGTTCCCTGAAACCAATACGTTCGCTTCCGTAGCGAACGCCTGCATAACCCCCCGGCAACCGTTGTGAACTGGACGTGCGAGCCTTCCCCGAAGGATCATGCTTGCGAGCCCACCATGTCCCATATGCTCGACGAAGCGCGCCAGCAGCCGGAAACGCTCGCTCGCATCCTGGAGCAGGGCCTGCGCGCAATGCGCGCCTTGGCCGCCCGCTTCCAGGCCACGCGACCGCGCTTCATTATCATTGCGGCCCGGGGCACCTCCGATAACGCCGCGCAATTCGGCCGTTACCTGATCGAGATCACCACCGGCATACCCGTGTCCCTCGCAGCCCCCTCGATTTACACGCTCTATGGTGGGGCGGGCGATTTCGCCTGCCAGCTCGATCTCCGCGAAACGCTCATCGTCGGGATCTCGCAGTCCGGTGAATCTACCGATACCAACGCTGTCCTGGCTGTGGCCCGCGAGCGCGGCGCAGTTACCGTCGGTATCACCAACGAACCGCGCAGCGCCATGGCACGCTTGGCCGATCATGCCCTGCTGGTGAGGGCCGGTAAGGAAAAAAGCGTTGCCGCAACTAAGACCTATACCGGCCAATTGCTTTTGCTGTATCTGCTGGCCGCCGCCCTGGGCGGCGCGGTCCAGACCGATCAGCTCAGCCGGGTTCCGGATTGGGTTGCGGCCGTTTTGCGCTCCGAAGGGCAGATCGCCGGAATCGTCGAGCGCTATCGCTTCATGAACGGCACCGTCACCGTGGGCCGCGGGCTGAATTACGCCAACGCCCTCGAATTTCGCCTGAAGCTGATGGAAACATGTTACGTGCTTGCCGAGGGCTTCTCGGCCGCCGATCTGATGCATGGCCCTATCGCGTTGGTGGAGCGCGGCTTTCCGGTGTTCGTGTTCGCGCCGCCGGGACCCACGCGGCCCTCCATCACCGCGGTCCTGGATCGGCTGGCTACTTTGAAGGCCGAAACTGTAGTGATCGGCGAAGAGGGTGCCGCGGCCTCGCATCCTCATGCGCGCCTGATCCAGATTCCACCGCCGCCCGGTGGTCGCGGCCGCAGGCGCCAACTGCCCGCCGGTTTGGCCGACCTCTACACGCCTATTCCTTACATCGTGCCCGCCCAGTTGTTCGCGGCCCACCTGGCGGATGCCCGCGGCCTCGATCCGGACCGGCCCCGCACTCTGAGCAAGATCACGAGGACCATGTGAGTCTATGCAACTGACTTGGCTCGATTGGTCCGCTATCGTTTTTTACTTCCTGGGCAATTTTGCCATCGGCTTGTATTACCGCCGGCGCGCCGGCAAAAGCGTCACTGAGTTCTTCCTCTCCGGGCGTAACGTGCCTTGGTGGCTGGCAGGCACCTCCATGGTCGCCACCACGTTCGCGGCAGATACCCCACTCGCCGTCACCGGAATGGTGGCCCGGGGAGGAATCGCCGGCAACTGGCTCTGGTGGAGCTTCGTTGCCAGCGGCATGCTTACCGTCTTCTTCTATGCGCGCCTTTGGCGCCGCTGCGGCGTCATGACCGATATCGAATTCGCCGAAGTTCGCTACTCCGGCAAGCCAGCCGCATTCCTGCGCGGCTTTCGCGCGCTCTACCTGGGAATCCCCATCAACTGCATCATCCTCGGCTGGGTCAATCTGGCCATGGTCAAAATTCTCATGCTCACCTTAGGGGTCTCGCGCCTTGAAGCGCTGCTCATCGTGCTGGGCATGATCGCGCTTACCTCCGGCATCTCCACCATGTCCGGCCTCTGGGGTGTGCTGGTGACCGACCTGTTCCAGTTCGTTATCAAGATGACCATGGTCACCGTGCTCGCCTTCGCGGCCATCCACGCAGTTGGCGGCATGGAAGCGTTGAAGATGAGGCTAGCCCTCCTGGATCAATCGCGCGGCGTAGCGCCCGGCGGCCATGGGTCGGTTTTGAGCTTCGTTCCCGATCTGCACTCGCCCTGGATGCCCATGATCACCTTCCTGGTCTACATCTCGATGAACTGGTGGGCCACGTGGTATCCGGGCGCAGAGCCTGGCGGAGGCGGGTACATCGCGCAGCGCATGTTCTCCGCTAAGGACGAGAAACATTCGTTATTGGCCACCCTGTGGTTCAACATTGCCCACTATGCCATTCGCCCCTGGCCTTGGGTGCTCGTGGCCCTCGCATCCCTGGTTCTCTTTCCCGGGTTGGAAGATCCGGAAACTGGCTACGTCCGTGTGATGACCGCCTACCTGCCGGCGTCCCTACGCGGGATCATGCTGGCGGCCTTCGCGGCGGCCTATATGTCCACCATCGCCACGCAGTTGAATTGGGGCGCCAGCTACGTCGTTAACGATTTTTATCGCCGCTTCCTGCGGACCGCCGCGCCCGAGTGGCATTACGTGCTGGTTTCGAAATGGACCACGGTACTGCTGACGATTGCCTCTGCTGTGGTGACGTTCTACTTGAATTCGATCGCCGGCGCGTGGAAGCTGCTCATTGTTACCGGCGCCGGCACTGGCTTGGTGCTGCTGCTCCGCTGGTACTGGTGGCGCATCAACGCATGGAGCGAGATATCGGCTATGGTGGCCGCCTTCGCGACCTCGCTTTGCCTGCAGATCGCCGGCGGGCTCGACAGCGACAAGCCGGTCGATTTCGCCTGGATCATGATCATCACGGTGGCTGTGACCACCGTAATCTGGCTTTCGGTCACGTTCCTGACTAGGCCCGAGGCGGAAGAGACGCTGCTGAAGTTTTACGTTCGCGCGCGGCCGGCCCGCGCTGGATGGCGGCGTGTGGCGGCTATGAGTGGGGTCGGCGCCTGCCAACAAGCTTCCCTGTGGTACAGCGCCCTTGATTGGTTGAGCGGCTGTGCTCTCATCTACGGCGTCCTGTTTGGCACGGGAAAACTGCTCTTGGGCGAGTGGCCGGCTGGTTTCCTGCTGCTCGGCATTGGCTTGGCCGGAGCTTCCGTTATCTGGTGGGACTTGTCCCGCCGCGGCTGGAGCTCGGTGGTGGAATAACGATGACAGATTTCAAGCCGCCGCGGAACGCCGGTAAACGCCAATGGAAAACATGGCTGTTATCCGCGTTTATCTGGGTTAATCTGCGGCCCGATTTCATTGCGTCTGCGGCCCCCCTCTCGTTGATGCCCATGCCGGCGAAGATGGAAACCGCCTCCGGCGCCCTGCAGATCGACTCCAGCTTTTCCGTTGCGGCGGCCTGTGCTGACGCCCGTACGGATGCCGCCATCAAGCGCTTCACCGCTAGGTTAGCGAAACAGACCGGCTTGCCAATACCGCTGGCTAACAGTCGCGGCCCGGTAACGCTCCGCGTCGAGTGCCGCGAGCGTGCCCCCGAATATCCGGCCCTTGGGGAAGACGAGTCCTACCAACTCGACATCACAGCTTCCGACGCTCGCCTCATTGCTCGTACCCTGACCGGCGTACTGCGCGGCCTGGAAACTTTCGCCCAGATGGTCGGCCCGGGGCCTGATGGTTTTCAAGTGCCCGCGATTCACATCGAAGATCAGCCCAGGTTCCCCTGGCGCGGCCTGATGCTGGATGTCAGCCGCCACTGGATGCCGCTGGCGGTTGTCGAGCGCAACCTCGACGCCATGGCCGCTGTAAAGCTGAATGTCTTCCATTGGCACCTTTCCGACGACCAGGGATTTCGCGTCGAAAGCAAGCGCTATCCCAAACTCCAGCAATTGGGCAGCGACGGCAATTACTATACCCAGGCGGAAATACGCCAGGTGGTGGCATACGCCCGCGACCGTGGTATCCGCGTCATTCCGGAATTCGACGTGCCGGGGCACACCACCGCTTGGCTTGTGGGTTATCCGGAACTGGCGAGCGCTCCCGGACCCTATGCCATCGAACGCAAGTGGGGCATCTTCCGGCCCACGATCGACCCCACCCGCGAAGAAACCTATGTCTTTCTCGATGGCTTCATCGCCGAAATGGCCGGCCTGTTCCCGGACCTCTACTTCCATATCGGTGGAGACGAAGTTGAAGAGACGCAATGGAAAAGCTCACCCTCTATCCAGGCGTTCGCCCGCGCACACCGGCTCAACGGCGGCCACGATCTCCAGACGTATTTCAACCGGCGCGTGGAACGGCTGCTGAAGAAACACGGCAAAACCATGGTCGGGTGGGATGAGGTTCTGAATCCCGAGTTACCGCCCGATACGGTCATCCAGTCCTGGCGCGGGCCTGCATCTCTGGCCGAAGCAGCCAACAAGGGCTACCGTTCGCTGCTCTCTTTCGGCTATTACCTCGATCACCTTAAACCGGCGGCCGAGCACTACGCCAACGATCCTCTGGCCGGTGCCGCAGGCGATCTCTCCCCGGCGCAGGCGGCGCGTATTCTTGGCGGCGAAGCCTGTATGTGGACCGAATACACCAGCGCGGAGACAGTGGATTCGCGTATCTGGCCACGTATGGCCGCCATCGCGGAGCGGTTGTGGTCACCACGTACCGTAACCGATCCCGACTCCATGTACGCTCGCCTGGAGGTGGTCAGCCGCTGGCTCGAATGGAGCGGCGTCGAGCACCGGTCCAATCAACCAATGCTCGAGCGGCTCACCGGCGGCCAACCCGCCGACTCCCTTCGCATCCTGGCCGGTGCTTCCGAGACTGTGGCGATTCAAGGCCGCCGCGGTGCCCGCCAATACAGTAGCCTCATTCCGTTGAACCGGTTTGTGGACGCCATTCCTCCGGAAAACGAACTGGTCCGCCGCCTGGAGCGTGAGGTCGCTGCATGTGGGCCAGGCGTCCGCAGGTCCGTTCCGGATTCCGCCTGCCAACCCGCCGAATTGCGACCCATCTTATCCCAATGGTCCGAAACCGCCGCCCGCCTCCAACCGTTAGCTGAGAACAATGCCCTGCTGGCGGAACTGGTACCTTTGACAGCCAATTTGGCCGCAGCCGCCAAAATCGGAATAAACGCCCTGGAACTCATAGAAACGGGAAGACCGGCTCCCAAAAGCTGGATCGAGCAGCAAAGCCAGGAGCTCGACCGGCTCGATCAGCCGGTGGCTGAAGTGCGTCTCGCGGCCATCCGCGTCGTGCGGTTGCTGCTTACGCGCGTTCCGCTGCAAACTCTTGCAAATTCGGGCGTTCGATGCCGTAACGAACCTTTCTGTAACGGGCCTTTAACCGTTCCGAACTGGACAACTGGATCGCGGCAGTCCATGATCGCGCTGAAAGAAATTGCTTTTAAGCCGCAACGTGCCCTCGGGGGTGCGGCGCGGTAGGGGTCAACTTTAGGTTAGTCGAATGGAGTGGATATGAGAACTGGAAGTACTCAGCTACGAAGCCTTTTGATCGTTTACCTGCTGGCGGCGCTCGTCGCGGCGATGGCGCCAGCCATCCGGGCGCAGGAGATCACTGCGGCCATCACCGGCAAGGTCACTGACCCATCTGGCGCCGCCGTAGCAGGGGCGCAAATTACCGCAACAGATGTCGATCGGGGCACTGTCTGGAAAACAGACACTAATATGGAGGGCCTCTATAACCTGCCCCGCCTGCCGGTAGGCAACTACGAGATGAAGGTCGAGGCTACTGGCTTTCAAACGGCGGTCCGTCCTCGGTTCAACCTGGTTTTGAATCAAACGGCTCGGCTCGATTTCGCCATGACCCTGGGACAAGTCACGCAAAACCTGGAGGTGACGGCGGCCACGCCGCTCCTGCAGACCGACACCACCCAGGTTGGAACGGTAATGGAGGCCAGCGCCATCGCCAACTTACCTTTGCAGACGCGCAACTACAACCAGTTGACGCTACTGGTTCCGGGAGCGGTGTCCATCAGCCCGGCTTCCTTTAACACCGGCCAGAAGACTTTCAACGCTGCCCGCGCCCAGTTCAATGGCAACCGCGAGCAGGGCAACTACTACCTGCTGGACGGCGTGGAAAATAACGAGTTCGTAGACAACAACGTCGCGTACGTACCAAGTGTGGATGCCTTGGAAGAGATGAATGTCATCACCAGCAACCCCAATGCGGAGTTCGGACAGTTTCTGGGAGGTGTCATTAATGTGAGCCTCAAGTCCGGCACAAACCAATATCACGGTAACGTGTTCGAATATCTCCGCAACGACTTCTTCAATGCCAACGAGTGGTCGAACAACTTCAACGGCCTGCCTACGCCGCGCCAGCGGTGGAACGAGTTCGGCGGCACGTTCGGCGGACCCATCAAGCGCGACAAGCTGTTCTTCTTCACGGATTACCAGGGCTCGCGCTTCGACCTGCCGGCCACATCGACTCCGCGAACCACTTTCACGTCGGCGAACCTGACGGGCAACCTGACCGACACCGGAGCGGCTCTGCACTATCCGGGAACCACCGTCCCGATGCCCGCCGATCTGACTAAAGCGACGATCTGCGGCGCCGGCCAAAAGATGGGCGTGAATCCCTGCATCGCGGGACTCAGCCCCACGGCTTTGAAGATCGCGGCAGCACTGCCGAAGCCGAACATCCCCGGACTCGCGAACGGAACGTCCAACAACCTGAACGACGTGGTCCAGAACTACACGCACGGCAACCAGGGCGACGTGAAGATCGACTGGGGGCCGACCGAGCGCGACCACTTCTACGCGCGCTACTCGCAACAGCATATCGAGAACCCGCAGGTGCACAGCGAGGTGTT
>CAZKVF010000303.1:0-9720 GCA_964556085.1 uncultured Solibacteraceae bacterium
GATGCATCTCTTCGGTCCGGATCTGCACTTCGAATGTTTGCCCGTGCGGTCCAACCACGGAAGTGTGCAGCGACTGGTACAGGTTGGGGCGGGGAATTGCGATGAAATCCTTGATCCGGCCGGGAATAGGACGCCACTTATTGTGAATCACTCCCAACGCGGCATAACAGTTCTTCACCGAATCGGTGATGATACGCAAGGCCGTCAAATCGTAGACCTGGTCGAACGAGATCTTCTGCCGGCGCAGCTTTTGAAAAACGGAAAAGGGGCGCTTGATGCGGCCTTCCATGCGCGCCGGGACTCCTTCGCGGCGCAGTTCCGCCTCCACGGTTCGCTTGATCTCGTCCAGAAACTCCTCGTTCGAGTGCCGCCGCGATTCCATCGAGGTGACAATCTCCCGATACGCCTCTGGTTCCAGGTGTTGAAACGCGAGATCTTCCAGCTCGGCGCGGATCTTCCCCATGCCTAGGCGGTGGGCGATCGGCGCATAAATCTCGAGTGTTTCGCGGGCGATGCGTTCGCGCCGCTCGGCGCTCAGATAGCCGAGCGTCCGCATATTGTGCAGCCGGTCGGCCAGTTTGACCATGATGACGCGGATGTCCTCCACCATGGCCAGCAGCATTTTGCGGAAACTCTCCGCCTGGCGCTCCTCGGCGGAAAAGAAGTCCAGTTTGCTCAGCTTGGTGACGCCATCCACGCAGCGCGCCACTTCGTCGCCGAATTCCTTGCGCACTTGGTCAACTGTGACGCTGGTGTCTTCGACAACGTCGTGCAGCAGCCCTGTTTCCATGGCCACCACGTCCATGCGCATACCCGCCAGAATATGCGCCACTTCCAGCGGATGCACCATGTAAGGCTCGCCCGAGCTGCGCATCTGCCCCTCGTGCCACTGCCGCGCAAAGCGGAAGGCGCGCTCCAGGGGCGCCAGATCGTCCTTGGGCCGATACTCGCGGACCTTGGCTTCAAGATCCTGGTACCGGCGCTCTACCGGGTCGGGTGGGGGCTGGATAGCGACAGCGTCCGCAGGGCTGACGTGTTCAAGGGACACTATACGTTAATTGTAGAACAGCGGAGAAAAAGCTTTCAGCGGCCAGCTTTCAGCTATCAGCTCCCAGACGAAAACCGGGAACAGAAGTAACGTTTCCGCATTTCTATGGCAGGATAACGTTGCATCTGTCCCCGGCTTGCGAAATCAGCCTTCGCCCCACTCGTGCGAGCTGAAAGCTGACTGCTGACAGCCGATAGCTTCTGCTACTCGTGAATGCCGCCGGCGCTCTTCTTTTCCTTGCGCTCCGCCTTAATCTTCTTCGTATCCAGCGCCTTCTGCGTCCAGTCGTCGGCTTCCTTAATGTCCTTCTCGTACTGGTCCTTGCTGTCGTCGAGATCGGCGCGCTCGCGGATCAGTAGGTTCTTATAGGACATCGCGTCTTCGTATTCGGGGTTGATCTTCAGTGTCTTGTCGAGCGCGTCGAGACCGCCGTTGACAACCGGAAGCCATTTTTCCTTCAGCGCCTCTTTGACCTTCTTATCCTTGAAGGGGCCGGGGTCGTCCTGCTTCAAGCCCATTTCGGCGCGGGCAGTGCCGTATGCGGGATACCACTTCGACCATGCGATGAAGCCCAGGCTGTAGTACGCGTCGGCATTGCTTGGTTCGACGGCGATCAATTTCTCGTACCACTGCTGCGCGTCGTCCCACTTTTTCTGGTTCAGATAAAGCGAGGCAATCGAAGCGATGGCCACGGTATTCTTGGGATCCTGCTGCAGGACCTGGGTGAACGTGTCGAACGCCGCCTTGGCCATCTTTTCGTTCTCAGCCGACTCCGCGCCTGGGATGTACTGCTGCATGTACGCGGTTGCGAGGTAAAGTTTGGCCACGGGGAACGTCGGATCCAGCTCCACGGCGCTCTTGAAGTGCTCCACCGCCTCGGCGTACTGAGCGTTGCGGAATGCCTGCGCGCCTTTATTGAGCTGGTCGCGCGACTGCAGCTTCTGGCAGCCTGCGCCGAACAATGCCAACCCGGCGACAGCGCCAATCAGGGCGAAAGTTCGCATTATTGTGCCGCCTCCGATTTAGGTGTCATCAAACCGACTTTGTCGATTCCGGCGCCGTGTGCGATATCGATCGCGCGCGCCACCGGCGCGAATTCCAGGTCCGGGTCGCCCTTCACGAACACGACACGCTCGGCGCGCGTCTTAAAGATGTCTTCCAGGCGCTGCTGCAGCATGGATTCCTGCACCGGATCCTGGTTGATCTTGATCGATCCGTCCTTTTCGAGCACGATCACCACCGTGCGCTGATCGGACAAATTCGGTTTGGAGTTGGGTGGGGGCGGCTGCGGCACCAGGGCCTCGAGCCCGTGCGGCGTCAAGGGGGTGATCACCATAAAAATAATGATCAGCACCAGAAGGACGTCGATCATGGGCGTCATGTTAATGTCCGCTTTGGGACCTTTTCCACCGCCAACTGACATTGCCATATGAATTGCTCCTTGAAACGTGCGGCCCGCCCGCTCTTCGCGGCCGTGGCTCTGATTACTCGGCAGCTCCGGCAGGCTTCTGCGGCTGCTGTTTGTTCTTGTCCTTCTGAACCTGTTCAGTCAACAGGCCCACCTGATCGACGCCGGCGGCGCGAAGGTTATCAACTACGTCAACCACCTTTTCGTATTTGGCGCGCTGATCGGCTCGGATGAACACCGTCTTATCCAGCCGGTTAGTGAGGAGGTCCTTCACCTTGGGCGCCAGATCTTCCGGCGGCATCTGCGTGTTGTTCAGATAGCTCCGGCCGTCCTTCGTCACCGCGACCAGAATCGCGTCGCTCTTGTCGGCAGCCTGCATGGCAATGGGGTTCTTGGTCTTGACCATGTTGACCTGGATGCCCTTCGTCAACATAGGCGTGATGACCATGAAGATGATGAGCAGCACGAGCATGACGTCCACCATGGGCGTCACGTTGATGTCCGAGACCGGCGGCTGGTCCTGTTTCTTCTTAAAAACGACTTTCATGTGGTTTCCTCCCCGGAACTCGGCAGGAACGGGCGAGGCTTGGAAGCGCCGGCGGCTAGGACCGCCGGCGCCACCACCTCAATCAACTCGCCGGATTCCGCCGTGACAGCTACTTGCGGGCGGCGGCGCGCTGCGTCCGCTTCAGGAAGTAGTCGATGAGCTCGGAGCTGGAATTACCCATCTCCACATCGAACGCTTCAATTTTGCTGGTGAAATAGTTGAACACCATGACCGCGGGAATGGCGACGAGCAATCCCAGAGCGGTGGTGACCAGCGCTTCGGAAATACCGCCTGCCACGGCCGCCAGACCGGTGGACTTTTCGTTCGAAATGCCCTTGAACGCGTTGATGATGCCCACGACCGTGCCGAACAGACCCACGAACGGCGCCGTGGAGCCGATGGTCGCCAGGCCGCTAACACCGCGTTTCAGTTCCGCGCGCACGATGGCTTCTGCTCGGTCCAGCGCGCGCTTGGAGGCGTCGATCTCTTCACCCGGAATATCGGTGCTGATCTGGTGAGCCTGAAATTCCTGAAGTCCCGCCACCACGACCTTGGCCAGATGACTCTTCTTGTAACGGTCCGCGATCTTCACCGCTTCATCCAGCTTGCCTTCGCGCAGTGCGCCGGCTACCTTCGGGGCGAACTCACGCGACTGTTTGCGAGCCGCAGCATAGGCCATGAAACGGTCGATCATCACGCCGATCGAATACGCCGACATGATGAACAGAATGATAACGACCGTCTTGGCCGGAATTCCCATCTGAGCCCACATGGACCGCAGGTCGAAGCCTACGGCGCCGCCTTCCTGGAGCAAATAAAGCGACCAGATTTGCAATTGCACAAGCATTTTGTTTGTTCTCTCCTGCGAGTTGATTTAGGAAGCGGCCGTAAGGCCGTTCCACTGCTTATTGACTCAATGTGAAATTGACGTCAATTTCGGTTTCCACGCCGACCGGCTCGCCATTGAGCAGCGTCGGTTGGTAGACCCACTGTTTCACCGCTTCCAAAGCGGCCGGCACCAGCAGCGGGTGGCCGCTGATTACCGTGAGATTCTCAATAGTCCCTTCTTTCGAAATCAGCGCGTGCAGTTTCACCACGCCCTGAATGCGCGCCGATTTCGCCAGCGCCGGATAATTGGGCCGCGGCTGCTTGACCAGCTTGGCGGTTTGCACGTTGCCGCCCACGCGGATGCGCTGCGGCACCGCTGCCTTCTCTTCCTTCTTCACTGGCGGCGGAGGTGGCGGCGCGGCCGCTGAAATACCCCCTAGCAGGCTGCCCAGCACGCCCGTGGCGCCGATACCTGTGCTGCCAACCACGCCGGCGGAGGCGGAAGGCGGCGGCAGTTCGCTCTCCACAATCACGGCGATATTTTTGGGGACTTCCTTAGGAGCCAGCAGCTTTCCGGCATCAAACTGGCGAGGGATGACTTTGACCACTTTGGGCGCTTCCGGTGGCGGCGGCGGAGGAGGCGGTGGGGGCGGCGGCGGTGCTACCAGGAAGCTTGTTAGCGTTCCCTTGGGCAGCGCGTCGAAATAGATCATCGGCAGAATGATCAGTACAACGATCAATACGACCTGAATGATCGATGAAAAAAGCACGGTCCAGGTCTTACTGGTCTTTCCCGTCTGTACGAAGGTCTGTTGGAACATCTCCATGTCGGACTCCCTTTCCCACCGCGCCCGCCGGCACAAAGATCGGCGGTTCCTTACTTAACTACTTTCGCCGGGTTCCCCGTCTTAGCGGGACCACCCGTCTTGGCCGGACTGCCGGTTTTGACCGGAGCCTTCCGCGCCGTTTCTACCCGCTGTACTTGCGGGGCTGTAACTGTTGGGGCTTTCTTCTTGCGCTTGTCGGCGTAATAGTGGCCCAATAACACGATCGGGCTGGCGACGAATACCGAGGAATACGTCCCCACGATAATGCCGCACACCAGCGCGAAAGAGAAGCCGTGTAACACCGGCCCGCCCCAGATAAATAGCGCTATGACGGTTAAAAACGTGAGGCCCGATGTCATCACCGTCCGGCTCAATGTCTGGTTGACGCTCTTGTTCATGACCTCCTCGAGAGGCTCGCGGCGCATGAACTTCAGGTTTTCGCGAATCCTGTCGAAGATCACGATCGTATCGTTCATCGAATAGCCGACCAGCGTCAACAGGGCCGCGATCACCGTCATCGAGATCTCTTTGTTGAACAGCGAAAACAGGCCAATCGTGATAATCGTGTCGTGGAAGCAGGCAACCACCGCGCCTACACCGTAAATCCACTCAAACCGGAACGCGATGTACACCAGCATTCCGGCGAGCGCATACAGGGTCGCCAGAACGGCCTTGTTGCGCAATTCGGCGCCCACCCGCGGGCCCACCATTTCCACGTTACGGATGTTAAATGGGGAGAGGTAGCTCTGGTCGCGCACCACGTTCAGGATCGCCGGCGTCACGCCGGCAACGCCCGACAGCTGGTTGAAATCTGTAATCAGGCCGGAACGCGGCGGAGTGTTGCGGAAATTCAGCAGGTTGGTAACCAGCGTCTGCAACTGCTGGTCGCTCATCGAAATCCCGGCACTGGCCAGGGGACCGCGCAAACGGTTCAGCAGATCTTCCTGGCTGGCATTGTTAAAATCCAGCTTGCCGCTCGCCGGCTGGCCAAAAGTAGCCGTCAACGCGTCCGCCATCGCCTGGCGGTTGAGGTTCAACTGCCGCTCTTCCTCCAGTTCGGTGGCAATCACCACTTCGTTGTTGGCGGCAATGTCGGTGAAATTTTGAACGCTGATATCCCCCTTCACTTTCTGGGAGAGAGCGCTCCGGATCTTGTCGAGCGGCGGCGGATAGGCGAACTTGACAGTCATCTGGGCGCCGCCTTTAAAGTCGATGCCGTACCGCAGCCCGCCCCTGGCGGCGATGCTGATCAATCCCGCCGCGCTCAACACCAGCGACGCGATAATGAACGGCCATTTCCACTTCAGAAATGGGAAATTGGTTTGCTTGAATAATTCCATCAGCTTTTCGCCAAGGCTGCGCCGTTTAATACCATTGACACCAGCCTTTCATAAATTGTTCCCGGTGGAACCGGCCTTTCACCCGTCAACACCCTCATATACTCAACTCCTGCATCCGGCGCTGCCCGGACAACTCGTAGGTGAAAATCGTCCGTGAGACAAACACCGCGGTAAACACGTTGGCGGCCAGGCCGATTACCAAAGTTACTGCAAATCCGCGCACCGGTCCCTCGCCGAACAGGAACAGGAAGCAGCAAGAAACGATGGTGGTTACGTGTGTGTCCACAATTGTCCACCAGGCTTTCCCGAAGCCCGCGTCCACCGCTGCAACCACCGCTTTGCCGGCCCGCAGTTCCTCCCGAATGCGCTCGAAAATGAGGACGTTTGAATCCACCGCCATACCGATCGTGAGGATGATACCGGCAATTCCCGGCAGAGTCAGCACGGCGTGGAAATAGGAAAGGCAGGCCAGCAGGATGACGGTGTTCAGTACCAAGGCTAGTACCGCGTTCACGCCGCTACGCTTGTAGTACACCAGCATGACCACAATCACCGCCAGCAGTCCGGCGATGCCCGCCAGGAAGCCTTCGTGAATCGAATCCGCCCCCAGCGAAGGCCCGACCGACCGCTCTTCCAGGTAAACGATCCCGGCGGGCAATGAACCGGAACGCAGGTAGCGGCTCAGATCAGTCGCCTCTTCCTCGCTTCCCAGTCCCATGATGCGGCCCGAATCCTCGATCTTGTCCTTAATTTGCGCCACGCTCACGATGTTGTTATCCAGCACCACCGCCAGGCTATTTCCGATATTCGCCCCGGTGAAGATGCCGAAGCGCTTGCCGCCATCCTGTGAAAGCGTGAAGTTGGTCTCCCAGCCCCGGGATCCGAGGGTGGTATCCTGGCTGGCGCGCGCATTGCGCATCTCGCGGCCCGTGATCACCGGGTTCTTGTTCACCAGGTACCATTCCTCCCCCTGCGAGCCGCCCCGCGGTAGAGCCTTTACCAGCCGGGTATTCAGCGGCAAAACGCCGCCGTGCTGTGCCAGCGCCGCTTCGCGTGAGGCGAATGGCCCTTCTTTTACAGCTGTGATCTGCAGAACGGCCACCGTGCCGATCAGCTCCTTGACGCGTGCCGGATCGTCCACCCCTGGCAGTTGCACCAGGATCTGGAAATCGTCGCCGGCGCGCCCATACTGCTGCACGGAAGGTTCCGTAAGCCCGAGCTGGTTAATGCGGTTGCTGATCGTCTGTATTTCGCGTTCCACCGTGTCGCGCTTGAGCGCCACCAGGTCCGAGGGCTTCATCCGCAAGTTGTAATCCGTGGAGTTCTCCGCGGTGAGGACCCACTCCCCGTAGCGCTCGTTGATCAGGTTTCGGAAGGCGCTGGTTTGGGTGGCGGGAATACCTTTGATCGTGATTTGGACGTTGTCGGCCTCTTGGACCGTCTGCGGGTCATTGCGGTCGATGCTGGCCCAGGCGATATTCTGCTTCTGCAGATCCTCCTTAAGCCGCTCGATTGCCTGGTCCGCCTCGGCTTTCACCGCGTCCTGAACCTGGACCTGAAGCACCAGGTGGCTGCCGCCCTTGAGGTCTAGGCCCAGCCGGATGTTCTTTTCCCAGTTCTTCTTCAGATCCGCAATCGACCTGGGAAAACCGATCACGCCAAAGATGCAGGCGAGAATCACCGCCACAATGACGATCGTGCGGGTCTTAACGTTATTGCCCATTGTTGTTTAGCCAGTTTCAATAGAATACTACGTTGCCGCTTTCAGCGGTCAGCCTTTACCTCCCAGCCCAAGCCGGCTCTGCTCGCCGGTCCCCTTTGTGTTCTCGAAAAGGTTTGGTTTTCTCTGCGTCTTCGTGCCTTCCACGGTGAACCAGCTTCTGGCTGCTCCCGAAGGGGCTGAACGCTGAGCGCCGATCGCTCTCTTCACTTCTTCACTTCACTCGATTTTGCCTCGCCCGACAGCAGGCTGGAAATCGCACTCCGGGAGATCTGAATTTTAATATCGTTCGGCTTCACCCGCAGCACCAGCCTGTCGTCTTCAATCGAGACGATCGTCCCGATGATCCCTCCTGTGGTGAGGACCTCATTGCCATTCTGCAAACCCGCAAGCATTTTCGCCTGCTGCTTCTTCTGCCGCTGCATGGGCATGAACAGCAGGAAATAAAAGATGCCGAAGATGAGGAGGATCGGAAGAAATGTACCGAAGCTTCCCAGCGGGGAGGCGGGCGGCGCCGTCTGCAAAAGAAAACTTAAAAACACGTCGCTACCAAATGGGGATCACTCGGCGTCCTCGGGGGTCGAACGGACAGTCCTAAGGTATTCTGGGAATGAACCCAATTTTATAGCTTGCCTGATCTCCCCCATGATGTCAAGGTACCGCTTGATGTTATGACGTGTCGCCAGGGCTGCGTACAGGATTTCACCCGCCAGAAAGAGATGCCGGAGATACGCCCTTGAGTAGCTGGCGCATGTATAGCAGCCGCACTTCTCATCCACCGGGCGCGGGTCATCTTTATAACGTGTGTGTTTGATAATGACCCGTCCCTCCGATGTGAACAGGCATCCGTTACGGGCGTTCCGGGACGGCAGCACACAATCCATCATGTCCACGCCGCGGGCCACATATTCGGCCAGTTCGAGGGGCATGCCGACACCCATGGCGTAACGGGGGCGGTCACGCGGCAGGATATCCTCCACCGCCTCCACCATCTCCATGCTGAGCGGGCGCGGCTCCCCCACCGAAAGGCCGCCGATGGCGTAGCCATCCGTATCGAGAGCCGTGAGTTCCTCTGCACACCGGCGGCGGAGGTCCGCGAACATCGAGCCCTGAACGATCGGAAATAACGCGTGGCGTGTAGCCCTATCGGTCAGCTTCCGGCAATAATGTCCATGCCCCACCCGAGCCCAGCGCACCGTCCGCTCCATGCTCTCGCGCGCATATTCGTGGCTGACGGGATACTCGGGGCATTCGTCGAGCGCCATGAGGATGTCGCTGCCGAAAGCCAGCTGCGTATCCACTGTGGACTCGGGCGTAAACGTGTGCAGCGAGCCATCCAGGTGCGACTGAAACACCACCCCGGAATCGTTAATCTTGCGCAATCCGCTTAGGCTGAACACCTGGAATCCGCCCGAATCGGTGAGAATGGCGTTGGGCCAGGACATGAACCGGTGCAGGCCCCCCAGGCCGCGAATCAGCTCCGGGCCGGGACGTATGAAGAGGTGGTAAGTATTAGCCAGGAGGATCTGGACGCCCAGATCCTCGGTCAGGTCGCGTTGGGTCAGACCTTTGACCGTGGCCTGCGTGCCCACGGGCATGAATACCGGCGTCTCAATGGTTCCGTGAGCGGTGTGGAGCAGCCCTGCGCGTGCCTGCGTCCGTGGGCATTCCGCCTCAATTTCGAAAACCACCTGCCGCAACTTCGATTGTAAGGGGAAATCTGCTTCGCGCCGGCGGCGTTCGGTAGCGCCGGTGGCCGAAGGTCCGTCCCGGATCTCTGCCGCCGGTACCTTAATTATTAGGTGGGGCAGGCCTCATTTTGAGGTGCGATAGTCCTCCCCGCGGAGAGCCTGTCCCGCGTACGCGCCTGCTCGATGAACGCACACACATCCTTCGTTACGTAGGCCGGGGGTTTGATCAGGAACCTTGGCTTCGCGTCCCAAAGCCCGTGCGCAACCTCTTCCCACAGGGGCGCGTTGATGCCGCGGTCGATCACCAGGAA
>CAZKVF010000304.1:0-14277 GCA_964556085.1 uncultured Solibacteraceae bacterium
CCGGCAGCAGTGAAAAAGACGCCCCGCCAGCCCAAACCGGCGGCCAGTAACAGACCCATGAATTGCCGAGCAGCCGCATCCCCGAACAGAAAACTGAGGCTGATAATGGCCATCACCGTGCCGTAGCGGCGAAACGGGAACCATCGTGACGCGATCTTCACCGCGCCCGCCCATCCCAGAGACTGGACCAGCCGGTTCCCCATCCACGCCAGTGTGAACAGCGGCAGTGTGCCCGACGCCGCGAATAATAAGGTGAACGCGATGCTGCCGCTCATACCGAACAGGAAATTTCTGCGTCCGCCAAACAGATCCGCCAGGCTGCCGCTTGGAAACTTTCCAATCGCGTAAGCCAGCACGCCCAGCGATGCGATCGACCCCAGCGCCACGCGCGCGGCATTCGCGTCCATGCCTTTGCGCGCCAGTTCCTGGATGATCAGCGGCAATGTCACCGAGAGATTCGAGCGGCAAAGGTAGTAACCCGAATAGCCGGTCACCAGCAGCGTGACATTAATGACTTGCCATCGTGCCAGGCGGTTGCGCCCACGAACGGCGGTTGCGGCCGCCCCTGCCGGCGCCATCAGGGGCGCTCTCCGGCGGCCAGCCGTTGGTCAATTTCTTCCAGGAGCGGCTCAAGCAGCGCCGCTCGCTCGACAACATAATGTGCGCCGGCCGCTCGCAGCTTTTCGCAGGCCTGCGCAGACCGCCGGGCACGCTCCTCTTCTCGAAGCGCCTCCCACTCCGCGGCGCTCATACCCACCTCATTGCCGGTGGCCGAAACTCCAACGGACCACATGCCGGCGTTGAGGCCTTCCTGTATGTCGCTCTCTGTATCGCCCACTTTCACGGCCGCCCAAGCAGCGCTGAGCCGAAACTCCAGCGCAATGCGCAGACACATCCAAGGATGTGGCCGGCCCCCACCGGTATCGTCCGGGCAAAGCGCGGCATCCGGCCGGTAACCCTGCGCCGCCGCATAACGCAGAAGCGCATCCAGCATCGGTCTCGTATACCCGGTCGTGCTGCCCACCTTGAGGCCGCGCCCGCGCAGCCGTTCGGTAATCTCCACCGTGCCGCCAATCACCTGAGAGTAGGCTTCCAGGACCTCCATCTGCAGCGGCTGAAATTTTTCAAACAGCGTTTCGACCGTGCGCTCGGTGGGGCAGGCGCTTTCTCCTGCCAATTCAGCCAAGGCATCTTTTCTCTCGCGCCACGCCGCCTCAACATGAGGCATAGCGAGAATCCGCCGGATGTGATCCTTCTTGAAAATCCCCATATCGCGGCGGGCATCGACGTCGCTCAGGCGAATGCCGTGCCGCGCGAAGAGTTCCGTTATCGCTCGAACAGGCGCTAGCGAACCGTGGTCCACGGTAGTGCCCGCCCAGTCGAAAATCACCGCCTCCAGGCGCTTCATATGCCCAACTCCCGCATTGTTTGCCCGGCGACCCCGAACGACAGCGTCATCCCGGACCCGCCTGGCGACGTGACGATGCGGACGCCCGGTTCCGGTGTCAGAGTGAGGTACGGCTTTTCGGGGTGCTTGGCATAAACGCCATACCAGCGCTGAGCGATCTCCCAGTTTGGCGCTTTCAGAAAGCCGCAAATATAACGCAGCATCAGTTGGTCGATCTCCTCGCGGTTGAAAATGTCGATGGCAAGGCCGTACTCGTGCGAATCGCCCAGCGTAAGTTCTCCGGCCGCGGTCTGTGAAACCAGTCCGTGAACGCCCCAGCGCTCGTATTCGGGCGTCTCTTCGAGAATGCGCTTTTGCAGCGCCGGAAGCGTAGCGCAAATTTGAAAAGAAGGATAGAAGCGCAGCGTGAGCCCCGCGGCGAGTGCCGGCCCCATGCGCCAGCCATCCGGCTGCGCGCCCGTGCGCAACATCTGCAGCTTCACCCGCGTCAGACCGGCTTCCGCGTAGATTTCCGGATAGAGCGACTCGAAATCGGCGCCGCTGCAGACAATCACCTGATCCACATGCCAGCGTTCCGCTCCGGCCTCGACGACTGGCAACTCGATTTTGCGCACCGCGCTGCCGAAACGCAGTTCCACACCAAAGCGCTCGTGCAGGTAGGCGGGCAGCGCCGCCAGCGTGACGCGCGGGTCCACGGTGACTTCGGTCGGGCTCCAGAGCCCGCCGAGCAATCCTTGCGGCCGCACCGCCGGCGAACGAGCCAAAACCTCTTCCGCCTGCAGCCAGGCACACTGATATCCGAAGGCCGGAGCGAGTTCGGCGAATTCGCGCGCTACCGCCGCTTCATCCTCGCGATAGACGACATGCAAAGAGCCGTCCGGCCAGTAGGGCAAGCGCGCAGCATTCAATACCTCGATCCATTCCGCCCGGCTTGCCAGGGCCATCTCGTACATCGCTCCGTGCGGTTGGCCGATAGGCCACACTAGCCCGAAATTGCGCACCGATGCGCCGCTTGCGCGTCGATCGCGTTCGAAGACGACCACTCGCCGCCCGCGCCGGGCCGCTCCATAAGCGTGCGCCAACCCGAGGATGCCGGCCCCCACCACGCCGATTTCCGCTCGATGTTCTCCTGCTCGCCCGCTCAATTCAGGACGGTCCTCCAGGATGTCATCTGGCCAGGATAGCCGCTCAAGGTTACAGACGTGTGACCTGGCAGCAGTACCGAAGTGTGCGGGGAAATTCGGACGGAAGTATCTTTCCGCATGTCATCGAGCCTGTTGTACCCACGCATACCGCATATGCGGCGCGAGCCTTGAACCGGAGCATTTCCGCTCGCACAATGTCCATAGGAGGATTCAATGGCAGAGACCAAAATTCAGCCCTCGTCTTCCGAAAAGGAGCGGGGTATGGCGCGGCGCGGGGAATACCTTCCCTCACGCGATTTCTTCAGCCCTTTCTCGATGATGCGCCGGTTCAGTGACGAGATGGACCGGATGTTTTCCAACTTCGGCTTCTCCCGGGGCCCCAGCTCGTGGGGCAACTGGACGCCACCGGTTGAGGTGCGCGAACGCGATGGCAACCTGGAAATTTCAGCCGAGTTGCCCGGCATGAGTAAAGACGACGTGAAAGTCGAATGCAGTCCGGAAGGCATCACTATAGAAGGCGAAAAGAAGCAGGAGACGGAAAAAGAAGAGGGTGGGATCCATCGCAGCGAGCGCTTCTATGGCCACTTCTACAGGACGATTCCCGTGCCTGAAGGCGCCGAGATCGACAAAGCCAAAGCAGAATTCAAAGATGGCGTGCTTCAAGTGAGAGTGCCGCTTTCCGAGCAAGCGCGCAGCAAGCGGCGCCAGATTCCGATCTCAGCGTAAGATGTGGGGCGTCCCCTTGGACCGCGGCCGACGCCCTCGTCGGCCTTCAGATTTCGTTCCACATAGACAGCGGGGCGAGGGCGCCCCGCGCAGGTCAGGGGACCTGCCCCACGAAGCCCCTACGCCAGGGCCGCTTGGACCGTCGCTATAATCGCGCGGGAATCGATACCAAAGTTCTCCAGCAATTCTTTTGGTTTTCCGCTGCGCGGGATCGCCGTAACTGCGAGCTTGTATCCTCGGATGCGCTCCGCCGCCAACGCCTGAAGTACAACGTCGCCGATGCCGCCGTGAGCGTAGTGGTCTTCCACGGTGATTACGATCCGGCCGGCGTCGCGGGCTGATCTGACGAGTTCCTCCCGGTCGACCGGCTGCACGCTGAACAGGTCAATCACGCGCACATGGATTCCCTGCTGCGC
This sequence comes from uncultured Solibacteraceae bacterium, assembly GCA_964556085.1. Taxonomy (GTDB): domain Bacteria; phylum Acidobacteriota; class Terriglobia; order Bryobacterales; family Bryobacteraceae; genus PSRJ01. Next base: position 3,696 of record CAZKVF010000304.1, read on the forward strand.
CAGGGTCTCATGCGCGCGCAACGCCTCGGGAACCGTGACTCCCGCGGCCACGATCAGAGCCATGTCGTTGGCGCTTTTCCTGAGCACTTTACACTTGCCGACTGCAAATGACTCATCCGGACCATAGAGGACCGGTTGTGCGGGGCGGCCGACGCGCAAATAACACGGTCCGGCTTGATCCGCAAGCAGCCAGGTGGCTCGCCACGCACTGGTAGCGTCGGCGGGATACAGCACCGTGAAGTTCGGCTCGGCGCAAGTCATGGCGAGATCTTCCAGGCCCATCTGTGAGGGGCCGTCCTCGCCAATGGAGATTCCGGCGTGGGTCCCGACGAGTTTCAGATTGAGGTTGCTGATGGCTGCCATCCGGATGAAATCGTAGGCGCGCGTGAGAAAGCAGGCGAAGGTCGCCGCAAACGGGACGCGTCCGCGCGCCGCCAGCCCCATCGCCATTCCCGTCATGTTTTGTTCGGCGATATAGCACTCCAGAAAGCGTTGCGCCGCAATTTTCTCGAATTCTTCGGTGTAGGTGGAATTTTTTACATCGCCATCGAGCACCACAACTCGGGGATCCGCCTGGCCCAGCGCCGCCAAGCCATCTCCGAATCCCTTCCTCGTGGCGACTTCTTTACCTCCGGCTTCATACGGCGGCTTGGCGTCGGACCGCCCGCGCTGCGCATCCTCTTTACCGGTGCTTGCGGGAAGGTGCGGCTCCCAATGACCATTGGCGGCATGCAGCTGCTTCTTGAGTCTGGCAATCACCTTGTCCGCGGTCTCCCGGTCGAGCGCGCGTCCGTGCCAGCCTTCGGCATTCTCAATTTGCCCCAAACCTCTGCCTTTGAAAGTCCGCGCAAGCACCACCGTCGGCCGGTCCTGGGTGGCGGCCGCTTGTTCATAAGCTCCGAGCAGCGCGGCAATATCGTGCCCGTCCACGGGCAAAGCTTGCCAGCCGAACGCCTCCCAACGCCGTTTGTAAGTCGAAAGGTCGTGCTGGAGCATGGTGGGTTCGCTCTGGCCCAGGCGGTTGACATCAATCGTGGCGCAAATATTGTTCAAGCGGCGATACGCTGCCCATTGCGCCGCCTCCCAGACGGATCCTTCCGCCGACTCGCCATCGCCCATCAGCACATAGACGCGCTGCCCGGCGTGCCGGAGTTCTTTCATATCGAATGCAAGTCCCACCGCCGCGGACAGACCTTGCCCCAGCGAGCCCGTGGCCACCGGGACAAATGGCAAGCGGGGCGTGGGATGTCCCTCGAGATCAGAGTGAAACGCGCGGAGCCTCAGCAATTCTTCGCGGTCGAACGCGCCGGCTTCGGCCCAGGCCGCGTACAGCAGCGGCGCGGCATGCCCCTTCGACAGGACGAAGACGTCGTTATCGCGGCTGGCGGGGTTTCGCGGGTCGAACCGCATGACGGAAAAGAATAGAACCGAGACGATATCGGCGGCTGAAGCGCAGCTGGTGGGGTGCCCGCTTCCGGCGGCGGTGGTGGCGCGTACGCTGTCAATGCGTAGCTGCGCCGCCTTATCTTGAAGAAGCTCGATTGATGTGGGAACAGACACAACTGGATTCGACATAGGTGTCACCTCGGAATGCGGTCTTTTACCTGGGACACTATGCGTTGGCAATCCGTTGGCCAATGTTTGCGCTGAAACGGCAGTTGTGGGGTCAGGGCTTTCCGGTTCGCGGGCCCCCGGGGTGCGCGTCCGTTCCGGACGTTCCGGGCGGCCTTGCCGCCTGGCTTCGGGCCGGGGTGCCGCGCGGCGCCAGTCCGCAAACCGAAAGCGCAGTGCCAGCCCGGAATTGGCTGCCCCCGCCTGTCCTGGCAGGCGGAAGCGCCCCCGCCAATGCGGGTTCTCCAACTGCCCACAAATCTGCTGGAGAAAAATGCGCCCTTTAGAATAAAATAGAACTGAGCAGAATTTCTTGTGATCCTGCCGCCCGTCGAGTCGAACAACGAAGCCCGGGTTCCAGATAGGCCGCCGAGTCGAGATGATACGCGGTTTGCAGCCGCGCGGGTTGCCGTATTTCAGTATGGCGCAGTGGCTATTTTCCTGTTTTTGATTTCCGGCTTCTGGAAGCTCCAGGTACAAAATCCGCAATTCTACGACGAGCGCGCCCAGCAGAATAGCATCAAGAGCGTGCCCATCCCGGCGCCCCGCGGGCGTATTCTCGACCGCGATGGCCGGGTGATCGTCGATAATCATTCTTCCTTTAGCCTGATTCTGGCCCGCGAATCGCTGAAAGAAGAACATCTGAAGCCCATCGCACAGGGCCTTGACCTCGATTACAACGACCTGATGGCTCGCGTGCGCCGTTTCAAATCGCAGCCTAAGTACGTGCCCATCGTGCTTAAGGACGAGTTGACGCCCGGCGATCTCGCATTTGTCGAGTCGCACCGCGACTTTTTCCCCGAGATGGTTTTGATCCAGGCCCAGAGGCGGCTTTACCCCCAGAATTCCATGCTGGCGCACGTCATCGGGTATACGGGTGAAATCAGCGAAGAAGAACTCGATGCCCCGGAATTCGCCAAATACAGCCCCGGAGACGTAATCGGCAAGTTCGGCATCGAGCGCGAATATAACGATCGCCTCATGGGCGTTGACGGCCAGCGCCAGGTAATAGTCGATAATCGCGGCCAGGTGCGCCAGGTGATCGGCAACAAGCCGGCCGTCGGCGGGAAGGATATTCAGCTAACCATCGACCTCGATCTCCAGGCGGTTGCCGAACTGGCCATGGACGGCAAGAACGGCGCGGTGGTTGCCCTCGATCCGCGCAACGGCGATGTGCTCGCGATGGTCAGCCGGCCGGCTTTTGATCCCAACAAGTTTGCCGTGCGCATCAAGGCCAAGGACTGGCGGGAAATCGCCGACAACCCCGACCATCCCATGCTCAATCGCGCGATCCAGGCGCAGCAGGCCCCGGGATCCACTTTCAAGCCATTTGTGGCGCTTTCGGCGCTGGAAACGGGAACCATAGACGACAAATTCCAGGTTCACTGCCCGGGTGGAATTACACTCTACGGACATTATTACCACTGCTGGGAAAAGCACGGGCACGGCACCGTCGCGCTGCACACGGGAATCCTGCACTCGTGCGACGTTTACTTTTACACCATCGGCAGCAAGGAAGGCATCGACAACATGGCCTTCTATGCCGATCTGGCCGGGATGGGCCATCCAACCGGAATTGACCTGCCGCACGAAGCCGCCGGCATTGTCCCGTCGGAAAAGTGGAAATTACGCAATTACCGGCAGAAATGGTATGCCGGCGAAACGCCTTCCGTGGCCATCGGGCAAGGCGCGTTAACTGTGACGCCCATACAACTCGCCCGCGCCATTGGAGGCCTCGCCATGGGAGGCCAGTGGTACCACCCCCATCTGCTGAAGGGTCAGGACAAAGCTCTAAAGCCGGATGTCTGGTCTCTGAACCCCGACAACGTGCGCGAAGTGGTAGACGGCATGTTCGGCGTAGTGAACGAAAACGGGGGAACGGGCGGCCGGGCGCGATTACCCTTCGTGGATGTGTGCGGAAAGACCGGTTCCTCGCAGGTGGCTTCGTTTGAAATCACCAAAGGTTCGTCCGCGAAAAACCTGAAGGACAATGGTTGGTTTGAAGCTTTCGCGCCTTGCCATGCTCCCGAAATCGTGGTTGTCGCGCTCTGGGACCACGGCGAGCACGGCTGGCTCGCAGCCCCCATCGTCAAGGACGTGATGACTGCCTACTTCGACAAGAAGAAGCGCCTGGCGGAACAACAGCAGGATCAGGCCAAGAGCCTCGCAGCCAAAATGGCTTCCCTCGGCAACATGGTGCTTCCCGGAGCAGCACTCCAACAAGCTGGGACGCGCCTTCAGCCCGCCAACCCCGATATTCAAAGCCGCGACCGCGAAGCTGGGGCAGGCCTTCAGCCTGGCAACCGGCCCCAAGCCCCTGACTCCCGGCCCTGAATTGATATGCGCTACCTCTCCATTCGTGATATCGACTGGCCCTTGATGCTGATCTCGATGCTGATCTGCGCGGTAGGCGTTCTGCAGATCTTCAGCGCCACGCGCGATACCGGCTGGCAAGATGCCTGGTGGAAACAGGTTATCTATGTCTTTGGCGGGCTGTTCCTGATGTGGATTGTGCTGGCGCTGGATTACCATACCCTGCTGCAACACGTTACTTTGATGTACGTCATTTCGGTCCTGGCGCTTCTGGGCACCTTCATTTTCGGACGCCAGGTTTTCGGCTCGCGCCGTTGGATTCCCCTGACGGGGAGCTTTCACTTACAGGTTTCGGAATTTGTCAAGTTAGTGATAATATTATTGGTAACCCGCTACTTGACGGAGTTGAGAACGGAAGAGTTGGAAGTGCGGGACACGTTGAAGCTGGCGGGTTTGGTGCTGCTCCCCACGATTCTTGTGTTGAGGCAGCCCGATCTGGGTACTTCACTGACGTACATGGCGGTTCTGGGTGTGGGTCTGTTTTTGGCCGGCTTGCGTTGGAAGTATATTGCTGCGGTCACGATTTTGGGCACCTTGGCGTTTCCATTAGGCGTACATTTCCTGAAGGATTACCAAAAGGCGCGTCTCATCAGCTTTATGGATCCCGAGCGGGATCCGCAGGGCACGGGTTATCAGTTAATCCAATCCCAGATCGCAGTAGGCGCGGGCGGAATGTTTGGAAAGGGTGTTGCCAAGGGGACACAGACGCAACTCCGCTTCCTGCCCGTGCCGCACACCGATTTCATCTTCTCGGGGTTTTCCGAAGAGCATGGGTTTGTGGGTGTTGTCGTAGTATTGTCGTTGTATTTTGTTCTGATTATGCGCATCGTCCAGAATGCGCAAACCGCCCCGGATCGCTCCGGCATGTATATCTGTATGGGAGTCGCAGCCTTGTTGCTGTTCCACATACTGGTCAATGTCGGAATGGTCGTGGGACGCATGCCGGTGACCGGCATTCCGCTTCCCTTCATGAGCGCGGGCGGATCCAGTATCTGGTCGAACTTTTTGGCTCTGGGGCTGGTGAACAACGTCCGCCTCAGAAGGTTTGTGAATTGAAGGATTGATCGGGAGCCTGTAGAGGTGGGGCAGGTGTGTTTCGCTTGCCGGCCACGGAAAGAGGACGGTTCCCCCGGCTGTGTGGTGTTTGAGGCCTTGGATTGAGGCTCCGCCGCCGGCCAGCGTGAGTTTCAATGAGTTTGTAGGGCTTCCCCCCAACCGGGGCGGCTCTGGCCACGCAGGGCGCCTACCTTCCTATACGTCTACAATCTGCACGCTTCCGCCAGGAGGCAAGTCTGATGTCCAAGGAATTAGTGATCTCGGCCAACCGACACGAGACGCGTGTGGCTATTGTCGAGGATGAGCAGGTCGTCGAAGTCTACCATCAGCGAGAACACGAATATTCGCTGGCGGGCAGCATCCATAAAGGAAGGGTGACCCGCGTCCTGCCGGGAATGCAATCGGCGTTCGTCGATATCGGTCTGGAGCGCGATGCGTTCCTCTACGTTTCGGATTTCTTCGAAGACAACGAAGAGTACGACAAAGTCGTTACAAGTGTCGAGGATAAGGTCCTGACCCTGGATCGCGTCGGGCAGGCCGCCGCGCCGCCACCGCCCGCCCCGGCACCCGTGCCGGCCGCAGCGGAAGCAGTTCCGAGCCCCGCTCCGGAAGCTACTGCGGATCGCGAAGACATTCCGAGCCACGACCGCGCGAGCGCGCCTTCACATGAGGGAGTGGACGCTTCAACCGTTTCTGCGCCCGCGGAACCTCGACCGTCCGCCGGCGTAACGTCGGCAGCCGGCGCGCCCCCGGCCCCCTCCGCGGATCAGAGGCACGACGAGCATGACCGGCGCGGCCGGCGCGGTCGCCGCCGTCGCGGCGGCAAGGGCCGCGGTCTGCCGGAGTCGAAATTCTACTCACCAGGCGGCCGAACCACGGAACAGCCGAGCGCGCCGCCACCGAAGAGCGCTGTGCCAACTCCAGCGGAGCCAGCCCCGGCCGCACCACAGGCGGACGATTTCTTCGTGCTACCCGGCGAATCGCTGGCAAAATATTCCCGCGCTGAGGCCCACGGCTCGGAAGCCGATGGCGAAGAGGAAGAGTTAGAGATCGATGCTATTCCCGAGGTATCCGGGATGGTTTCCGACGAGGCTCAGACTGAAGTGGATGCGCACCCGGCAGCCGATGACGACGCGGAGGAAGCTGAGCCGGCCCCAGCCGTAATGCCCGCACCGGAGCCACGACGGTTTGGGAGCGGGCCGTCCACTTCGCCCGAGCGCCTTTCGGAGCCGCGACCGTTAGGGAGCGGTCAGTCCGCCTCACGCGAGCCCCTATCGGAGCCGCGACCGTCAGGGAGCGGTCTGCAACCGCACCGCGAGGAAGAAACTCCTCTGGCCGAAGCGGACTCAGCTTCGGATATCGAGGCGAATTCAGCCGCGGATTTGGATGACAACGAGAGCCGCCCCGTTTCTTTGCCGGAACTCATTGAAGCTGTGGCGGAAGCTGCAGTCGCCGAAACCGCAGGTGTGGAACCGGATCCGCCCGCCGACATCGCTGAGGCCACAGAAATCGAATCGGAGGTTTTGGCGGCTGAGGAAGCGGTCGCTGTGGAAGAAGGCCCCGAGCCGGCCCGCATCCCCACCAGCCTTACCGCCACCTTGCGCGAACAGGGCCCCCGCTACCTTCACAGGGTCTCGCGCCGGATGCGCCGAAGGGGGCGCGGCGGTCAGGCCGATTTCGCCCGTCAAGGCCAGGCTCCCGCCGCCGAGGAGCGCGCCGTGAGCAGCCCCGCGCCGGCCCGTCCCGCGCCCGAACCGCGACAGGCCGTCGTCAATGGAAAGCCTGAGCGGGGCCCGGCGACTTCCATCACCGACTTACTCAAAGAGGGCCAGGAGATCATCGTTCAGATTGCCAAGGAGCCGCTGGGACAAAAGGGCGCGCGGATCACCTCCCACATCGCCTTGCCCGGCCGCTTCCTGGTGTATATGCCGACGGTGGATCACGTCGGCGTTTCACGCAAGATTCCCAGCGACGATGAGCGCAGCCGCCTCAAGCGCATCCTGCAGAACAACCGCTCCGGAATTCCGGGCGGATTCATCGTGCGGACGGCCGGCGAAGGGCATACCGAGCAGGAACTCCGCGCCGACATGTTGTTCCTTTACAACCTCTGGCTCGATCTGCGCCAGAAAGCCGAGCGCAAACCGGCTCCCGCCCTGATTCATCACGACCTGAACGTGGTCGAACGCGTTCTCCGCGACCAGCTTACAGCTTCCTTCAAAAACATCTGGGTGGATAACGAAGAGGGCTACGAGAACGTTCTGAGCTTTGTGCAGCGCTTTCAGCCGGCGCTGGTCAGCCGCGTGAAGTTGTACACGCGCTCCAACCCCATCTTCGATGAGTTCGGCATCACCGCGGAGTTGGAAAAGGCCTTGCGGCCAAAGGTCTGGCTGAAGTCCGGCGGCTATATCGTCAACAATCAGACCGAAGCTTTGGTCGCCATCGACATCAACACCGGCAAGTTCGTCGGCAAGTCGAATCGCCTGGAAGACACGATCGTCAAGACCAACACCGACGCTATCAAGGAAATCGTGCGGCAGATCCGCCTGCGCGACCTCGGCGGCATCATCGTGGTGGACTTTATTGACATGGACGAGCGCAAGAACCGCCAGAAGGTCATGCAGGCGCTCGAGGAAGCCATGCGCGCCGACCGCGCCCCCTACAAAATTCTCCAGTTCAACGATTTTGGCCTGGTGGCGATCACTCGCAAGCGTGTCAAGCAAAGCCTGGAGCGTACGCTCTGCACGCCCTGTCCCTATTGCGAAGGGGCGGGCTATGTGAAGAGCCCGCAGACCGTGGTAGGCGAAATCCTGCAGGAGGCCCAGAAAGTGGCCAAGGTGGTGGAAGGCAAGGATGTCATGCTGCGCGTCGCGCCGGAGGTGGCCCGCCTGCTGAAGTCCCACCAGAATACGTATCTGCAGGAATTGGAAGAGATCCTGGCACGAACGGTCATCGTCAAGAGCGACCCCCAGCTGCACCAGGAGAAGTTCGACTTAGGGTAAGTAGCTGAAGCCCCGCCTCCCGATAGAGGTGGGGCAGGCGCTTTCGCCTGCAGCTATGGCCTGCGGCCGGAGGATATTCGATCCGTAGGCCTGACAGCCTGCCCCGCAAAGCAGCAGCCGCAATCAAAACCACCGCGCTGCCCGCGGTTGGCAGGGGAAACCGCCTGTGCTTCATCTCAGTCCAAGCAGTTCGCGCCCCACGATGACCCGAAAGAAGCCGACTTCCCGGTCCTAATCCGGTCACCGCCTGCATTTCCGCGATTCGTCGATAGTCACGGAGTACAAGAGAGGCACGGCGCACACGCTAGTCGGTTTTCCGTTCCACGGAGCCCGGCGTCACTGCCGAGTTCTCCCGTTCCTCTGGCTCATTGTTGAAATCAAGAACAAGGCGGTCGGGTTCTATGCTCCAAAAGTAGCTGGCCATTTTATCCATGTCCTCCAGAAACACCCTCAGCCCCTCCTTGCTGAATATGTTCTTGCCCTTCCATTCGGGCTTCGACCTCTTCAAGTTCTCCGGGAAAAAGGCGTGAGCCAGTCCGTTGCGTAGCGCATTCAGCCGGTCAATATCTGCGCCTACGCCCTTAGGCATCTTCGCAATCGATTTGGCGAAGCGGAATTTCGCCATCAGCGAAAGCTCTTCTATTACATGATGATTGAACAGCTGAAACCTCTTGGTCTTCCAGAGCTGGATCGTCGATTTATTGCGGCCAAAGAAGTAACGGCAGAGTGTGAGATTCAAATGCTCATCGACCAGCGTGTATCGAGTGATGACCTCGGACAGAATCATCTTGCGGCGCATGTGCTCGATGATCGGGGTGCGCGCGTCGCGCTCGTAGGCGAGGATATACGGATAATCGAGCTTGATCATGGACGCGATTTCCTCGACATCCCGGAAAACTCTCAGTTGGTGTGCGGTCAGCCTGTCCGCAGACTTGCGCGTTTTCTTTGGCATAGGCGCGTTCTCAGAGCGCAGTATACTCGAACACCTCTCTGAGCGGCATACGAAAGGTTCGTACTCCGAAAGATCCCATCAGGCTACATGCGGCGATCGGTGCGCAAACGAACACATAGGACCCTAAAATCTTAAATCGCTATGGTGTTCGATCCGATTTGGCCGTATGCTTTCCTTGAGTTGTGTTCTCGTGGCAACCCATACAAACCAGAAAGGAGCTCACTATGGCAGATATCGAAAAACTTCTTCCGCAACTGTTTACGTTCAGGCCGTGGCCGCAAGGCGATCCGATCGCGCCTTGGCTGGTTGATGAACTGGACAAGAACCAACTGGTCAGCCTGGCTCAGACGGGGTTGGAGTTCAATCAAGCCGTCCTGCAGGCCCAATTGAAAGCCAATACGCAGGCGTTGGAGATCATCAAAGGCGTACAGGGCAAAAGATAGCACCTTGACTCAACGACAAGTTGTTCCGGAGGTAAATCATGGCCCTCTCAAACGTAATTCTGATCGGGTTTCAGGAACAGGGGAATCTGGGCGTAGGGTACGTGGCTTCGATGCTCAGCCGGCGCGGTTTTGCGGTTCGCATTTTGGACTTCCGCGAGAGACGAGAGTCGATCTTGGAGATAGTCCGATCAGCCAAGCCGGCCGTGGTTGGGTTCTCGTTGATCTTCCAATACTATGTGCCGCAGTTTCGTGCTCTGGCCGCCTACCTCCGGAACAACGGCATTGCGTGTCACTTCTGTACCGGCGGGCACTACCCCAGCCTTCGGTATGAGGATGTTCTGCGGGATGTACCCGAACTCGACAGCGTCGTTCGGTTTGAAGGTGAGATCACATTGGCGGAGTTAACGCAGCGCTTAGCGGAGGGACTGGACTGGCATGACTTGGCGGGGATTGCCTATCGCGATGGTGACCGGTGCGTCACCAACCGGCCGCGACCGCTGATCGACGACCTGGACGAGCTTCCTTTTCCCGCACGTCCCCTTGAGTCTACCTTGACAGTACTCGGGAGAAGGGCCAGTCCGATTCTCGCCAGCCGGGGCTGTTGTCGCGATTGTTCGTTCTGCTCCATTCGCCAGTTTTATGGCCAAGTGCCAGGCAAGAAGGTCCGCACCCGAAGTCCGGCGAAAGTTGTACAGGAGATGAAAGCACTGTACGAAGAGAACGGTGTGTCCATCTTTTTGTTCCAGGATGATGACTTTCCGGTGTGGGGTCCATTCGGGCGACGCTGGGTCGCGCAGTTTATTGATTCGCTGCGAGAACAAGGGCTCTATGGAAAGGTGATCTGGAAAATCAGTTGTCGTTCTGACGAAGTGGAGCCGAATTTGTTCGCCCGTCTGCGCGATGCCGGTCTTTATGTGGTTTATCTGGGCATAGAGTCGGGCAATGAAGTCGGATTGCGGGCGTTAAACAAGCAACTGAGGCTCGACGACAGCCTTCGAGCTGTCCGCATTCTCAAGGACCTGGATCTGTCCTTGGCCTACGGTTTCATGCTCTTTGATCCATCAAGCACCTTCGAATCGGTGCGTCAGAACACGGCTTACCTGAGGCAGATTACCGCTGACGGCATTGTGCCGGCGGTGTTTTGCCGC
>CAZKVF010000305.1:0-5602 GCA_964556085.1 uncultured Solibacteraceae bacterium
GGCCGGGAGGCCTGTCCCACATTGTGGTACGCCTGGGTGGGGCAAGCGCTTCCGCCTGCCAACCTAAGCTTCGATTTTGATCTTGCGCACGGCCTGCTGGTTGTTTTCCCAGCGCGTCTTTTTCATGGTGATCCGCGGGTCATCGGGCGTGGGCTGCACGTTGCCGTGAATGTCGGTAGCGCGCGACGCGATGGTGTGCTCGCCAGGCTTTATGCCGCTCCACTCGGCCGACCAGAACGTCCAGGCGTAGGGATCTTTGTTAGGCGTGAGCTGCGCCGGTTTCCACGGCTCCTCATCGACTCTCACTTCCACCATCTTGAGGGGCGTGCCGTCGCTCCAGGCCGCGCCGGTTATGCGCAGCGGCCCGTCTCCCACACGTGTGACGCGCGCGGCCACCGATTTCAGATTCATCCTGCCGACCGACGTTTCGCGCCAGATGGTCTCCTCGCCGCGCTTTTCGCCGCGGATGGTCACATAATCCCGCGCCATGAAGCGGTTCAAGTATTTGCGGTCGTGCACTTCGATGCGGTTGATCCACTTCACCCACGCCACCCCATACCAGCCGGGCACGATCAGCCGCACGGGGCCGCCGTGCTGTTTCGGAAGCGGCTTGCCATTGAGTTCGTAGCCGAGCAGCAAGTTGCTCCTTTCGGCATCCTCGAGGGAAAGGCTGCGCGCGAAATTCTGCGGGTACTCGGCGTCACGAATCTTTTCCGTGCCGGAGTCGGTCGCGAAGAAAACCACCTCGATGCCTGCCGGCTGAATACCCGCTTCCTTGAGGATAGGCGCGAGGGGCGTGCCCGTCCATTTTTCATTGGCAACTAGCCCGCCGGCTGGCGGATTGCCCGAGCACTCGATCGTCAGGATGTGCTCTTTGCGGGGCCGGGCCTTAAGATCCTGCAACGAAAAGGATCGTGGCTTGGTAACGAGCCCCGCGATGTCGAGCTTCCAGGCCGCGGAATCGATCTCGGGCACGTTGTAGTGCTGGACCGCGAAATATTGATCCTCGGGAGTCGTCCAGGAAGTGAGTTGTTCCCAGTTCAGGACGGCCCTCGGCGCATTATTATTGTTGTTCGCCGGCGGAGGGACCACGAAAGGGATCACTTTTTCGCCTTCAACGGCGGCCCACAGGCCACGTTCAGCCAGCGCCGCGGCGCCGAGCGCGGCAGCGCCCAGGAACTCGCGTCTTCCAGGTTTGATTTGCATCAGATGACCTCCCATGAGGATGCATCATATCGCAGAGGGTTGGCCGGCGAAAGCGCCTTGCGTTTCCGCGTTTCCGCCTGCCAACAATAGGAAAAACCGTACCTGCTGGCCTTGCCCAGTCGGAGCCGCGACCGTAAGGGAGCGCCTGGGTGGGGCAGGCTTTCACCCAGGCGAAAGCCTGCCCACAAAGTCTACGAAACTACTTGACAGCGATTGTAAACAGGTTGCTCGGGGTGCTGTTGATCACCACCCGCACCCCCACTGCCGATCCGGTGGGCGCGTTCATGGGAATCTGGACATTAAGCTGCCACAAGCCGACGTAGTTCGGCGCCAGGCCGGAAAACTGGATATTTCCCCAGGTGTCGCCGATGGCCACGCAGACGGATGGCTGTTGGCTCAGACAGGTCCCGGGATCGGACGTGGGCACAGCGACTGTGGTTGCGGCGGGACTGGCGGGCGCTCCCGCGCCGTCGGCGACTGCGGGGCTGACCTGTCCCTGACCCGTTCCGTATAGGGAAATGACGCTCCCGCGCGGCGCGGGGTTGGACGGGCCGTTTACGGTGATGCCGTCCTGATTTCGGGCTGCGGCCTGGCCTTTTCCATTTTGCGAAAGCGTAAAGAAACCCGGCGAATTGGCCGCCACCAGCAAGGTCCCGCCTGCGAGCAATTCGCCCGTATCGGCGAAGCGAACCGAGATGCTGTTCTGGCCGATATTGGCGCCCGAGGGCACCTGGAAGTTGATCTGCCCCGGGCTCACCTGAAACAGGGGCGCGGGGATGGTGTCGTTCACAAAAATCGAGCGGTGCGCGAGGGCATTGGACCACGGCGCCGAGCTTTGCGGATCCGATGTCGTATCGGCCAGCCCGGAGCCGAACAACGCGGCCAGGCCTCCCTGCGCTACCGCGGCGCCCGGAACGTAATCAGCCACATTGAGCACTGCAGTTGGTTTCAGGAAATGGACTACGCGATTGTTGCCCGAATCGCTCACATAGAGGGTGTCCCGGCGGTCCATGAACACGCCGAAGGGGACGGCGAGTCCTTCCGGTGTCGCCCGCCCATCGGTCGAATCCCAATTCACGGCAATGCCGTAGAGATTCTGCTGGCCGATCACGGAGTTTGCCGTTCCACCCGAGGCGGGCAGGAAAAGGAGTGACGGGAAGATCAGGATGCGATTGTAGGAGTGGTCGCAGACATAGATGTTGCCGCTGCTATCCAACGTTACGTCGGAAGGCGAACTCATTTGGGTGCCGGTGCCGCCCAATTTGGCATTGAAGCTATCGTGGCCGATGACATACGCCGCCGGATAGCCGGCGCTAGGGGCGCCGAGTGTATTGGAAAAAATCATCACGCGATTAGCCCCACTATCGGCGACGAATAAATTGGCGGCCGGATCGACGAATATGCCTGCGGGCAGGTTCAGCGTCTGGGCGGAGGGATTCGTGGGCGCGGCTCCCGCGGTGAAACTCGTTTGGCCGTAGACGCGGACGGCAGCGGCGTGCGTGGCCGGCCCTGCCTGAAATTCCAGAACTCGATTGCTTCCATAGTCCGACACAAAGAGATTCCCGTTCGGTCCCAGAGCAAGGCCCACGGGTACATTGAACGAGGTGGCGCTGACCACAGCCGAGCCCGAGCTATTGAAATCGGATTGCCCGAGCACCGTATCGGCGGCGATCCTTCCGGTCTGGCCGACTGGGCGTATATAGTGCAGGACCCGGTTGTTTCCGGAATCAGCCACCCACAGATTGCCTGCGAAGTCGACCACCAGGCCGCTCGGCGCGGATAAAGAGGTACTCGTCGGTGTCTGCCCCCCAGGTGTATCCACGTTGGCGAACCCCGAAGAAAGGTTGGGCTGTCCGATCACCATGTCCGCTGGATCGCCGCTGTGAAAGTTGGCCGCGTCTTTCCAGATCAGGACGCGGTTATTGGCAGTATCCGAGACGTACAGAGCGAAGGGAGTCCGCGTGTAGTCGATAGCCACTTTGGACGGATAATCCATGCCCGAGGGTTTGACCTGGTCGATGCCGTTGGATGAGAAATCCGCCTGTCCCCAAACCAGCACGGCGGACTTGGATGACTGCGGAAAAGCGAGCACGCGGTTATTATCCACGTCGGCGACATAAACCGTTCCGTCGCTGCCTACGCGAACACCGAAGGGATAGCTGAGGGTGCTCGGCGAAGCCAGGGGATACGCGCCCGCGTCTCGCTTGGTTGTCCCGAAATCGGCCTGCCCCAAGACCGCAGTCGCGCTACCGCCGGAGGGCGGGAAAATCAGCACACGGTTTTGAGCCGGGCTGGCGACGTAGACTTTGCCCGAACTATCAACATCCAGGCCGGTCGGAGCGGTAAATGTAGAAGCGGATGCCTGGCTGGCGCCTCCGCGCGTCTTCAGATCGGGGGCGCCAAAAACGGCGGTGGCGGCGGGCATCGGAGTCCCTGGGGCCAAAACAGACGCGGGAAATTGGACCACCCGGCTATTATTGGAGTCCGCCACGTAGAGATTGCCTTGGGCGTCGAAGGCCAAGCCACTGGGCGTGTCGAGGCCCGACGCGGACACTTGGCCGCCGGCGTCAGGAAGGTAGCTTGCAAAATCCTTCTGGCCGATCACCGTATCGGCCGGTGGCGGCGGCGTGCTGTTCAGGCTATTAGCGGCGAAACGCAACACGCGGTTGTTCCCAGTGTCGGCAACCCACAAGTTCCCGCCTGCGTCGCAGGCCACCGCGAAAGGCCTGTACATCGAGGAGGTGCCAATGCCCGAAGAGTTTGCAGTCAGAGTGTTGAAGTCTGGTTGCCCATAAACCGCATCCGGCTGAACTTTGGAGTTAGCAAAGGGATCTCGGAAGCGCAATACGCGGTTGTTCGCCGAATCCGCTACGTATAGGTCGCCCGTAGTAGGATCTACAGCGAGCCCGGCAACGCCCAGGCCCGCCACCGGATTGAAGCCGAACCCCTGGTTGCCGATCCCTTGCGGATTGGAGTACGTAGGGCCCGGCTGCCCCAGAATCAGGGCGGGCGGATCGCCTATGCCGTAGGAATGCGCATCCGGCCAGGCGAGCACTCGGGAGTTGCCGGTGTCGGCGATGTAGAGCCGCGTTTTGCCGCCGCGGAAGTCCAGAGCCACGCCGCCTGGACCGTTGAGGCTGGTCGCCTGTACCGTGTTGATTCCCTGCTGATATAGGTCGGGCTGGCCCAAAACGCGGTAGGCCGTCGTGGAAAGCTGCGCGTTTATGTTCGCGGCAAGAATAAATAGAGGGCAAAATTGCCGCAGTCTGTAGCCGGCGCGAGAGGGACGGATCATGAAGGCAAGATTTCGTGCAAAAGACAGGCCAGTAGAGAAATCGGGATCTGTTCAATCAAAGTAGTGAATCCTTGGGGGCCTTTTGTCGCGGCGAACGAGTGCTAGCTGCCTCCTGCGCCCGGATTTCTCAGTGTGTCTGAGAAAATCGACGGCTCGCCATTTCTCTGTCCGCGCCCAGGAGTCGGAAATCCTGGGAACCCATCTCAAATTTTGGTACATTTAACCGGTAGCTATTCGCAGAAAATCACTCGTTGCCAAAAGTAAACTGCGACTGTCGTCCGAGTAACGGTAATAGTAGTCCGATAACTTCAGTTAAACAGGGCAGAAAATTGCTAACAAATTCCGCGCGTTTTCGCGTTTCATCAACCTTATGGAAGAGGGAAGTGTCAGTTGAATTTTCTAGGGAAATGGGTCTCATTGTGGATTGTTTTCACTTTATTTCTGAGCGGTGCGCCGCCTGAGGCTGCGGCTCAGGAGACGGTCTCGAAAATCGACATGCAAGTGGTGGGAGGCGAAGGCGCGGCCGTCAACGCGGGCCAGCGCGTCGCTGTGGTCCCCTCCGTTCGCATTCTCGACCAGAATAGCCGGCCGGTTCGCGGGGCTGTGGTTGTGTACAACTTGCCGGTCTCCGGGACCAGCGGCGAATTTTCCAATGGCGCCAAGAATCTGACCGTGCTGACGGACGAGAACGGAATGGCCACGGCCACCGGCTTGCGCGCCAACGGGATTCCCGGGCGGCTGCAGATCCTGGTGACCGCCTCCTACCGCGGCGTAAACACGCGGGGGTTCATCAATCAGACGGTGCAAGGCACTGGAAGTTCGACGACCCAGGTGAGCCGAGGCAGCGCGAGCCCGAGTGCCGCGACCGGCGGCGGTCGCGGCGGTGGAGGGCACACCGGGAAGTGGATCGCCATCATTGCCGTGATTGGGGGAGCGGCTGCGGGCGGCATAATCGCCGCCACGCATAAAGGCGGCAGCTCCAGCGGTTCAACGGCATCCGGGTCAGGGCCGATCGGAATCACGGCAGGCACCGGTACGATCAACCCGCCTCACTAGGACACGGCCATGAGATCGCATTTTCATTTTTTACTGTGCATGGCC